>RDXM01000109.1 GCA_004292595.1 Candidatus Kapaibacterium sp. | reverse complement strand
CAACCAACCAGCCCGAAAGCGAAAAAACCGACGGAGCGCGAAGAACACGCGAACCAAAAGGAAAAGCAGAGGAAAGCATAAAGCACCTTCAAAAAGAAGTGAAAGAAGAACAAACTGAACACTACAAAGATACGAGAAAACGCAAAGAAAAGCAAGAAAAAAAATACAAAAAAGAAAAATAAAAACTACGAAAAAAACTTGCACACAACTCCAGAAAAAACAAACACACGCACTCGCACACTCTGCACCACACACCAAGAACAATGAGCCATGCTGCCGCAGGCGAAGGCGATAGCAAGCAGCGCAACAACAATCTTTTGTCAACAGCAAATCGCAGCGCAGCCGCCGACACATTGTGCCGAGCCGACCGACGCACAACAAGAGCAAGGCACGACGACCGAAAAAGAAGCAAGGGCGGAGGCTTTGCGACGCTCCGTATCACCCTTGCTTCTTTTTTCGACGACGTGCTATTTTGTTCCAGCGGAGGGCGAGCGTTCCCGCCCGGATAGGGCAAAATGAGCAACAATGCCGATGATTTTGTTTGTTGTGATTTGTAGTGTATATTTGCCGATTATGTAATCAACAATGATTCCTTTTTACCAACAACAAATCAAGGTGTTTTGTATGGCAAAATTAGGTCGGAAACCTCGTTCAGAAGATGGGTCGGTTCGTGTGGTAACGGTTCGTCTGACGGAAGAAGAATATGCACGATTGCTTAAAGAATCGGATGAGGCAGGTGTGGGTGTTTCTCAGCTTATGCGGTCGCGCTCGCTCGACACGCCAGAGACAATTGCTCAAAAATATCAGGAATTGAAAGAGGCGGTTGCGATGGTGTTGGCAAAGTTTTAGTGATTTTTGTACTTCCCCATTTCTCGGTTCACTGCCGAGGAGAGCGCGGCGAAGGGCGCGGAGCAGCCGCGCCCGTAGTCCACGCACCGACGAGGCAAATTTCATGAAATTTCAAGCACTCTTCAGCCTTATTGACGCAGACTGCGCGGTAATTCCCCAAAATACTTTTTGAAAGCAGCCGTAAAATGCGTTGCGTGTTCGTAGCCAACGGCTTCGGCGATGTCTGCAATGGTGAGCGATTGCTGCGTATCGCCTGTGAGCAAGAGTTCGCGGGCTTTTTTCATTCGCCCTGCAACCACAAGCGCATAGACCGTTGTTCCAAAGGTTTCCTTAAAACCTCGTTTCAGCGTAAATTCATTCAAGCCGACTTGGCGTGCTAATTCTGCTAATGTCGGTGGTGCGGCAAAGGAGTTGCAGACTATCTCGAAGGCTTCCTGCAAACGCTCTCGCTCTGAACGCTTTTGCGATGCTGGTGTTGGCGAACACAAGCCACACTCCCTGCATCCATGACCTGCCTGCTGTATTTGCTCACTTTGCAGTACAAACAATTCCAGCACTTTTGATTCTAAAAATATTTTTTGCAAACAACCACGACGTGCAGGCGTGTGTATCTCACGCAAAAGAGTCTCCATGCGTGATGTCAGGGCAAAGTTTGCTTTTCCTACCATTCCAGCTTTCCCTCGCGCAATTTCTTTATGGAGCGGTGCTATCAATGGGGATTCCTCTGGCACAAGATGGGCAAAATACTCTGGCGTGAAGCGCACTTCGCACACTCTGACTTTTTCCAATGCCTCGTACTCTATTTCGCCACAGACAAACGGCGAAAACATCACATTATGCTCAAACGATGCGTAATGAATGTGTTCGCTCACTCCTTCGTATCTGCTCGATGAATGCTCCCGTGTTGCGAAGTGAAGCGTAATGCGCGGCGCGAGGTCTTCGGTTTGAAGAATGGCGCGGTCGGTGAGTTCTGCTGCCATGCTGCGAATTTCTATTCCGCCAAACGACCACTCTTGAACGTGCGCTTTTCCATGCGGTAGTAAAAATTCTACCCGCCGCTCAAACAGCCCCTCGCCTACTCCGCAGACGTTGTTGTGCTGCTCTTCGATAAGTGCTGCGCTACCTTCTTGCTGCCAGACGTTCATAGTTGCGTGGTGATAATACAAAATCCGTTTTGCGTCATTGTTATTCCGTTTTGCGTTACTTGCTACGTGGAAAAACACATAACTTTGCAATATAATTATTTGGATTCAGTCTAAATAAACTTTTTTCAATATTATGAATACTTCTTCTCATCGTTCTCACGGTAAGCATCATGGCGAGCCGATTTTTCTTTGCCGCTCCCGCTTTGGCGTAGTGTTTCACTGTCCGCACTGCCAATGCTATCACGTAGAATTTGGAAATTTTGTTCTGGATATGACAGAGAACGAGCTTCGCAGCACGGAAAATTTTTGGGGAACGCTGGACATTGACCATTGGGCGAAGTGCAGTGTTCCCAGCGCACATGTGCGTAAAATTCTGATTGATATGCGCCCCATCAAACTCAAGCTCGCCTTCACCCGCGAGGAAGCTGAAGATATTCGTGCGTTGCTTGCCGATGCCGTTGCATCGCTGGCTCTGCCACTTGGTTTTGCAATGAATTAAACAATGTTCAATGAAGCAACGTTTGAATAAAACAGCGTTCACCAATTCTTTCATTTTTTATCTTTTTTACTGTTATGCGTACATCACATTTTACGACACATTTTTTCGCTCTTGTTTTTTGTTTTTGCGGCTTGTTTGCTAGTTCCTGTCAGCAAAAAGTCGTTGAGCCAGTTGTTCCTGTTGCACAAGGAAAAGCCATCATCACCCGTGATATTGCTGCCGACCCGATGAGTGCTGGGCGTTTTACCTACTTCAATTTGAAAGACAGCACCATTGTAACGGGCGCAGACACGGCAACAGCAAAATGGGACATTGCCTTTCGCGGCACGACGATTTGGATAAATGGCGGCACAGGACGCTTTGGGCAAGCGCAGGCGCAAGTGCTGACCGCACAAGATTACGACGCGCTCGTTCTTGCGCCCGAAACAGGCTGGCGTGTGGATTCGTCCGCAACTGCTCTTGCCATTCCAACAGGCTCAGGGCGCGGTTGGTACAATTACAGTAGTGCGACCAATATCATTTCTCCCATTCCGGGTGTGGTCATTGCGCTCCGCTCCGCCGACGGGAAGTATGCCAAGTTGCAAATCCAAAGCTATTATCGCGGTGCGCCTGCTATGCCGGACATGAACAGCGCGTCGCGCTACTACACGTTCCGCTACTTTTACCAAGCGGACGGTTCACGCAATTTGAAATAACGCTCTTTCACCAACTTCTTTCAAGAATCTTCTCTCAAGAACCAAATGAATCCACAAACGCTTTTTGAACGCTGGGATGCTCTTCGCAAGGAGCATCCGCAGCTTCGCCTACGTGATGCAGCCGATAAACTCCACGTGAGCGAAGCCGAACTTCTTGCGTCGTGCTGCGATAACGATGCTTCCACCACACGGGTTGTCCGCCTTCATTCCACGCATCATTGGAACGACATCTTGGCAGAAATTCCGCATCTTGGGCGCGTTATGGCTCTCACGCGCAACGACAATGCCGTGCATGAGCGCAAAGGAATTTATCCCACACCCGAAACAGGAGCAATGCACACACTTTTTGTGAGCGAGGATATTGATATGCGCCTGTTTATGCGGCATTGGAAAAAAGCATTTGCCGTTGAAGATGCGGTGAGTGTACCAATCAAAAACGGCGACGGCGTACAGCAATCCGTTCACACCGTCCGCCGCAGCATCCAGTTTTTCAATGCCGAAGGTCATGCCATTCACAAAGTTTTTTTGCAAGATGACAGCAATGTCGAAGCGTTTGTGCGGATTGCCGCAAAATTTCGCCATGACAGCCAATCGCCGAAGGAAACGGTCAGTGCGCCCGAAGCCGATTCACCAGAGCGTCCTGATGCGGAAATTGACGTGCGCGGCTTTGCACAACGTTGGTCGGCAATGACCGACACGCACGAGTTTTTTGGCATTACCCAGAAGTACGGCGTTTCGCGCACCCAAGCACTTCGCATCGCTCACGACCTGAACAATGAAGGCATTTTCCCAAACAACTTTGCCACTCCGATAGCAATGCAGGGCGAAAATGGCTCGGCTCGGCATTTCGCATTGCAACTGGTGTTGCGGGCGGCGGCGCAACTTGAAACGCCGATTATGGTCTTTGTGGGCAATGGCGCGGCAATTCAGATTCACACGGGAAAGGTTCACACCATTAAGCCGATGGGACCATGGATAAACGTCCTCGACCCTGATTTCAACCTGCACGTCCGCGAAGACCGCATTGTTTCTGCATGGGTTGTTCGCAAACCGACGGCGGAAGGCATTGTTACATCGTTGGAATGTTTTGATGCCAAAGGAAGCATGATTGTTCAACTTTTCGGCAAACGCAAGCCCGGCATTCCTGAATTGGAGCAATGGCGTGAAATCATGCACCGCCTCGAAACGGGTTTGTTGGCATTAACCGAAACAATTTCCGAGCATCAAATGGAGGCGGCATGAAATCCAACTTGTCTATCGCTCCAAACGGAAGCATTATCGTCGTCAAACGTGAGCGGGATTTTTTTCTCCTTGCACCAGTGCTTGCCGTGATGCGTATCGTGGGCGAATCGGTACTTATGGCGTGGATGCTCTTGTTTCTGGTACTGCTCACGGGGCGAATGCCGCAAGTGAACGCGCAAAATGCGCCGCCGCAAAATGCGTTGCCGCAAAATAATCAAGCTGTTTCGCGCACAGTGCAAGGCGCAGACGGCAAATCTGTGGTTATCACCAACACCAGCCGCATTGTTACCGCAGGCGGCGCGGTAACCGAAATCGTGTTCGCGCTCGGCATGGGCGGAAACGTCGTGGCGACTGACCTTTCCAGCACATTTCCCGAACAGGTTCGCAAACTGCCGCAAATCGGCTACTGGCGCACTCTCGCGGCGGAAGGGCTTCTTTCGATGAAGCCCACGCTTATCATACTTCCCACCGAAGCCGGACCGCCCAACGTCATCGAACAGTTGAAAGCAAGCGGTGTTCCCGTTCTTGTTGTTCCGTCGGAATATAGTGCCGACGGCGCGAAAGAGAAAATTCGCCGTATCGCGCAGGCACTTGGCAAAGAAAAAGAAGCTGCCGCCGTTATTCAACAATTAGAAACAGACATTGCAACGGCAAAACAGCTTGTAAGCCGCACAACATCTCGCCCGCGTGTTCTGTCCATCTATGCCAGAGGTGCAAAAACAATGCTCATTTCTGGCAAAAAAACGTTGTCGTTTGAAATGGTGCAGCTTGCAGGCGGCGTGAATGCTGTAACCGAGTTCGACGGCACAAAACCTGTTACCGCAGAAGCAGTCGTCGGCATTGCGCCCGAAGTGCTGCTGATGACCACACACGGCGCGGAAAGTTTGGGTGGTACAGCGCAAGCAATCACCGCCATTCCGGGCATGGAACTCACGCCCGCAGGCAAAAACAAGCGCGTTGTAACGGTGGATGATTTGGCACTCTTGGGTTTTGGTCCGCGCATGGGCAAAGCTCTCATCGAACTCACGCAAGAACTTCATCCCGAACTGGTGGCAAAAAAGCAAGTAAGCTCCCCTACTCTTCCTGTCAAAGCAGCCCGATGAACTCTTCTGAATCGCTGACGGAACGATATGTGAAATCATACGCTGAATCAATTACTGTATCGTTTCCTGCGGCACCGCCTCGCCCAGAAAAACTGGAGGGCAAATCCTTGCGGCAGAATCGCCATGCAAAAGCAGTTCTCGCCTGCACTGCACTTGCAGTCGTCCTCGTTGTTGTTGCTATTCTTGCCTGCGGTATTGGTGCGGTTAAGATTCCCGCGCTGCACGTTCTGAGCATTCTTGCTGCACAATGTGGCTTCCCTGCCTTTGCGGAAGTGAGCGAACAGCAAGCGAATATCTTGCTGCTGATTCGTTTGCCGCGTGTGTTGTTGGCGGTGATAGTGGGCGGTGGCTTAGGCGTGGCGGGTGCTGCTGTGCAGGGATTGTTCCGCAATCCGCTTGCCGACCCCGCTCTTGTTGGTATTTCAAGCGGCGCGACGGTTGGCGCGGTAACGTTTATCGGCTTTGGCGGTGCATTGCCGTTTGCGGGCGTGTGGCTACGCGAGCATCCGTTGTGGAATGTTTTTGGGTTGCAAATCATGGCGTTTGCCAGTGGTTTTGTCGCGGTGTGGCTGGTGTATCGCATTGCAACGCGCTACGGCACGACTTCGATTGCGGCAATGCTTCTGGCGGGCGTGGCGGTTACGGCAATCGCCGAAGCATATACGGGCTACATCATTTTTACCGCCAACGACGCGCAGCTTCGCAACATCAACTTTTGGCGATTAGGCAGTTTGGGTGCGGCTTCGTGGCAATCGCTGGCGGTACTTTCCGCGTTGGTTATTCCCTCAACGCTTGCGGTAATGCGCTTTGCAACGCCGCTCAACGCCTTGCTTTTGGGTGAGCGCGACGCAGAAAATGTTGGCGTAAACGTGCAACTGCTCAAGCGCGTGCTGCTCGTGCTGACGGCGTTAATCGTCGGCGCATCGGTATCGTTGTGTGGAATTATTTGGTTTGTGGGGCTTATCACGCCGCATTTGCTTCGCTTGGTGATTGGACCGAATCATCGGTTTTTGCTGCCATCGTCTGCTCTGGCGGGCGCATCGTTACTGGTCGTGGCAGACCTTATCGCCCGCACGATTGCTGCTCCGGCGGAACTTCCGATTGGCATTGTAACGGCGGCTTTGGGCGCACCAGTATTTGTCTGGCTGCTCGTGCGTGAGCAGCGTAAACATGGATTGATGATGTGAATGGTTTACTGGTATATCAAAAATTTTATCGCAAGTAATTTGCAGTAAAAACTATAAATTGCAAATGAATTGCAATAAGCAATCTGTCTTTTACCGTTTTTTTCTTTTTTATGAATCGTTTTCTCCTCTTGTTGTTTGTTCTCGTTCTTGCGAGTTCGCACTCATTGATGTTCGCTCAAAACTCCTCAAGCCTTGTTATCAAAGGCGTGGTGAAAAGTGCAAGCGGCGAAGCACTCCCGTCGGCAAAAATCACGTTGTTGAATTCCCCACGTGGTACTCTTTCGGCGCAAGACGGCTCGTTCGCGCTTGCTGTGCCGAGTGCGGGCAAATACACGTTCACGGTGTCGCGCTTCGGCTTTGCAAAGCAAGAACGCCGTGTGGAAGTGAAATCGGGCGACGCGGCAACCCTTGAAATCACGCTGCCCGAAGAATCGCTTTCGCTGGAACAAATCACCGTTACCGCCGAGCGGCGCGAGGAGAACAGCCAAAAGTCGCCTGTTGCCGTTACGTCCATTTCGGCAAAACAAATTGAAAACTTCCGCCTGTGGTCGTCCAACGATTTGACCGCGCTTGCACCAAACCTGACCGTTACCAAAACAAGCGGTGGTCCAGCGTTGCTGACCGTGCGCGGCGTGAATGCGTATTCGTACAACCCCGCCGTAGCGATGTATATTGACGACGTAGCCCAATTTGATGCCGATGCAGCCGCAATGACGCTCATGGATATTGAACGCATTGAGGTTTTGCGGGGTCCGCAGGGAACGCTCTTCGGGCGCAATGCGCTGGGCGGCGTGGTAAATATCACCACCAAACGCCCGACAAATCTCACAAGTGGTTCTGCTGAACTCAGCTACGGCTCACGGAATCAAGCGCGGGCTGCCGTTGCGTTCAAAACACCGCTTGTTCAAGACCGCCTGTTTTTCGGGGCTTCGGGTGTGTATGAACGCGGCGACGGCTATTATTTCAACGAGTTTACGAAGCAACCAACCGGACGCTTTGAAACTGTTGGCGGAAACATCTTTTTGAAATGGCTGCCCAGCGATGAATGGGTGATAACGCTGAACGCAAAAGGCGAAACAAACTACAACGAAGGACAGCTCTATGCTACAAACGACAGCATTGCGCGGGCAAATCCTTTTCGGCTGAATATGAATCGTAACGGCAGTGCGCCCCGCGACGTAGTAACGGGTTCGCTCACGGTGCAGCATTACGGTGAAGGGCTGAATTTTACGTCCATCACAAGCTATCAGGGACAACAACGCCGCTACATCGACACATCCGATATTGATTACTCGCCCCTCGACTTTCAGGGATTCACGGCAGCCGGAAGCATTGTGCCTGTGCAAACGCTCATGCAGGAACTGCGCTTTTCCTCGCCCGACAACGTTGCGTCGCCCTTGCGCTGGATTGCAGGCGCGTATGGCTTTCTGACCAGCAAACGCGAAGATTACACTTACGTTTTTGGCAAGGATTTACGCCTGGCAGGAGACACACTCGCGCCGTACAACACCGCAACGTATTCCACAACGCGCTCGTGGGGTTTCGCGCTCTTCGGGCAGGCGAGCTACACGCTTTGGGACGCGCTTACCTTCACGGCTGGCTTGCGCTATGATTACGAATCGAACCTGCTCACAACACGCTCCGAGCTTATCAAACAGCCTTTTCCACCCGTACCGACCCTCACGCAGCGCGACGTGAACGGGCTTTCGACGGCGTTTTCACCCAAAATTTCCGTTGCGTATCAGTTTGACGACAGCAAAAGCATGTATGCAAGCTACACACGCGGCTTCCGTCCGGGCGGCGTGAACGGCAATGCAAACGAGGCACAGTTTCTCACCTACAAACCCGAATACTCGGACAACTACGAAATTGGCTTCAAATCTCAGTTTTTCGACAATCGTTTGCGGGCAAATATCACGGCATTTCTTATCAATCGCACCGATGTGCAAATCAACAGCGTAACGCCGCAATTCAGTTTTGCGATTCAAAACATTGGCGAAACTCGTGCAAGCGGCGTGGAACTTGAGCTTTCGGCAATTCTGCTGCCAGGCTTGCAGCTTGATTGGAACGCGGGCTACATCAATTCCGCCTACACACGACTTCCCTACTTGGATGCAAGTTTCCGTCCGCGCGAATTTGCAGGAAATTTGACCGTCTATACACCAGACATTACGTCCATGCTGGCGTTGCAATACAATGTGCCGCTTGGAGTGAATATTGCTGGACAGCCGCTTACGCTCGTGGCTCGTGGAGAATGGCGATACACAGGGCGGCAATATTTCGATGTCATCAACACGATTCCACAAGCAGCGTATAGCCTCGTGAATACTCGTGTTGGTGTGAGTACGCCTGTGTTGGATGTGTTTGTGTGGGGACGGAATTTGACCGATGCACGGTATTTGCAGTATGCGTATCCGTTTTTCCTCAGAGCAGGATTTTTGGGTGAACCGATTTCGCTCGGTGTGCAAGTATTGGCGAGGTTTTGAGGGGAAGCAGGAAAATGAAAAACTATCAACCAGAAACGAAAAATCATGAAACTCACTCGTAATGCCCTTTGAGCGAATGCACAATAATTTCGCTTGGCGTTACTTCATACACAATGCGGTCTGCGTCGTTTACTCGCCGCGACCAAAATCCCGAAAGTGAGCCTTTGAGCGGTTCGGGCTTGCCGATACCTTCAAATGGAGTGCGCGTACACTCGGTGAAAATGCGTAAACAGCGTTGAAGGGTTTTGCGGTCAAGCAACGCAAGTTCCTGCATATCTTGCAAGGCTTGTGGTTCTAAGGTGATTCTCCGCATCAAGGCTTGCTCCGTTTGTGCGCCGCGAGTGCACCGACTATATCAAAAGTGTCATCTTGCTCAAATGCAGCAACCATGGCGGAGAACTCTTCGCCCGGAACGCTGTAATCATGGTCAGCACGGCGATTTGCTTCAATCCGCTCTCGCAATGACTGTTCGGCAATAGCTGATGATTCTCGCTTTTCGGGTGAAATAACTACCGTAATCCGCTCTGCGTCAATGCCAGAGCGGATTCCATCTAAAAATGTCGCGTTTAATTCTTCACGGCGTAAATGATAAACAAGCGTTTCCATAGAGTTTTTGGTTTCTAGTTGTAGGTTTTTTGCCAGAATATTATGGACGAACACAAATCTACAAAACCAACCACCAAAAACCAGAAACTAAAAACGGAAAACTGAAAACCATGAAACTCATTATCAACAACCTTTCCAAAACCTACGACAACGGCGTTCACGCGCTGGATGACGTAACGCTCACGATAGAAGCTGGAATGTTCGGGCTTCTGGGGCAAAATGGCGCGGGCAAATCAACGCTCATGCGGACGATAGCCACGCTGCAAGATGCCGATGCAGGCAGCATCAGCTTTGAAGCTGCTTCGGGCGAAACGATTGACGTTTTAAGCAAACCGCACGAACTCCGCAAGCGGCTTGGATACTTGCCGCAGGAGTTTGGTGTGTATCCAAATGTGAATGCGGAAGAACTACTTTCGCACGTGGCGGACTTGAAAGGCATTGCCAACAAGCAAGACTGCAAAAGCGAGGTAGAACGCCTCTTGCAGCGCGTGAATTTGTACGATGTTCGCAAAAAACCGCTTTCGACCTACTCTGGCGGTATGAAGCAACGTTTTGGCATTGCACAAGCTCTCATTGGCGCACCAGAACTGATTATTGTGGACGAACCCACCGCAGGTCTCGACCCGATGGAGCGTAACCGCTTTTACAATTTATTGGCAGAAATCGGCGAAAATACCGTTGTGATTCTCTCCACGCACATCGTGGAAGACGTTTCCACGCTCTGCAATGCTATGGCGATTATCGGTGGTGGGCGTGTGCTTCGCACGGGCAAACCGCTCGACATCGAAGAAAGCATGGACGGCGCACTGTGGGAAAAACGTATCGGCAAAAGCGAGCTTGCAAGCTACACCGCTCGCTACGACGTGATTTCCCAACGCTTCTACGCAGGGCAAATGCTGATAACGGTGCTGTCGGACGAGCGTTTGGACGACGAAGGATTTTACCGAAAATCGCCCAGCCTCGAAGATGCGTACTTTGCTACCATCCACGAAAAAGCCGTACAAGCCGCATAAAACCTCTTCCCCAACAACGTGAAATTACAAACCAGAAATCAAAAACTACAAACCAAATGGAACGCAAAAGACAATTCATCACGTGGAACAGGCGTATTTCGTGGGTTATGGCGGCGTTATCGCTCGTGATGAGTTGTGTACGTGGTTTCGCACCTACTTTTTCTGCACACAATAAATTTTTGCTCGATGGCATTTCTGGCGTAGTATTTCTCTACACACTGCTTCATATCGGGCTTGCGGTATGGTTATTCCGTTTTCCACGTTTTGAATGGCGCACCAAATCCCTGTTCATCTGGTGCGGTTATGCCATGCTGCCCACGTTGGTTGTCGGAGCGGCTGCCTACGGGACACCGCTTGCCCGCATCAACTATGTGGTTTCGTGTGCGGTGTTCATTCCGCATATCACACTCGGCGCGTGGCACGCACTCCAGCGCATGAACGTCCAGATGCCGCTTCGATACTCGCTTTCAGGACTTGCGGCGGTGTGCATGACACTTTCGTCCGTACTGGGCTGGATGACGGAAATGTAAAATTGCCCATTGTTCACTTTCCAGTTTTGGTAAAAGAGGTTTCAACCAAAAACTACCAACCAGAAACCAAAAACCAATATGTTTACAAAAATTTTTCTTTTTGAACTGCTCGTCCGCTTCAAACGCCCATTTACCTACGTGTTTATGGCACTGATGTTCATTCAAGCGGTGTGGTACAACTACGGCACGATAGATTATTACGCCAGCGACGTGGTGAATATGAACTCTGCGGCGATTTGGTATCTGACGTGCGCCACATTGGGCATGATAGGGATTGTTGTCATTGCCGCCAACGCCGCATCAGCACTGCAAAAAGACCTTGACTTCAAAACCGCATCAATCCTCTATACCACGCCCGCGAGCGAACACGCCATGTTTTGGGGTCGGCTTGCAGCGGCGTTGGTGTCGAACATTGTATTGCTTTCGATGTACATTCCGGGCTTGATTGCCGCACCGTACCTTGTGGGCGCACCACCAGAGCGCATAGGCGTAATGCCGCTTGCACAGCTTCTTCACGCGCTGCTCGTTTTTATGCTGCCCAACGCGCTCTTGCTTTCGGCAGTGGGCTTCACAACGGCAGTGTTCACGCGCCGCATGATTGCTTCCTACTTCGCGGTGTTTGCGTTTATGATGTTTTTCATTTTTGCCGAATCCAACCGCAGTACCTCAAGCGGCACGATATACACGGTGATGATGATGCTCGACCCTTTTGGCTTTGGTATTTGCTTGGATACGGTCAATGCGCTTCCCGCCAGCGAGAAAAACACCGCCTTTCTACCGATGAGTCCGCTTTTGTGGGCAAATCGCGCACTCTGGCTCTGCATCACGCTTGCAGCCTTTGGTGCGGCGTATTGGCGGTTTTCCTATAAATTTTTTGTCAAGGAAGCGCGTGGTAAAAAAATATCGAAGAAAGCAAGGAATGAAAAGGTTTCTACGGCTTTTGTTCAGCCAATCACTTCACCGAACATTGCGCCGCACTCTTACGAAAAATCAGAGGAAGGCTTCGCTGCCGCCTTGCGTCAAGCTCTCCGCCTTGCATGGCTGGAATGTAGCGAACTCACACGCGGGCGACCATTCCGATTGATTGCGGGTGGATTGTTCGTCATGTTTGCGATGTATCAAGCCGTCTGGACACCGCACTACTACTCCACTGCACCGCAGTTGCCGCTCACGTGGATTATGACGGGAATTCGCCTTCCGGTCGGAATTTTTGTGGTGCTGCTGCTCATGATCTACACGGGCGAAGTGCTGCACAAAGACCGCATGACAAACTTTTGGCAAATCACTGACGCGCTGCCAATGCAAACGTGGTCGCCGCTTCTGGCGCGGCTTCTGGCAATGTTCGGAGCGGCGTTTGTGCTGGCGGCAATGATGGTATTTTCTGGCGTTGTTGTTCAACTGGTACAAGGTTTCACGGCGTTGGACTGGGATGTGTATGCGATTGATATTTTCGCCGATAGTTTTTTGGGCTATTGTCAAATCATTGCGCTTGCGTTTATGCTGCACGCGCTCATTCCAAACCGCTTCGCGGCTCATGCGGTGGGCATCGGATACTTTTTGTTTTGTGTGATTTCGCATGAATTGGGCGCGGTGGAACAGCTTCGATTTCTCTACATTTTCAATGTTTCGGAAGCGAATTATTCCGACCTGAACGCCTACAATATGTTCAACCACGCCAATCTCTGGTTCGCGCTCACGTGGACGAGCCTTGCTTTGCTGTTCGTGGTTTTGGGTTTGGCGGCGTGGCAGCGTGGCGTGATGGTTTCGTTTCGCAAGCGGCTTCCTGCTGTGCTTCGTGGCATTTCTCCCGTGCGCGGTGCGGTGATGGCGGCGTGTGGAATGGCGTTTGTGGGCGGTGAATACGTGCTGAACGATGTTATCAACGAGCAAAATGGTTTTCAAACGCATACCGAAGAACGCGCCGAAGCCGCCGCCTACGAGCGAGCATACAAGCGGTTTGCACAGACTCCGCAACCAAAATTCACGGCGGTAACGGCAAAAGTGGAACTCTACCCCGAAGACCGCCGAGCCACTGTTCTTGCGGCATTCACGTTGCATAATCGTTCAAGGGCAACCATAGACACGCTGCATTTGGAATACGAGGATTTTTGCCGCATAAACGCGCAAGGTATTCGGCTGGAAGGCGCACCCGTACAGGTGTTGCAGGACGACAAGGTATTTCGCCACATCATGCTACGCCTCCCAAAGCCGCTTCACACGGGCGATTCGGTTCTTTTGACAATTTCTTCCACGCTTGAGTACACGGGCTTTACGCAAGGCGAACAGCAAGGGAATCTCACCTTCAATGGTACGTATTTACGCTGGGATGAATGTTTCCCGACGCTGGGCTACAATCGCACGCGTGAAATCCGCACAAACAAACACCGCCGCGAGCAAGGATTACCAACGCTTGCAAGCCGTTTGCCGCTTGCTGGTGATTCCACTGCGCTTGCCAACACTGTCTTCACCGACGATGCCGACCGCGCCCGATACTGCATCACGCTTGGTACGGCAGCCGACCAAACGCCGCTTACCGCCGGAGAGCGCGTGAAATTTTGGCAAGAAAAAGGACGCACCTACGCCGTATTTGAAGGCTTTGGCGCGTGGAACGCTGCAATCATTTCTGCACGATTCGCCCAAACAACGCAGAAAATCTCGCTTGCGAATGGAATAACGACAAACATTGAATTGCACTGCCACGACAAACATCCTTACAATGCAGCAATCATGCAGCGTACAGCCGAAGAAGCAGTGCAGTTTTTTGTGCAACGCTTTGGCGTAACGCCGCCCGCAACGCTTCGTATCGTGGAAATTCCGCATTACACCGAAGAATCCTTTGCCTTTGCCAACACCGTCGCCATTCCCGAAAAACATGGCTGGACAGCAGACGCACGAAAGCCCGCCGATGCTGATTATGCGCGGTATTTGGTGGCGCGGCAAGTAGCGGCGGTATTGTTCGACGGCGCAATGATTCCTGCCGACGTGCAGGGCGCACCACTCCTCACGCGGACGCTGCCACAATATGCAGCATTGCGTTTTCTGTGCGAACACAATGGCGTGGCATTTATTAGTGAACATTTGAGCCGCCGCATGGCACGGTATCTCAAGGGACGCGGCAAAGAACCCAACACCGAACCCGCTCTCATCCTTGCCGATGACGATGATATTCCCGATGATGAAAGTGATTTGAACGGCTATGTTTCCTTAGACAAAGGCGGCGCGACACTCTTCAGAATAGCTGAAACACAAGGCGCAGCGCGGTTTGATTCCACGCTGGCATTGTGGTTTCAACTGCACAAAAATGCGTCTGCTTTTGCGTCTGCTTTTGCGTCTGCTTTTGCGTCTGCTTTTGCAACGGCGCAAGATTTTGCTGCGTTGCTGCACCATGCGGCACATTCTGCTGAACAGACTCTTGTGCGAGAACTTCTCACCGAGCGCGTTCAGCACAGCATTCGCTTGGAAGCCGCTTCGGTGCAAGGTTCTATGGAAAATGCAACGCTTTCGCTCACGGTTACTTTTCGCAAACGTGCAGAAAGTGAATCAGGAACGAAGGTATTGCCTGTGAACGACCATGTGCAAATTGCGGTATCAGATGCGGCTGGAAACAAGCTGTGGAGCGGTGTTGCTCGCCTTACACAAGAAGAGCAAACGCTAACACTTCAACTCCCCCGCTTGAATGCTGTCCCCGCAAACGTTACGCTCGACCCCTTCAATACGCTCACAGAAACCTCGCGGACAGACAACACCAAGCCTGTACGCCCGATTGCCAACTAAAAACCAGAAATCAATAATTAGTCATGCTCGAAGCCCAAAACATCTCCTACACCGCACCAAATGGCACACGGCTCATACGCTCGGTTTCTCTTGCGGTCAAAAGCGGTGAGGTTCTGGCGGTGATTGGTCCGAACGGCGCGGGAAAATCTACGCTGATGAAACTGCTCATCGGCGAACTAAAGCCAACACACGGTGAGGTTCGCATGAACGGAACACCGCTCAAACTCTGGTCGGCAGAAGAACGCGCCCGCGTTCGCGCCCTCATGCCTCAAGAATCAGGGCTTGCGGCTGCCTATACAGTGTTTGAAGTGGTACTGCTCGGACGTTTGCCCCACAAACGCAGCAGTAAAGCGGCAGACGAGGCAATCGCCGAGTACGCTCTTCAGCTTGTTGATGCTGAACACCTTCAAGACCGTATCTATCCTACGCTTTCGGGCGGTGAGCGTCAGCGTATTCATTTGGCGCGGGTGCTGGCGCAAATTCTGCATGAGCGCGAAATTGAAGAAACATTTGCCGCAAACCCGCTTCAAGACAAGCCTTCTGCCATGCAACCGCGATTCTTGCTTTTGGATGAACCCACATCCAGCCTTGATATTGCCCATCAGCACTTGCTGTTGCAACTCGCAAAACGTGTAGCTGCGCTTGGCATCGGCGTTGTGGCGGTGCTGCACGACATCAATCTTGCCGCGCAGTATGCCGACACATTGCTCATGCTTTCTGGTGGCGCAGTCGCAGAGTACGGCGCGACGTGGGATGTGCTGACCGAGCCAGCCATCGCCGATGTGTTTCATGTGTCGGCTTCGCTTGTTACGGCGCAAGGATTGGCGCGTCCCTTCGTCGTGTGCAATACTCTTTCGTAACAATACGCTTCATCAACCATCAACATATTTTTACCAATATTTTCAACAGCATTCCTTCTATGAAAACTCTTTACCTTCTTTTCTGGTGTTTCCTGATAACGGCTCAGTACGGCGTTTCTGCTCAAAGTCAGCCTGCCAAGAGCGCACCAATAGCTGAATCGCGCCATCTTCGCAATCTTCGCCAACTCACCTTCGGCGGCGACAATGCAGAGGCGTACTTCAGTGCCGACGGCAAAGCAATTTCCTTTCAGTCGAACAATGCGAAATGGGGATTGCAGTGCGACCAGATTTTTTACTTAAATCTCGCCGACTCGCTCAAAATGCGCGATACGAACTATCGTCCCGACCGCATCAGCACTGGGCGTGGGCGCACGACGTGTGCCTTTGTGATGCCCGACGGCAAAAACATTCTTTTTGCCTCCACACACGCCGCCGACAGTGTGTGTACGCCGATGCCGATAATCAGCAATCCAAAATATCTCAAAAAATATCTCTGGGGTGTGCATCGCGCGTACGACATCTACACCGCAACAACCAACGGCAAAGGTTTGAAGCCGCTTGCCGCGCAATCGGGCTACGACGCAGAGGCAACAATTTCGCCAAAAGGTGATAAAATCGTCTTTACCTCCGACCGCTCTGGTGATTTGGAACTCTGGACGATGAACATGGACGGCAGCAACCAACGCCAGATTACAAGCGGCTTGGGCTACGATGGCGGCGCATTTTTCTCGCCCGACGGCTCGCAACTTGTCTTTCGCGCTTCACGTCCCAAAACGCCCGAAGAAATTACCGAATACAAGGAACTGCTTGGTATGGGCTTAGTTGCGCCGACGAATATGGAATTGTACGTTTGCAACGCGGACGGCTCAAACCTGCGCCAAATCACAAGTTTGGGCAAAGCAAACTGGGCACCGTTTTTCCATCCGTCGGGCAAAAAAGTCATTTTCGCCTCCAATCATCATTCCGAGCGCGGCTACGATTTTCAACTGTATATGATAAACACGGACGGCACGGGCTTAGAGCGCATCACCAACGAAAGTATTTTTAATGCCTTTCCGATGTTTTCTCCCGATGGCAAACACGTTATTTTCTCCTCAAACCGAAATAACGGCGGAACACGAGACACCAACTTGTTTTTAGCGGATTGGGTTGAATAAGCAATCATCGTGAATAACCGCATCAATGCTCACTCTTCACAACATTACGCACAACATCACACACAACACCATGCACAAAATTTTGTACAATTTCCTACAACAGCCTTTCACTAGATTTTTTCTGCTTTTCCTGAGTGTTTTGCTTGGAGAAATCACTACTGCGAAGGCTCAAACAATAGATACCACCTTGCTTCGGAAGCACATCGCATTTCTGGCAAGCGATTCTCTGCGCGGACGCGGAACCAGCACGCCCGATGAAAAACGAGCGGCAGAGTATTTGGCGGACTATTTTCGTCGTCTCGGTTTGCAGGCAAAAGGCGACAAAGGCTCATATTTCCAAATGTTTCCGCTCATCAAAAAAAATGATGTTCTGCCCGACAGCAACCGCATGGCGATGAATGTGCTTGGTTTTTTGGACAACGGAAAGCCGCATACAATCGTCATCGGAGCGCATTTTGACCATTTGGGGCTTGGCTATGACGGCTCTTCGCTGGATACCGAGCCGAAGGGAAAAATTCACAATGGCGCAGACGATAATGCTTCGGGAGTGGCGGGAATGCTCGAACTTGCTCGGTTGTATGCGACAAACGGCGTGAAAGAGCCGTACAACGTCGTGTTCATGGGCTTTTCAGGCGAAGAACTGGGGCTGCTCGGCTCGAAACACTTTGGCGAAAACCCCACGCTCCCGCTTGAAACCATCCATTGCATGGTGAATTTGGATATGATTGGGCGTTTCAACGAAACAAAAAAAGAACTTGTCGTTGGCGGAACGGGAACAAATCCCATGTTTGAGCCACTCGTAAAAAATATTGCCGCACGTTCTTTTGCCAACGAGTTCGCACTGGCACTGGATTCATCGGGTGTTGGACCGTCCGACCACACGTCATTCTACCTCAAAAAAATTCCCGTGTTGTTTTTCTTTACGGGCGTTCACACCGATTATCACAAGCCTTCGGACGATATTGAGCGCATCAACATTCAGGGCGAAGCAAAAGTCTTACGCTACATCGCGCAGATACTGGATTCCCTGCAAGCCTCACCCAAACTTGCTTTTCAGCAAACCCGCGTAAAACAACAAACCGGACACAGCTACAAGGTTTCGCTCGGCGTTATGCCCGCGTACAGCTATGCGGGTAAAGGGTTGAAAATTGATGCTGTTACGGCGGGTCGTCCGGCGGCAAAAGCAGGGATACAAGACGGCGATATTATCATCACCATCGGCACAACAGAAATCACGGATATTCAAGCGTATATGCAGGTTTTGGGCAAGCTCAAGGCTGGCGAGACAGTCCCGGTTCGGGTTCTGCGCGATGATAAGCCGATAAACCTAAGCGTTACGCTTTGAAAATCTTTATTTCACCTTCCACTAATGCCTCAAATCACACCACAAACTATGCTCCATTCAAATACATTTTTCGCTTTGTTTTCCCGATATACGAACACTCTCATTCAATTCGTAGGATTGTTCGCTCTTATCTGCATTATCTGTATTCCCATGACGCTTTTCGCGCAAGGTGGCTTTATTACAGGCTCGGTGCGTGATGAAAACAGTCCTCTTGGCGGAATTAAACTCACACTTAAAAAGACTGGCTTTGGTGCGATTGCCGACAAGCAAGGAAAATTCAGGTTTGCAGACGTGCCAGCAGGGACGTACACCATGACAGCATCGGGGCTTGGCTACAAGTCGCAATCCCGCGAGGTGATTCTGGATGCGGGTTCTACGGTGAATGTTGATTTTACGTTCACCCAAGCAAGTTTTGAATTGCAAAACGTGGAAATCACAGGACGGCGTGAAACCTCGTATCGCAACAGCACCTCCTTTGTCGGCACAAAAACCGCCACCTTGCTTAAAGACGTGCCGCAGTCTGTTTCCTACGTTACCAAAGAACTCATCGCTGACCGTCAAGCATATCGCTTGGGCGATGTGGTGCGAAACATGAGCGGCATCAATCAGTTTTCCGTGTATAACGACCTGACCATGCGTGGCTTCCGCTCTCGCATTGAACTCGTCAATGGCTTGCGTTTTGCCGATACCGATGGCGGTATGGGCTTTTGGAAACAGCCACTGCTTATCAATTTGGAGCGTGTCGAAGTGCTGAAAGGTCCTGCTTCCGCGCTGTTTGGCAATCTTGGTCCAGGCGGCACTATCAACCGCGTTACCAAAAAACCACTCGACGAAACGCGCCAATCCATTAGCTTTTCTACGGGAAGTTTCAACACCTATCGCGCTGCGGCTGATTTCACGGGACCTGTTACCGAAGACAAAATGCTGCTGTACCGCTTAAATCTTGGCTATGAAAATGCTGGAAACTTCCGCAATCTGCAATTTCAGCGAAATTACTCTGTTGCACCTTCGGTCTCATTCGTTCCCAACGAAAACACCAGCGTCAATTTTGACTTGTTCTATAACCGCTCTGAATCACGCTTGGACAGAGGGCAACCCACGTTTGGCACACCGCAGAATGTGAATTTGGACGCAACCTCGCAACAACTCTCGCTTTCGCGTCCGAATGATTATTTGAACGAAGATAACCTTTTTATTACGGCATCGCTCACACACAAGTTTTCATCGGATGTTGCGGTGAATGTGTCGTATATCAAATCGCTCTACAACGAAGATCTACTCGAACACCGCAACGCAAACGCTTTTGCACCAGACAGTTTAGGCAGACCAATTCCAAACCTTGTCCTGATGCGGGTTTTCCAGCGCAAACGCACGTTTGTCAATGACAACCTCAGCACATTTTTTACCGTCAATGCCACGACGGGACCGCTTGAACACAAGATTGTCGTTGGCTACGATTATTTGCAGCAAGAACTTCCTTTGGGCGGCGCACTGTTCGAGGCGGCGGGCTTTCGGAATGCAGCGAATAATGGCACGATCCCAACGTTCAATCCCGCCCAGCGAAGCCGATATTTGCTTGATGCACAAGGTCGTCCTGTGCCAAATGTACCCAGTTTTGACCTTACGGCAACCAACCCTTACACGTTTGGCGACGTAAATCGCTATTTCTTTGCTGCTGGCACCAATGCTGTTTCGCCGACGCTCTACACGGCGCATGGTATCTACTTCCAAGACCAAATCACATTGGATAAACTCAAACTGCTCGTTGCTGTGCGTCAAGATTGGTATTTCGACCGCTCGAACTACCTCACGCCAACCGACAGCACGATTCAGCAAACGTCGCTTTTGCCCAGATTTGGTGCGGTGTATAGCCTTTCAGAAGACATCAATGTTTATGCGTCCTACTCGCAGGGTTTTCAGCCGCAAACGCCCGGCGTACTCAGAAATCCGCTCGCAGGAGGCCCCTTCGACCCGCAACGAAGCTGGATGATTGAAGCAGGTGTGAAAGGTGAATTTTTTGAAAAACGGCTTGCTGTGAATTTTGCTGCGTACCAAATCATTTTGCAAAACGTGCTGGTGAATGCACTCGACCCCGCAAACCCGCAACGCCTTGTGCAGCGAGGCGAAGAGCGTGCGCGGGGGTTTGAGATTGACGCAATGGGAAAAATTCTGCCAAACCTGAGCATCACCGCAAATTATGCCTTCAACGATGCAATTATCACACAAAGCACCAATCAAGCAATTATCGGGCGCACAAAAGAAAATGCACCGTTGCATCAGGGCGGTTTTTGGGCTAAATACACGTTTGACGATCTTTTTGTTGGCGGTGCGCTGCAAGGTGTCGGCGTAGGCGTAGGAGCAAACCACGTCGGAGAGCGATTTGTGAGCGATTTCACATTCAAAATTCCCGCGTACACGTTGGTGGATGCTGCACTTTACTACACGGTCGGGAAATTTCAGGTTTCGGCGAATTTCTATAACATTTTGGACACAAAACACTGGCTGGGTGGATATTCTCTTGTCGCAATTTTCCCTGGCAACCCGCGCCATTTCTTGGCTACGGTGGCTTATACATTTTAGGAAAGCGGTTGTGAGAAAAATTATTTACACCCTTCATCTCTGGATAGGTCTTGCAAGCGGGCTTCTCGTTTTCATTGTTGCCACAACGGGCGCGGTGCAAGCCTTCGAGGAAGACCTCCGCAACTGGCTCCAACACAAGCATTTGTTTGTGGCACGAAATCCCAGCACCGCAACACATACCGCAACACATACCGCAGCATTGGTGAAACCTTCGGTGGTTTGTGCCACAATGCAGCGCGATGCCTCACACGAAGTGATTGAGCAAATTCGCTTTCGCTATGCGGCATCGCCCGTTCAGCCAGATTCCACAAACGCGGAAATCCCAACGTTTTTGGTGATGACCGAAAGCGACAATATCTATTCGGTTCACCCACAAACGGGACAAATACTTGGCGTTCGCAATATGACGACCGACGCGCTTTCTATTGCGTTGGAACTGCACACCAGCTTGCTTTTGGGGCGTTTCGGCGACGCATGGTACGACGTGGGCGAAGAAATTATTAAATGGAATACGCTCATATTTTTTGTCATGCTCATTTCTGGCATTATCCTCTGGATGCCGATGAACATGAGGCTTCTGAAAAACGCCATGAGAAATTCTTTTCGGGTACGATGGAACGCAAGTGCCTCCAATGCAGGAATAAAGCGCAATTACGATTTGCACCGCGTGGCAGGTTTTTATGCGTTTGGCGTGATGCTGATTGTTGCGTGGACGGCAATTTTTTGGATGTTCGATGCCGTAGAAGAAGGTATTTATGCGTTCTTTGGGAAAAAGCAAACCTATCTCGAAAAGCCCAAATCGTTCAAACCCAAAGAAAACCAAGATTCTGTGGCTGTTTTGAGTGTGCCCGACCGCGCAATGCAAGAAATAACGCGCTTCGGCGAGCCATATTTTGTGAGCCTACAACTCCCGAAAAAAAAGACCGATGCCTTGCGGCTTGTGGTGCGCTATCCGTACCGTTTTCTGCGAAAACAAAGTGTTTTTTATTTCGACCAATACTCTGCAAGGCTTATGAAATCTGACTTGCACGAGAACTACACCACACCCGACAACGTGCGCGTTAGCAACTACGACCTCCACACGGGAAAAATGTTTGGTTGGGCTGGAAAAACCTTGTGGCTTCTGGCGGCACTGTTTACGGCAAGTTTGCCCGTTACTGGCTTTTTACTGTGGTGGAAAAAACGAACTGCGCTGCGATGAATGTATTCCTCCCGAAGTCGGTATCGAGCTTCGTATCACAGCTCTCCGCGACCATTTTCCGCAATGTTTACGAACACAATTTTTTGATTTCAAATTTCACCCCCAATATGAAAACACTCTGTCTCTTTCTCTGCGCGGCATTACACCTGAACGCCAATAGTATTACTGCTCAAACAATAACTCAACCAACAACACAAACAACAACAACAGCTAGCACCAAAATCACCCGCACGAAAAACGTGGTCATCACCGCCACCCGCACCGAGCGTGATGCTGAATCCTCGCCCATTCCGACCATGCTCATCAGCGCAGAGCAGATGCGGGCGCAAGCATCGGTGCGGCTTTCGGATGTTCTTGCCGAGCAGACGGGCTTGGGAATTGTGCTTGACCATGGGCAAGGTATTCAGGTGCAAGGGCTAGACCCCGCTTATACACTGATTCTCGTGGATGGCGAGCCGCTTATCGGGCGGGTGGCGGGAACGATGGAGCTTTCGCGGTTTGCGATTGGAAATCTTGCGAGAGTCGAAGTTGTCAAAGGTCAGGCTTCGTCGCTGTACGGTTCGGAGGCACTTGGGGGTGTGGTGAATCTTATTTCAAAAACTCCGCAACGACCATTTGGCGCGACGTTTCGCGCACGGTACTCCCGCTTTAATGCCCTGGATGTGAATGCCGATGTGGAAGGAAAAATCGGTAATGTCGGGCTTTCGCTCTTTGCGAACCGCAACAGCACGGACGGTTACGCCCTGAACCCCGCAAGCGGACTGCCGACAATTCCGCCGTATGTGGACTACACGCTTGCACCGAAGCTCTTTTGGGATATTTCAGAAACGTCCTCGCTTCGCCTCACAGGGCGCATCAATACGCAGACACAAGATGGAAAATTTATCGTCGGAACAGGCACGAATAAACGTTTTGTCAATGACCGCTCGACGCTCACCGATTGGAATGTGGCAGCGCAATACGACAATCGCCTCACCATCGGCACCGTGCAAACCAAGATCACTGCGCGGCTTTACACCACGCGCTACCGCACCACGAGCGATTTCACCTACGCCGACAACGGTGCGCCTTACGATAAATCTTCTTTCGACCAAAGCCTGAGCAAAGCGGAAATCCAAGCCGATGCGACGCTTGCGCCCAATAATCTTCTCACGCTGGGCGTGGGCGGAATGTACGAAACGGTGCTTGCAGACCGCATTGCATCGGAACAGGCGGGCGTGGCGCGTTCGCAAAATGTGTTCTATGCGTTTGTGCAAGATGAGTGGCTGCCGCTTGAAAACCTGACCGTGAACGCATCGGCGCGGTACGATGCCAACTCCGCTTTTGGCTCGCAACTCAGCCCAAAACTTGCGGTGAATTTCCGTCCGTTTGATTTTCTCACGCTTCGCGCTTCGGTGGGAAGCGGCTTCAAGGCTCCGACGTTCCAGCAGTTGTATCTTGATTTCACCAATCCCGTTGCCGGATACAGTGTTTTTGGTGCGGTAGGCGTGAAGCAAGCAATGGAGCGGTTGCAAGCACGAGGCGAGATTGTGCGCGTCTTTCAGGAGCCTTCGTCGCTGGGCTTGATTAAACCCGAAAGTTCGTGGGCGTTTAATTTCGGCGCAACGGTACGCCCGTTGGAGCAAGTAACGGTGAGCCTTTCAGCGTTTCGGAATAATTTGACGAACCTGATTGAAGCCTCACCGATTGCGGCAAAATCGAACGGGCAAAATGTGTTCACGTATTTCAACCTTGCCAGTGTTTTTACGCAAGGTTTGGAGAGCGATATTACGGTGCAAATTTTTGACGATGCCGCACAGCGACTCACCTTCAGCGCGGGCTATCAGTATCTCGAATCGGGCGACAACGACGTGATAGCAAACATCAACGCAAACAAAATCTTCAAACGCGGCGCGAGCGGCTTCGATAGGGCTGTCCAAACGGTGGAATATGGCGGTTTGTTCAATCGCTCCCGACATTCGGGCAATGTGAAACTCTTCTACGAGCAGCGCGAAATCGGCTTTTCCGCCAATGTGCGTGGGATTTGGCGCGACCGATACGGCTGGGGCGACGCGAATGGGAATCGTATTTTGGATGATGACAGCGAGTACGTTCCTGCCTACATGGTGTGGAACATTACGGCTTCGCAGCGCGTGTTTGAGCGCATTACGCTTACGGCAGGTGTCGAAAATCTTGGTGATTTCACGCAACCGCAATTTATTCCCGTCTTGGCTGGAAGGGTGTGGTTTGTTGGGGTGATGTTGGAATTGTAGATAGCACGGTAATAATTCGGTAGGTGAAAAATTTACTCCATTTTTTTGCGAGATAGAAACGTTTTCGCGTATATTTGTGTTAATACATTCATTGTAATTACAAATTATGTGAACACAGATATTCTATGCTCAAAATAATGTTTCTACGGCAACAGAGCTTTTATAAAGCTCTGTGCTGTTTCCTGAGCTTTTTTTTGAATGCCGTGCCATTCTGCTTTGCTCAAGATATTGTAAAAGACATTGCTCATAACAATTCTTCCTCGCGTACCTTCACGGGAAAAGTAATCGCCGCAAACACTCGCTTGCCATTGCGCGGAGCAAAAGTGCAGCTTTGGGGTGTTTTGCCGACAAAAAAACCGATAACGGTCTATTCATCAGTAACGGGTGAGTTTCGTTGTGTGTTTACTCGCTCGGCTGCCTCTCTGCTGCAAAGCCTGCCCGTCCTCACGGTTCGCCGATTAGGATACGACAGCCTTGCCTACACGCCAGATGCAATGCGCTCACTCATTGCCAATATGGATGAGAGCGCAAATGATAGCGCGAGGGTGTCTTTGGGCGAAATACCACTTTCGGAATCTGTCCTGCGCTACCAAGCGGTCAGCGTTGCCGCCGAGTTGTCTGCCGAGCAGATTATCCAACGCTTCACCCGCCAACACGCACAAAGGCAAGGATTCACGCCGTTTGTGGCAACAGTTTTTGAAAAATTGTATGCCACGTCTGCAACGCGCTCCATTCTGCCCTTTCTCGTACAATGCACTACCGACACACTTCAACAAGAAACGATTGCCGAAGAACAGCGACAGCCGCAAGCACCGTCGCAGCGTGTTGTTGTGCAGCAGCGTAGCACGGGTCATGCGCCGATTGAACTGAATTTTGCTGGTCTGGGCGCGTGGGTCAATGCGGCGGATGCTTCTATCAAACTTGGCAATACGACGCTCACCACGCCCTGCGCTCTGAACGCGCTCGAACTCTACGACTTCATGCTTCAAGAACGGCGTGAAGACCAGAATCGGACGCTCTACGTGCTTGCCTTTGCGCCGCGCCGCAGCACCATTGCGCCAACGCTGGCTGGAACAATCACACTTGAGCGCACAGCGCACAACGATTTTTTTCTTCGTGAAATTGATGCCGCTCTTCCGCCCCAAACCTGCATTGCCACTCTCCCCGCCGTACATTTGTATCAGCAATTTGAAACGGTTCGTCTAGCGCATGATTCGAGTTTCTCTCCTATCAATTCTCATGTCAATTCAAACAGCAACGAGAGCAATTCTCCGCACACGGCAACAGTTCCTGCGTACAGCGATTTTACGGCAGAATTTGCGTTCGACCTTGCGCGATGGATAAGCGAATGCCGTGTTTCGTACCGCGCCGAATCGGTGTTGATGAGTATTCATCATCCAAAAAGCGCAGAAATACTGGCGTTTGGACAATCACAACATCAGCAATTAGCGAAAACACTGCTTGCTTCTGCGACGACGGGCGGCGATTTTCTGCCAATGCCAAGCTCCGCAACGCCCTACAATGTCGCAACATTTCGGGTAAACGATACTTCTGGTTCTTTGTCTGATTCTTTGTCTGATTCTTTGCTGGAAACCCCATCACATCACGCTCTCCGCACTCAACTTTCCGCTAAACTTCACGCTAAACTTCACGCTCTGCACGAAACAGCCGAAACATTCTCAAGCCTTGCACAAGCAACGAATACATCCGAAGCAAAAGCCTTGCACACGCCACCGCCAGAACGCTCGTTTTTCCGCGCTTCGTGGACTTCGGCAGGAATGATCACGCTTCCCCTTTCGCTCACCACCGACACACTGCACCTTGGTCTCACGCCCGTGATTGACCGCTCACGCACAACAGGATTGATGCTGGGTGCAGACGTTTTGGCGCAGTGGCGTAGTTTGAGCGTTGGCTTGCGAGGCGCAGTGGGGCTTGCTTCGCCGCAGCTTTTTGGTGAGACGGAACTTCGATGGAATTTTTTCGACAATGGCACAACAACCGTATTCGCCAATGGCAGCGTCTATTCTCGCTTGCAGACGCTTCAAGACCGACCGTCGTATCTGCGTTTTTTGAATGCGTTTGTCGTGCGAGATTTATTGTTTGAAGACCGTTTCGATTTTTATCGTGAAGAAGGCGTGAGTATTGGAGCGGGTTTGCGTCATGAAACCCCGCAAGGACAAGCCGCGTTTTCCGTCAATGTTGCGGAGTTTGCTCATCAGTCTTTGACTGCGCTTGCAGGAAGCGTTCGACCAAATATGCCGATTGAATCGGGTATATTTCGCCAAGCGAGTGCTGAAGCCGCGTGGAACTACACCGAGAGTGATTTATTTGCTTCGTTGCCGCTGTTGCGCTCCTCGCAATCAGGACGCTTCGGCTTGAAAATACGCGGGCTTGCGGGGTACAATCTTCAAACGCCTGACAAACCATTTTTCAGAGGTGAAGTCAGTGCAAAATGGCTTCAGCCAACATTCCAAACGGGCTACTTGCCCATGTACCTGAACTGTGCGTTTTCGGCTGGGCGAGCGAGCGCCGAAACACCGCTCCAACGCCAGTTTGTGATGATGCAGCGCGTCCGATTTATGGGACGTTTCACAGATTTTCTCACGCTTTCGGGCAGCAGCACGGGCGGCACGGAATACGCTTCGCTGCACGTGGAGCATAGTTTTTCTGATGTGGTCTGGCGGGCATTGGGGTTGCCGCTCTACGACGGGCGCGGTGTGGAATTGCTTTTGCTTGCTCAGGCGTTGCACGTGCGACAGACCAGCGCGAATGAATCCGCCAACGTGTTGCATGGTGCAAACGGCATGGTTGCAGAGCTTGGTATCGGTATTTCGCGGATTCCGACGTTTATTTCTTCTGTGATGTATCTTCGTTTTGATATGCTCTGGCGCGTAACACCGCTTGAAAACGTGAATGATAAGCCCTTCGGATTTTCCATAGCGTGGGCATTGCCGTTCTAAAATTGCCGTTCTAAAACTGTCGTTTAGCAAATGCTTTTTGAATGATTTAGATAACTACCACCCCAACTTTTTTCGCTTCATTATGACCACGAATACTATTTCTTCGCCAATCCAACAACAGGCTTTGAAGCCGCTTACATCCCCGATTCGCTGGCTTTTTATTCTTTTAGGAAGCATTTTCGTCGCGCTTGGTGTGCTGGGTATTTTTCTACCAATTTTGCCCACCACGCCCTTTTTGCTGTTAGCCTCTGCGTGTTATGTTCGCAGCTCGGAGCGGCTCTATGTCTGGCTAATGACGAACAAATACTTGGGTGAATATCTTCGGAATATCAAGGATAAACGTGCCATGCCGCGCCGTGCGAAAATTTCCTCGCTTATTCTTCTTTGGTGTACGATTGCGCTCTCCATCTGGCGCGTACAAACGCTTTGGGTAGAAATTATGCTGGTGTGCGTGGCATTTGGCGTGTCGGCAATTATTCTGAGTTTGCGGACATTGGAAAATATTCCTGATAACTCTTCCGAGCAAAATGTTTCTAAGGTAAGGAATGAAGAGGCTTTACCTTCGACTGAACGCGGTATGTTGCTGGTAAATTTAGGTTCGCCAGATTCAACGTCCGTGCGCGATGTGCGGCGGTATTTACGGCAATTTCTCACGGACAAATACGTGATTGACGCGCCGTATCTTGTGCGGAAAATCATTGTGGAATGCTTCATTTTGCCGTTTCGCCCGCGAGCATCGGCAGCAAAATATCGTACTATTTGGTGGCAGGACGGCTCACCGCTTATTGTTATCAGCAAAAGATTTCACGAGCTTTTTAGGCAACATATCGCAGAAAATTTGGGCAATGAACTTGGCGTAAAAGCCTCATCGGTGCGGCTTGCGATGCGCTATGGCAATCCTTCGATTGAGCAGGAATTACGCGCCTTCCACGCCAACGGTGTGCGCGATGTGGTGCTTGTGCCGATGTACCCGCATTACGCCATGTCCACCATCACGACCGTAAGTGAAGAAGCAGAGCGGGTTGCTGCGAAATATGGCATCACGCTTTCGGTTGTGCCGCCATTTTACAAGCATCCTGCGTACATTTCCGCACTTGCCCAAAGCGCACAACCGTACTTGGAGCAAGGCTATGACCACGTTTTGATGAGTTATCACGGTATTCCGCTTCGGCATTTGACCAAAACAGACTGCACGGGCGAACATTGCTTGAAAGTGAAGGATTGCTGCACCGCGAGCGGAGAAATTGCCGACAAAGCGCACAGCGTCTGCTATCGCCATCAAACGCAAGTAACAACGCGGCTTTTCGCCGAAGAACTCAATATCCCGCAGGAAAAATATAGCATCTCGTATCAATCCCGTTTAGCAGGCGACAAATGGATGCGTCCGTACACGGATTATGTCCTCAAAGAACTCGCCGAACAAGGTGTGAAGCGTTGTGTGGTTATGTGTCCAGCGTTTGTAGCAGATTGTTTGGAAACGCTGGAGGAAATTGCCATCGAAGGAAAAGAGATATTTGTGGAGCATGGTGGCGTGGAATTTGCGCTTGTGCCATGCTTAAATGATGACCCTGAGTTTGTCAGCGCGTTGGGGGAAATAAGCAGGCTTGAAGTCAAGAGGTTTGTACAATAACTTCAGCATCGTAATGGTACAAATCCGACAACGTTTACAAATATTGATTCGCCTGATGTGGCTTCTCTGCTCCATAACGGCGGTGATTGCTGTGTCGCTCATCATAACCGCCCTACGCCCAACATTCCATCGCACCGTCGAAGCACGAAAATTTGTGCTGCGGGATTCGGTCGGTCGTGTGCGGGCGGAAATGAGCGTGGATGCGGCGGGCAATGCTTCCCTCTTTTTTCTGGATAGTTTGGGGCGGAAGAAAGCGGTGTTGAAGTGAGGCAGAAAATTCGTACTTTTATTCCAAAGGAGCAACCACTATGGCATACAAGAACATCAAATACACCGACCCGCGCACAGGCAGCACGGCGGATTTTAGCGAATATAAAAATCTTCCGACTATTCGCGTTACTGCGCCGATGCCGCCCGTGAAGCCGCCGAAACCTGAGCCGACGACGGCGCAAAGCCCATCTTCCAGCACACAGCAACCATCATCCGCACGATAACAGTCAAGCCCGCCAAATGGTGGGTTTTCGCTTTTTTTAGCTTTTATTATTCTGTTCTTGATTATGGTATGTGAATATGAGTAACTTTGTGCTTGCTCCATTCGTAAAAATTTCACATACATCTTTCCGAAAATTCATGCGAGCGCAATACCCATACGAAAATTTAGATTGGCAAGAGTTTGAGCGTTTGGTCATTGAACTATGCCACGATTTATTGGGCATTGCGGCAAAAACGTTTTCTGACGGGAAGGATGGCGGTAGAGACAGCCGTTTTGAGGGAACAGCAGAAAAATTCCCTTCCACCTCAAATCCTTGGAGCGGTGTTTTTATTATCCAAGCAAAACACACCACCAAACCAATTGCTTCTTGCTCAGATAAAGATTTTACCAAAGAAATTGATTCAGAAATAGAAACACTTGCACAATTGCAACCAGACGCTCCTTTCGAGAATTATATTATCTTCACAAACCGCAAACTTACTACTCCTCAACGTGATATATTGGTAAATAAACTGAAAAAGGAATTGAGTATCTCCAATGTTGATATTATTGGCATTGAGCAATTAAACGGGTATTTGGATAAACTGCCAGATTTGGTGCGGAGATTTCGTCTTGACCAGCGTACTCCAGCATTGAGATTCTTCCCTGATGATATTAAAGAGGTTATTACCACCTTTCACGAATATAGAAAAACACTTGGTAAAGAAGTACAACATATTCTGCCATCTCTGACCAATATTGACAAGGAACGTAAAAATGCTTTGAATAGTCTGGGCAAGGAATATTTTGACTACATACAAAGCACTTCCCTTGCTTACTTCAAGCAAATTGAAGAGTTTTTAGGAGACCCGAAAAATGAGCCATTACGAGGTTTTTATGAAGATTCTACTGCTGATTTGAGGGCAGCTATTACGTTGGGACGTAGCGATTTTGGTCCTTTTGAAGAGGTTATAGAACACGTAGTCGAGGCTGTATTTTCAAGTGTTAAGAGCGACCTTACGAATCAACGCGGTTTGTCTGGTGTGAAAAGAACAATTCGCACACTCTTGCATTTCATGTACTACCATTGCGATATAGGAGTTAAAGATAATGTTACAACCCCATAAATTCTTGAATGTAGAACTTTGTGTTTTGAATATTGCGAAGGATGTGATTCTTTTGCTGCAAGCCACACAGAGTATAGAGTATTCCGACCTTGTGTCTCACCTTGTTCAACGGCATGACAAAAAAGTTCAAGAAATGATTATTCCTGCTCTCAATTTTTTGTTTTTAGTAGGTCAAATTACCTATCACCGTGATATTGATTCGATAGAACTACTCCGATGAAACTGAGCCAAATATATGCAAATCTTCCGTTTGACCGTGTGCAGTTCCGCGACGGTCTGAACGTTGTTGCTGCTCGTGTTACCAATAAAGGCGACATGGGCAAGGATTCGCATAACTTGGGTAAATCCACGCTACTATCAGTCATTGATTATATGCTTTTGAAGCAACTTACAAAGGATAATCATATTTTCGCTCTCCAACAAGACAAGTTGAGGGATTATATTTTTTACTTGGAGATTGAGCTAAATTCAGGCTGGTTCTTAACGATTCGCCGTAGTGCTGACAAAGCTACAAATACGAAAATCGCTTTTCGCAAACACCAAGAACAATATCAAGATTTTTCTGCTGAAGGCTCAGGGTGGGATCATGAAGAAATATCATTGAAAGAGGCAAAAAACTTTCTCAATCAACAGCTTGAATTTACCATTTTGCCGAACATAGATTACCGTAAATCACTCACCTACTTTTTGCGTGGGCAGAGTGATTATCAGGATGTCTTTCAGCTTGAAAAGTTTAAGCGAGGCAAGGATAAAGACTGGAAGCCTTTTATATTTGAATTGTTGGGATTTCATAGTGATTTGCTGAAAAAAAAGTATGAATTAGCAGTAATTCAAGAAGAGCAACAAAAAACAATTGAAGGTATTGAACGTAATTTCTCGGTGAATGCCAATGACGTTGATAAAATACGGGGTGCTATTGAACTCAAGGAGCAGCAGTATGAAGCCTTGGATAGATTTGTTAGCAACTTTAAGTTTTATGAAGAAGAAAAAGAACTGAATCGAAACCTCATTGAGAATCTCGAAGCGCGTATTTCTTCATTAAATACCAATCGCTATAATCTCTCGTATGAACTTGACAAAGTTACGACCAGCATCCGGCAGCATCGAAGTTTTGATGTAAAGAAGATGAAAAAGATCTTTGATGAAGTACAAATTTTTCTGCCCGAAAATTTAGTTAAAAGCTATGAGGAGCTTGAGGAATTTAACATCAGCATCACCAATGAACGCAACAAACATCTCCGCGAACGGAAGAAGCAATTACAGGAGCAACTGCAAAGTATTGAAAAGGAACTTGAAGAGTTAGACCAGAAGAGGAGTGATTATTTATCTGCTCTCCAAGACAAGGATTCTTTCCAAAAATATAAACGGTATCAACGGGAATTGACGGAAGTTTCTAATGAAATTGTGCGCTTGCAGGAAAAACTACAAAATGTTGATACGCTATCGGTAATGCAAGATAAAATGCTTGAAGTTGAGCATGAAATCAAGGACTTGGGAAGTAAAATTCTCAAAGAGATAGATACGCAATCTGCAACGTACCAAGCCATTCGCAAATCGTTCGGGAGCATTATTAAAGAAATTTTGAACGCTCATGCACTATTGTACATTGAACCGAATACAAAAGATAATGTTACCTTTCATGCAGATATTCAAGACGACAAAGAAACGGAAATCACGGCAGCAGGTCGTGGTAATAGCTACAAGAAATTTCTTTGCGCTGCATTTGACATATCTATTTTAGTAGCCTATTCATCTTCTTCTTTTTATCGTTTTGCATACCATGACGGCATTTTTGAGGGGGTTGACAATCGCAAAAAAATCAACTTTATCAACTTGATACGGAAATACTGCCAACAATACAATTTGCAATACATTATCACGGCAATAGAAGATGACCTGCCACGCAGCGAAGTTGATGATTTTGAGGGAGTCAGTGAGGCAGAGATAGTGCTTACTCTCCATGATGCAGATGAGAGTGGAACTCTCTTTAAGCAGATATTTTGAGTTTACACAAAACAGAAAAGCCTGCCTGAGCATTACGCTCAAGCGGGCTTCATTCTTTATACACGGTCTTCTCGACATTCTCCAATCTTCGGTCGCGGTCTTCATCGGCTTGGTGCTTCACAGCGATTTCCTTTTCGATATGCTGAAGATTTTTCCGAATCCCCAACACGTCGCCATGCAACGCCTTCAGGAAATACGCTATCACCGACACTAAGCCTGTGATGATGTACAGTTCAAGTTTTTCCATTGGTTTTTGCCTCCATGCTCGCTTCGAGTACGCTCGTTTCGAGGGCTTGCCATTCTGCATCCACTTTTTGCGGATTCACGACCTGCTTGCCAGTAAAGAAGCCAATCACAGCGATTGCCGCCGCTTCCAGCATTTGTACGGTGTTATCGTCTATCGGCAAGCCGAAAAGATTGCCCACATACGCCAAAAGCGCGACCAGCGCGATGGCGGTCGTTGTCCAGTTTTTTGCTTGCGCCGACGCAATCACGCGCTGGATTTTGCCGATAAGTGTTGGTGCGCCCATGATCCATTGAAAGACCGATGGAATTTTGAGATTTGATACGTTTACAGAACTCATATTGCTCTCCTGATAGAAATGATGCGGTGTGTGGGATAGGGTGAAATTGAAACCTTGTTGCCTTGATTGCCGCCTAAAAGCAAGACGGAATCTTGCTCGCGTCCGGCAAAAAAGCCAACGTGTCCGAAAGATGGATTTGTGCCACGCGATAGCACAACAATATCGCCGCGCCGTGCTTCATGAAGCGAAATCTCTTTGCCCCACGCGAGAAAACTTCCCGCACGGGCGGAGTTTGTGCCAGTAAAACCAGCTTTTTTCAAGCACCAGTTTATGAAGCTCGCGCACCACGCAACCTCATCACTACTCGCTTTCAGGCTCGTGGCTTGATGATATTCAATGATGCGGGCATTGTCGGCATCGCCGAATATTTCCGACGTGCCAAGCTCGTGAACGGCAATATCGAAGGCTTGGCGGCTCATAACGGCTGCCCTTTGCGATGCGGCTCGTAGATAATCGTGATTTCACGGTTATCATCAGCAATGTCGCCGTTCCAAAACGAATAGACAAGCTCGTGCAGCGTTATTGCGCTGCCCGTCTCGTTCTCGTTGGTGAGCGTGATGTTAGCAACTGCGTAGCCATTGCCCGTGCTTTGGTACGCGCCGATATTTTGGAACCAGCTTTCGTAAATGTAAGCAAAGGAATCGGGCGGGACGTTTCCATCGTCGCAGGTGGTAACGACTTGGATTGTACGAGAACCACCGTAGGGAACCCGCACCACGCTTGGCGCAGAGATGATTTGTCCGTTCATGGTGATAGTGATTTGTGGTGAATAAAAAAGCCGAAGCCTGTGGTGATTGAGCATTATGCTCACGGCTTCGGCTTTGTCTTTATGCGTCATGCCGCAGCATCAATGCTTACGGCAACGGCAGTTGCACAGCACCAACGGCAGTTTTTGCGGCGGTGAGTGCGGTTTTGACGTTCTCCAATGCCGTGCGGAACGCAGCATTGGGCGTGAACTGCACTTCCCCTTCAATGCCTTTTGCGACAACGATAACTTTGCCATCGGTGTCAGCTTGAAGCACGTCAAACGATGCCAAAGCATCAGTGCAATTTTTCTCCAGCGTTCCGATAGAGCGCACCGCGCTTACGAAATCTTGGAATTCGTTGAACTGGCGGTAATTGCCGTTGTCTTGCGTGGCAATACCTTCCAATTTGGTTACTTGCGACAATGCAATATCCATGATTGCATCCTTTCAATAAGTGGTGGTGAATGATGAATTGAACGGATGCAAAATAACAAGGCGGGAAGCGGCACGGAAGGGATTGAAATAGACCGTTATGGCGCAGAATCACAGTGATGCGTTGTAGTGTCCCGCCTGCAATTTTGTAGCACAATTTTTCCCCTCCAACCACACCTCACGCACATACCGCCCAAAACGGTCGCGGTCTTCATCAGCAGGATTGAAGCGCAGTTCAACGCTTTTACCTGTGAGTAAAAGCGTTGCAAAAAGTTTTGCTTGTGTGCCGCGTTCAAATGCTTCGTCCAGTGTGATTCCCGCACGAGCGGCTTGTTTGCGAAGTTTTGGAGTGCGCTGCGCCTCGAAACAATCCACGCCCGAAAGCCTCACCGTATAAGGCTTTCCATCCACTTCGCAAACAATCGTATCGCCATCAATCACGCGCAGAACCTTCGCACTCGTTGGCTGCTCGGAAAGACTCACGGATTCACCCTCAGTAACTGCGGATTCACCAGATTAAATTTCTGCTGATTCTGCACTTCTTCCACCGCGAAATCTATCACCCGCGCTATTTCGCCCATTGCTTGGTTAAACGTTGCGTCGCGCTGCGCCGTCCATTCCTCGTTGGGTAAGGCGCGGCGGCGGTATTGCAAACTGAAATTTGGGTCGGCACTTGCCGCCGCAACAAGCTCACGGCACTTGTTCGCAGCTTGCGCCATCGAAAGTGCTTGAATGCTGATGAAATCAATATCCCACGTGCGATACGTTCCCCCTGCGGACTTCTGAATACCGTTCAGCTTCGTGAAGTCGCGGATGAGATAATCCGCATTGCGACGCACAGGCACGATTGCTCCGGGCGGAAGCGGTGCAGGAACTTCCACGCGAATTTCGACTGGTTGCAAGAAGTACGACATTTCAAAACGATTATTCTCCACCGCCAGCCCGCCAGCAATGCGAGCAATGAAGGCTTCGACGCTGATAGACGTGTTGATGCGCCCGTTCAGGTCTTTGGTCGGTAACGAAAACGGCGGTGTGGAAAAATTCGCACCCGTGAACGAATATGTCTGGTCGAACACGCCGCGAGCATGAATCGCAAAAACGCGGATGCTGTACGACGCTGTGCTTGCGTCCTCAATGTCGAGGCGGCAAAGGCGCGTGTCGCTGCCGCCCATGTCGGAAATACGAACTCTCATGGTGTGGTCTCCTTCAAAGTGTGATGAAGTTGGTGAAAAAGGTCTTGGTATGCGGTATCAGTGGTAAACAAACTTTCGTGCGTCTGCACAAAGTGAACAACGGTGCTGTGCGGTCGGCAGAGTTCACGGGCAATCTCGCGCACAGAATACCCCTGTTCGACAAGAATTGCCGAGAGCGCACGGCGAATATCCACGAGCTTGCGAGCGCGGGATTTTTCCTTCAAACGCCGCTCCAAATCAGGGATATTCAGCGTTTGCGCTATTTTGGGGTAGTCTGGTGTCGGTTTCATGGATACAATCGCTCAGAAAGGCTGCAAATGCGAAATTGAGGGGTTTGCAAATGTGATTATTTGTATGAGCGGAACGTTGGCTTCCGCTCTCGGCTCGGTTTTGTCGCTCCAAGCCGCTCCAAAGGGCTAAATCGGTACTTTTTTGGTCGTTGGGTAGTATTTTGGTCATTTTTAGAACAGTTTTTAGCGCAAGATTTGGTAAAAATTGTAGTGTTTACGCCGTTCCCATCGGATGCAGCCTTTTTCACGCAAGCTCATCAGCAACGACCGCGTAAAACGGAGCGAACAGCCGTAATGGTCAGCAATGGTGCGCTGTTGCAAGCGGCACTGCCCTTCCGCCGTTGCATAACTGGCGAGAATGAGGTACATCGCTTTTTCAGCGTTGGTCAAGTTTGCATCGAGAGCGACGGACGTAGCGATGTTGGCAAATTCTTTCACTCGTGTTGTGAGTGTTTTGATTCTATGCGGTGTTTGGGGCATTGGTTTTCTTCAACAGTTGATATTCGTCATACGTCAAAAGTGCTTTGTCGCGCAAGTGTTCTGCACGGCTGAAGTCCAGTGAGTCCAGTCTGATGGTAGGATTCACGCCACCTTGAGGCATTTCCACCGCAACATAATGGCGTTGTTGCTGATTGCTCTGGCTGAAAGCTCGTGCTGGAAATTTCATATCGTCAGTCGGACGTGCAAGAGCGCGGAAATCCGCTTCTACACTGAACTTCACGATTTTACGCGGGTCGTAGCCGTTTGCAAAATGCTCCAGAAGTGTTTCCAACTGCGCCCGCGCCGCGCCAACACTTGACTTCCGCGCCTTTTCCCACTTTTCCCATTCCTGAGCAAAACCCTTCAATGCCTTCAAAGCCTCTGGCATTTCGACTACGTTTGCGGGGGTGGGTGGGTGGGTTTTTCTACTCTGCTCTTCTCTACTGTACTCTTCTCTACTCTGCTCGTTTGTAGTGGTGTCGTTTGGTGCGTGTGCTGGGTGCGTAACGGGTACAAGGTCGTATGTAACCGTTACATCGTCGGTTTGTACCTCGTTACTTTGCATTTCGTTACTTTGTGCTTTGCCCTTTTTGCTTTGACGATACTTGCGAACCTTTTCCGCGTTCCGCGCCCGCTTTTCGTACATCGGCGCGAGTCGTTTGATTAAGCCATTGCTGAAAAGCCAACCGTCTTGAAGCAGAAACGCCGCCACTTCGGGGCGCGTTGCCTCTTCGATGAAGGATTGAAACATCGCACGTTCACAACCGAACTTTCGTGCGTACACGCCACATTGAAACTCATTCCATTGGATGCGATTGTCGCTTGCACGAGACAATACTTCCAGCATTTTGTTGAAAAGCGCGTAGCCCACAAGTCCAAACTGGGATTCGAGGTAAATCACCTTTTCATCGGCGGACATATCCGCATCGTGTTTGAACCATTCTGCTCCGTTCATACTTGCTCAAAAAATTGCCGAAAAATACTGTGAAAGTCTTTGCTTGCGTGAATGGGTCGGACTTGCCGTTGTGCGGGATTGTGCGACTTGGCAGCTTGTTCGCGTGAGGACAACGCAGCACGTTCATAGTCTTCCATGCGGAAATATTCCCGCGAACCGTTGTACTGAAACGGCGTGAGCAGTCCGCGTGAGCGCAGCGAATACACCACTTTGTAGCCAACACCGAGCGAGCGGGCGAGTTGCGGTATGGTGTAGAGTTTGCTCATGGTTGCACACTTTTACGCACGTGGCGTACTATTGATACCAAACACTTTTGCAATCTCCGCTTCCTGCTCTTGTATCTCACGCTCAATATCGGCAGCAATTTTCATTGCTTCCAATTCCCGCCGCGAAATACGCTGCTGGGCAGTCTGGTACTTGATGCCAAGCCGCTCGGCAACCTTTTTTATCGTGCCGTGTCTGAGTTGAATATGAGATAAATGTGGATTTTGCATTGTTCTTTTGTCATACTTTTATTATGTTACAGTAATAGTATGACACAAATATAATAAAATTAGAATATAAAGCAATAAAATTAGCATAAAATATTTATGGATAATCGTGAAGAAATACTTGCGCGGCTTCAACACTGGGTGTTTGAGGAACAAGGCTGGACGAAAGCCGAGTTTGCACGGCGCACAGGTATTGCTCCGCAGAACGTGAATAAGTATCTGTCGGGTGAATTGAACATTGAGAACCTGTACATGGCTTTGCAAGACGCGGGCTGTGATATTCAGTGGCTCAAAACTGGCGAACACGCCACGCCGGACGTGGAAATGATGAAGATTCTGAAGGATGCTGGAATTGATACGCCCGAAAAACTGAAGGATTTTCTTAAAGTCGAAAGCGTGGTTGAAGATATTGCGGCGATTGCTACCAAGCTGGCTTCCTACAAACGTCGAAAGCCCCGACGCTAATGTGGTTGCGGTTTCGATTGTCATTGCGGATGTCCGCTTTACTCCAGAGACGGAACGCAAGCGAGGATTGGCGGTATTGGTCTTGTGGCTCTGCCTCCTCACATCGTTCACACTCACACTACTCACCGATGACGATGTGCCAGAAGTAGTAGAGGCAGCGCGGTTTGTGGTTCGTGATGAACGCGGTACAATTCGTGCAGGTTTGATGATGGAGCAAAACGAGCCAGTCTTATTTTTTGCCGACACAAGCGGCAAACGCATTTCACAATACAAGTAATGGAGACAAGGATTTATGCCCCGCCCACGCCGTGAAGATAGATGGACGCATCCGTTGTACAACATCGGCTTTTGCCGTGAGCGCGACGGCATGGTTCATACGGAAATCAAGGGACAACGGCTTGCGACGGGGTTAGTGTGGCACGACAAAAACAAAAAACTTGCATTGCAAATTTTGGAGCAGCGCATTCTGGCGTATTTGAATCCCGCTCCGCCGCAAAATGACACTCCAAAACTTCACACCACAAACAGCGCGTTTGAACTCTTTGCCAAGCAGCAATTTCCTACGCGCTCGAAGAGCTATCTCTACAACTGGAAACAAGCCGTTGAGGTCTTGCTGTCGTCAAATGTTCTCATAACAGCAACAGAAGAAATTCGCAGTTACATGATTGAGCGGTTGGCGAAATCTCATCTTCACGCAAACACGAAACGCCAACACATCGCGTGTATGCAGCAATTTTTCGAGTATTGCATCGAGGAGCATTATTAGACTTTATCTAAGTTAGCAGGGAGCGCGTCGGCGATAATTTTTGAAATTAGCAAGTCCGACGCACACCTCCATGAGTATATCACGAAACCATGCC
>RDXM01000108.1 GCA_004292595.1 Candidatus Kapaibacterium sp. | reverse complement strand
GACTTCATCCATTGTTGATGTTTTCTGCATTTTCATCATCTTCATCCATTCCATCATCTTCATCTGCGTCCTAAAAAATCATGACCTGACTAGTTACAAAATATTGTTCTTCAAACGTTTTTTTTGCCGTTACCCCTTACGATATTGACCGCTTTTTAAAGCTGTACGTGTTGTTTTGTCTTGAGCTTGGTCAGTTGTCGAACCATTTTTTCCGAGCCGTCGTGGAGGCTTTTGAAGAAATCATCGCTTGATTCCTTTGCAACAAGAGTATGGTCGTGAACATGAACAATAAATTCCGCCGTTTTGATGGAGTCGTGTATTTTCTCAAAACTCAGTATGACCTCTGTACTGATAATATGACTATAAAATTTTTCAAATTTTTTAGCGGCATTGATGGCATCGTCCCGAAGGTCGGGTTTGGCATCAAAATGGCGGGCAGTTACCTTAATCTCCATAAATTCACCTCGTGTTGTGATGGTACAACGTGATAGAAATAGTTGCTGTCGGAAACTCAAAATACAACCTCCTCGCACAAATAAAAATGAAATAACGTTAATGTGAAAAAAAAGATAAAAATTTCTTTGACAACTGAAGCTATTGTTTTACAAAGACTTATTTGTTTAAAAGAAAAAAATATCTTTGAAAATACTGCTATCTTTGCAAATTTAGTGGTTTGCTAAAAAAATCAACTCTCGTACGCCGTGTTTATTTTGTTCATTTAGTTTGTTTATAGTTTGTTTATTCAGTTCCTTCTACGTTTCTCATAAGCAAATGGAGACCCATATCATTGTTGTTACACCGTTAAGCATTCATGCGCTTTGTAGTGTGGAATCTTCCATAAATTATCTTGTGAAACTCTTGTTGTGATTCACGATTAGGTGCTTCATAATTTGTATCATGCTTTCGCAATCCGCCATCACACACACACGAGCGCAGTGGCTTTTCTTCACGCTCCAACACTTGTAAGCATCAGGCTCGCGCCGCCCTTACGCTTGTGGAGAACGTTTTCTTTATTGTCTCATTTTTTAGCTTATGCCAAAACACCAAATTCTCTGGGTTGATGACGAAATAGATCTTCTTCGTCCGCACACTATCCTTCTCCAGCAGCGCGGCTACGACGTTTTGACCGCGACCAACGGCGAAGACGCTATTGAGATGTTTAAGCAACATCGCCCTAATCTCGTTTTTTTAGATGAATCCATGATTGGGATGAGCGGCTTGGAAACGCTCTCGGTACTGAAAGATATTGATAATTCTGTGCCAGTGGTGATGGTGACGAAAAATGAAGCTGAAACGGTCATGGAAGAGGCAATCGGTCGAAAAATCAATGATTATCTCACCAAACCCGTCAATCCCGCACAAATCCTTGCTGCCTGCAAGAAATTTTTGGAATCTGACAAAATCACCTCGCAAAAGTTCACGCAAGATTATCTCCAAGGTTTTAACGAGGTTACACGCCGTTTAATGGAGCCGTTGGAGTGGCGCGATTGGGTGGATATTTATACAAAACTCGTGTCGTGGAGTATGGAATTGGATAAATACCCTGACTTGGGTTTGTCCGAAACGCTCGCAAATCAATGGCGAGAGTGCAATGCGGAGTTTTCGCGCTTTGTGGAAGATTCCTACAAAGGCTGGCTGAAAGCTCCCAACGACGCAAATACGCCAGTTCTCTCGCCGCAAATCCTTGATAAATTCGTTGCTCCGCATCTGAAAGACCAAAAAGAAAGTGCGCCCGTATTCTTTTTCGTTGTAGATTGTATGCGCCTCGACCAATGGCAGCTCATGGAAGAATTATTGCGCCCACACTTCACCGTACAAAAAGATTATTATTGCGGTATTTTGCCCACCGCCACGCCCTACGCACGAAATTCTATCTTTGCTGGCTTGTATCCGTCGGAAATTCAAAAACATTATCCCGATTTTTGGGTGGACGGAAGCGGCGACGACCACGGGCAAAATCGCTTTGAGAAAGATTTGCTTGGTAAGTACGTGGAACGCCGGAGAATCAAGCTCCGCAACGATATTAAGTACGTGAAAATCATTGATACTGATTTTGGTAAAAAAATTGAAAACGAGATTTTGAGCTATGCCAACAACCACCTCAATGCGATTGTGGTGAACGTCGTTGATATGATTGCACACTCACGCTCGGATTATCCGATTTTGAAAGAAATCGCGCCCAATGAAGCTGCCTATCGCTCGCTTACGCGCTCGTGGTTTCAGCATTCAAGCCTCTACGGTATGCTAAAGGCACTTGCCAACGTGAAGAACGCAAAAATCATCATCACCACCGACCACGGCTCGGTGCGCTGTATGCGTGGCGCAAAGGCACTTGGCGACAAAGATACTTCTACGTGCTTGCGCTTCAAATTTGGGCGAAATGTGAAGGCAGAAAAACGCAACGCACTGATTATCGAACGCCCCGAAGAATATAATTTGCCAAAGCATGGCGTTACGACGAATTATATCATTGCAAAAGAAGATTTTTATTTTGTGTATCCGACGGACTATAATCACTATCTGAACCATTACCGTGATAGTTTCCAGCATGGCGGCATTTCGCTTGAGGAAATGATTTTGCCTGTTCTGAGTTTGGAAGCAAAGTAAGTATGTTTTTATCCCGCCGGAAGAGCTTCATTGCTTGTTCGGCGGGTTTGTTTTCTTATCTATTGCCGATGGAACACCACTACCATATCACACACAACAAAACCGAAACACTTGAGCTTGCCAAAGAATTTGCGGCAACGCTGTTCGCTGGCGATGTGATTGCCCTCTACGGCGACCTCGGCGCGGGCAAAACCGAGTTTGTACGCGGTATTTGCGAGTATTTTCACGTTGGCGATATTGTTTCTAGCCCAACCTTTACAATTATCAATTCGTACGAAGGCATAATGCCTCCAGAAGAAGAAGAATTAAAGCTGTATCATCTGGATTTATACCGAATCAATTCCGTCAAAGAATTGCAAGAAATTGGCTTCGATGAATGCCTCGCCGCGCATGATTCCGTCAAGCTCATCGAATGGGCAGAGAAGGCAAACGGCTCGCTGCCACGCAAACGCTACTCGGTAATTTTTACGCTCGACGACAAAGAAGAAGATATGCGCAAAATTGAGATTCGGCGCACCTTTCAGGACGATACCGATGAAGTGGTGAATATTGCTCACGCATCGTAAATTCTCACGTATTCCAGCGACAACACGACATCCAACAATCCAACGCACGTTTTCAACGCACAATTTCAACGCATATTTTCAACGCACGTTTTCATGGCGAATAATATTTGGCGATATATTACCGGTACACTGCGGTTTTTCCTGCTTGATTTCGGTATTGCTCAACTGCTCCGCGTCTTTCAAACCAAGCGCGGCGATACGCTTGAAGTACGCTTACCTCACCTCCCAGACACGCTGAAGATTCGCCCCACGAAAGCTGATGTTCTGGTGCTGTGGCAAACATTTGGATTGAATCAATGTGTTCTCACGCACGTTTCCTCGCCACAACTGATTGTGGATGCTGGCGCGAATATTGGCTGTACGGCATTATTCTTTGCAAAAACGTACCCAAAAGCTGCGATTGTTGCCGTTGAGCCAGATGTGCAGAATGCCGAACTCGCGCGGCGGAATTGCAGAACGTACCCAAATGTTCGCATTGTTGAAGGTGCGGTGTGGAATCAAGCAAAAATGCTGGAAATTGAAAATCCCGACGGTGAAAGCTGGGCATTCCGAATGCGCGAGCGCAGCATTGAAGAGACTTCCGAAGGCATTCGCGGCTATACCATTGATGAACTCTCGAATGGCGCAACCATTGACGTTCTCAAAGTTGATATCGAAGGCGGCGAACAACAGCTTTTCCAATACGACACGCACTGGCTTGCCCGTGTACAAACGATGCTCGTGGAAGTGCATGGAAAAGAGTGTCGCAATGCTGTCGCGCAAGCCGCGCAGCAAGAGGCGTTCAGGGTATTACCGCCGCAGGGCGAGTATGTTGTGTATGCTCGGTGATATGTGGTTCCGTGGAACCCGTTCTACGCTTCCGAAAGCGTAGGACGGGGCAGACAACATCCTGTCCTACCGTTTCCTAACGGTAGAACGGGTTTCACGGTAAAGACGCGCCAACAAGAGCTTTGCCTAGAAACCCTTACTACCGCGAAGAAGCAATAGAACGGGAAGACGACTTTAACATCAATTAACAGAAACACAAGAATCTATCGGCACTTCACGCCGTACACGTAACAAACGCTCAACAAACATCTATATTTTTACATTCGTTTTTTTTACCAAAAAACTATGGCAAAATCAGCAACAGCGCAGAAAGCAGCCCGCGCAAATATTGGCTCTGCTTCTCGGCGCAATGGCACGACGAGTAGCTTCTTCGCCTCGAACGACGACGAAACATCGCTCCAACTGTGGATGTGTATTCCACTGCTCTTAAACCCGCTTCTGCTCATCAACAGCCTCGCAGGAATGCCCTTTAGCGGCATGATTATTTGGACGCTGCTTGGTGCGGTGGCGTGTTTCTTCACGATTCGCGCTCCGTGGACGCTTATTGCCGCAAACCCGCTCTACATTATGAACGGCGTTCACACGGTGGATTTTTACATCAAAGCGATTTATATCGCAATGGTTTTCGCGCTCACATTTCTCTTTACCAAGTCGCAGCGTAAGGAAAATGCGCCGCTTACGTTCTCCTTGCCCGAAATTCTCTGGCTTGGCTACATGATTTGGGGGACAGTCGCGCTGTCGTGGTCAATGAACCCGACGCTTGGCTACGAGCGTCTTGTTTACTTGCTTTCTTACGGTATTGGCGGCTACATTTTGGGCAAACAAACGCAGTTCTGGAAATCGCGCTTGTTCTGGGATGTGTACGCAGCAACCGCGCTCATTGTTGGTCTTATCAATATGTGTATGTATTTCTTTGGCGTGGATGCAAACGTTCCGATGCGCCATATCCAGCTTGATAAGCCGTTCTTCGATATGGAATGGAAATATATTATTTCGTTTGACTGGATTATGTCCGCAGGTCGTCCGTCCTCGACGTTGGCGTATCGTGCATATGCGGCGAGCTATCTGACGACAGCCTTGCCATTCCTTGCGTGGTATATGTTTTCGCGCCACATTCAGACCGTCGGACGTTTCTTGTTTGCCTCGTCTGCATTTGCCGTAACCGTGATTATGCTCTTCCACATCCGCGCACGTTCTGGCTGGATTAGCTTTTTCGTTACCTTTACCGTGATGGCGATTATTTTTGTTTTTCAAAAGCGTTGGAAAGAAATCAAGTATTTGCCCCACGCACTGGTTGTGGCTGCCTTGACGATTGCTATTAGCTTTTTGCCGCCGAGCCAAGAGTTTATTAAAAACGACACGAACCCACAAAAACTCTCTGGCACAAGCAAAGAATTTACCCACACCGCACTCGGCAGCATTGGGCGCGTCGTAACAGCCGACCACAACGACCGCTTTGACTTCTGGAGTATGTCGCGTCGTATTGCCTTTGAAAAATCTGCCCGCGAAAAATACGAGCATCCTTTCGGTGTTCCCGCATATTTGTTCGGCGTAGGGCTTGGTCAATTCCCATTGTACGTGCCGATGTACACACCAATTTTGCACAATCTCGGTGCGGAAATTCACAACGACTGGATACAATCATTCATCGAACTTGGTCCGATTGGTTTTATTTGCTGGAATGGCTTCATGCTTTCGCTTTTGTATTACGCATGGCGCGAGCGCAAGAACGGTTTGATGTATGCTTCTATCGGCGGTATTATTGCGTGGGTATTCGTTACGCAAACGGACTTTGCTACGCCGCGTGTGTATGCGGCGGTATGGGTGGGCGGCATGGCAGCGATGATTTGTTCCGAAGCCAATGCCCGTGCGCTCTTCACGCTGAACGTGAAGTGGTTTCCGTGGTTTCGCCAGATTGCAGGTGTGTTCTATATTTGGGTTGCTGTTTCGTGGGGAATTACCATGTGGGGCGACCGCCAAATCTACGTGATGCTGACCAAAGGCGAGCCAGTGGATATGGTAACAGACCGCCTTTTTGGTCCAATGGCAGGCGAGCGCACGTGGAATACCTTACAGAGCGGCTTTGGCAAATACTTGATTTTCAGCCCTGTTTCCGATATGCAACGCGCCATAGACCAGCAAGTCGACCGCATGGCAAATGACCCCGAAGCAAGCAAAAACCCGCAAATCGTGCGTTCTATGCAGGATATTGACAAGCGTGTATTGAAGGAATTGCTCATCATGCACCCAACAAATTATCAAGCAATGGGACGCTTGGCAGAAATTAACTTCCGTCAGGGCGAATACAAAGAATCGTTTGAATGGATTAACAAATATATCACCCTCAAGCGCGACGACCATAATTTGTTCCTTTTCAGAGGACAGGTACAGTTGGAATTAGGCGATAGCCTCGGCGCAGCCAAATCCTTCTATCGCGCAGTACAGCTTGCTCCGCAGCAACCGCTCGTGCAAGACTTCTGGCAGCGTCGCATTACGCGCAAAACGCAAGCAGAAGTTATCCAGCTTATGCAAGGACAGGCAAATAAGAACGATTTTATCCCGTAAAGAGCGGTCAGTAATATGACAAAAGCCCGTTGTACTGCATTTTTTTGGTACAACGGGCTTTTGTATTTCCCTGCTTTGTCCGTATCTTTGCCCCTTCGTGCAGTGAGTGGAAAGCACATCTGTATTGACCTCAAAACCCGCACAATCTATCGCACACATATCGTATACATTACGCTTTCATTTAGCTTCATTTTTATGCTCTATTACCTCGCACAGTACATTCAACAAACCTTTGCACCGCCAGGCTTTGGTGTGTTTCAATACATTTCGTTCCGTGCGGCGGCAGCGGCAATTACGGCGTTGTTTATTAGTTTCGTCATTGGTCCGTATATCATTCGCGCCCTCAAGCGCAATCAACTCGGCGAACAAGAAAAAATCGAACTTGCTGGCACAGGAAATCACGCAAGCAAAAAAGGCACACCGACGATGGGCGGCTTGATTGTCCTCTCCGCGCTGCTTGTACCGACGCTGCTCTGGGCGAATATCCTCAATCCCTACGTTGCTCTGATTATGCTCGTAACGGCGTGGCTGGGTGCTGTCGGCTTCTTGGATGATTATTTGAAAGTGGTAAAAAAATACAAAAAAGGCTTAATCGGACGCTACAAAATTGTTGGACAAGTAGGAATCGGCTTGGTGCTTGGCGGCAGTATTTACTTCTTTCCCGAATGGTTTGGTGCGGGGTTTGTGCAATTAAAAACGCTGACAACCATTCCCTTTTTGAAAAATACAAACTTTGATTTTAGTATTTTGTATGTGCCAATGGTCATTTTTGTTCTTACCGCAACCTCGAATGCCGTTAATCTCACCGATGGCTTAGATGGGCTTGCTATCGGCACGGTCGGGATTTCTGCGCTCGCGCTCTCGGTGATTTGCTATGTTTCTGGCAATGCGAAATTTGCAAATTACCTCAACATCGTGCATTTACGCGGCTCGGACGAGCTAACAATTTTTTGCGCTGCCCTTATCGGCGCGGCACTTGGCTTTTTGTGGTTCAATGCCTATCCAGCGCAAGTATTCATGGGCGATACAGGCTCGCTTGCGCTTGGCGGTGCGCTTGGGGGTTTGTGTATTTTAGTCAAAAAAGAACTACTCTTGCCAATTTTGGGTGGAGTGTTTTTCGCTGAAACAGTATCGGTTATTATTCAAGTGAGTTATTTCCGCTACACCAAGCGCAAATACGGCGAAGGACGGCGTATTTTCAAGATTGCACCTTTGCATCATCATTTTGAAAAAAGTGGCTGGCACGAATCAAAAATCGTTTCGCGCTTTTATATCATCGCAACGTTGCTCGCAATTATTACCATGGCGACGTTCAAAGTTCGATAAAATCAGGTTTTGTGGCAATGTATCTCCAAAAGATTTTTTTATCATTTTTTGAATACTTGTTATGCTAGGATTTTTTACCTCCGTCCGCTATGCCCCGATATTAGGCGCACTTATTTTGACACGCGAAGATGACGGCTTCGACCCCGATAATCCATCTAGTATGCTGAAAACTATTGGCTTGAACGATGTTGCCGATAGCGAATATAATGAGTTTCTGAGTGAATTACGCATTACTTATCGCGATGAAGAACGCTTACTGACGATACACATTCCGCTCCAGAAAGAAGATATTACGCCCGAAATGCGCGAGGCGTTGCAGTTCAGCATGATGTAGCGTCGCATGATGCCATTCTGCTTTTTGCCTCTTCATATTCGGCATTGCATCTTTTTCATCCTATTTCCTCCATGGCAAAAAATACTCATACACAAAGCAAATTAAGCTCTTCTTCTGGCAGTTCTTCTGGTACAACGGCTGCCGACCGTGCTGCACGTCCACAAAAAAGTGTAGCGCAAAACCGTAAGGCACGGCATGACTACTTCATTACCGAAACGCTGGAAGTGGGAATTATGCTGCAAGGAACAGAAGTAAAATCCTTACGGGCGGGCAAATGCAATTTGCAAGATTCGTTTGCAATGTTCGAGGGAAAGCTGCAACCAGAGCTTTTTGCGCATGGTATTCACATCAGCCACTACGAACAGGGAAATCTCTTCAACCACGTTCCCGTGCGCCCACGCAAGCTGCTTTTGAAGCGCACACAGATTCAAAAACTCTACTCGCGGGTGCAGGAAAAAGGCTATACGCTCGTGCCGCTTTCGGTCTATTTTTCAGGACCATATGCAAAGGTAGAATTAGGCATTTCTAAAGGCAAAGCAAAATATGACAAGCGAGAATCCATCAAAGAACGAGATGCACAAAGATCGTTGCGGCGCGGCAGCTTTGATGAGTAGTCTGCGTCGGTGCTTTCAGCATCATTTCACACTAACCGTCCTCCATTCACCACTACCTTTGATTCAGTATGGCAATCTGGTTCACACACCCAAACATTGAGCAATTACTTCCCTTCACCAAGAATACAATGGTGGAGCATTTGGGCATTGAAATTACCGCCATCGGCGATGATTACTTGGAAGCGCGAATGCCTGTGGATAAGCGCACACATCAGCCAGCAGGCTTGCTGCATGGCGGCGCTTCAGTTGTATTGGCAGAAACGCTGGGCAGTTTTGGTGCGTTTTTGTGCGTGAACCCGAATGAGCAAACCTGTGTGGGCTTGGAAATCAATGCCAATCATATTCGCTCGGTGCGAAGCGGCTTTGTAATAGGACGCGCCACACCACGCCACATCGGACGCACAACGCAGGTGTGGGAAATTACCATTACCAATGAACACGACGACCTCGTGTGTATTAGCCGCCTGACGATAGCAGTTCTGGACGTGTAGGCGATATGATAAAAATGAGTGGTGTCAATAGTGGCACAGACATTCTTGTCTGTGTTTATCGCTTAAAACCCGCACAAAAGTTCACAGACAGGAATGTCTGTGCCACTGAATATTTTATCTTTTCGATTCTTCTTTTCCAACAAAATCTTACAAGTACCTTCCTCCTTTCCAAAGGAATTTCCATTGCTGCATTGCGTGTTTCCCTGAAGAGTTCTATATTTGCAACTGGAATGGAGCATATATGCGCCATCATTGACCGCCCGTAACGACGATTACTTGAATGCAACCACCTCGCACACAATCTTCTCTTCATACCGCTTCCGCGCCTTCTTCCCAAGAACCATTTTCTTCGGAAGATTCTGCGGCTGTACCTGTACGAATTCCCGAAGAAGCGCGAAAATGCTTGTTTGTGCCGCGCTCGCCGCGCACCTACCAGCTTGTATTTGACGTGCTGGGCTACGGACTCAGTTTTGTGGTCTATTACGCATTGCGCTTTTATAGTGGGTTCTTTGAAACGTCTGTTACCGTTTTTACGCAGCCTTTTGTCAGCTCGGAAAGCTCGTGGTTTCTAGCGTTTGCTGGAATTGCTTTGTTGGGATATTGGCTCACGGTATTTTGGTTTTCGGGCTTGTATGCCGATTGGTACGTGCGCTCGACCTTCGATGAATTTTTTACTATTTTGCGCGTGACGTTTTTAGGAAGCTGTCTGCTTGGCATCGTGATTTTTCTGGATGACCTCAGCAATGCAGCAAATACGCGGCTTCTGGTCTTGATGTACTGGTTCGCTTTTTTTCTCAGCGTCGCTGGTGGGCGCATTACTGCTCGCGTTTTGCAAAATATCTTTCGCAAGCGAGGAATTATCAGCTTTCGCGTGATTCTCTTCGGTTGTGCGGAAAATATTTCTTCGCTTGTCGAATCGCTGCATCACGCACCAGCATTTGGGTTTCAGCCCGTTGGTATTGTTATGAACGAAGCGGCGGAATTAGAAAAATGGCTGGCAAGTTATCAAGGACACTTCACCGCAACCATGCCTATTTTAGGAACATTTGCCGAAGCCGCCACCATTCTTGATACCGCGAAGCCAGACAGCATCATCGTTGCCGTCGAAGCCCCCAACCACGAGGAACTGCTGCGTATTGCGGGCGAGTGCGAAGAGCGGAATATCACGATGAAAATTGTTCCCGACCTCTACGAAATTTTCTCTGGACAAACCCGCGCACAGCATATTTACGGCATTTCGCTTATCGAAATCAGTTCGCAAATTATGACCCCGTGGCAGCGAGCTATCAAGCGCATCATTGATATTATCGTGAGTTTGCTCGTATTGGTGCTGGGTTCGCCGCTGTGGCTCTTGATTGCGCTTATTGTCAAACTCGAAACTCCTGGCGGCGCGATTTTCCGACAACCACGCATTGGACGCTACAACACTCCCTTTATGATGTATAAATTTCGCTCCATGTACGCAGGCTCGGAAAAGAAAATTGGATTTACGCAGGTCAATGATGCCCGCGTAACGCGCTTCGGGCGGCTTATTCGCAAGACACATTTAGATGAAATTCCGCAAATGATAAACATTTTAAAGGGCGATATGAGTCTTGTCGGTCCGCGCCCAGAAATGCCGCTTTTTGTAGAACGTTTCACTGCTGCAATTCCCTACTACCCGCGCCGCCACAAGGTGCGTCCAGGACTCACGGGCTGGTGGCAAGTGAGCTACAACTATTTGCAATACCAAGAAAGCATTGATGCGATTCGTGAGCGACTCATTTACGATTTTTACTACATCGAAAATGTCTCGTTTCGTCTCGACCTTGAAATTATTGCCCGCACGGTTGTTCGTGTTATCAAAGGGCATGGAAGAACTTGACGAAAGGATGAAGGTTGAAATATGAAGGAGGAAGTTTTTGCTGGGAAGCCGCTTCTTTCCTTGCTTCAGCCCTCAGATTTCACCCCTCATCTTTTCCTCCCCTCTCTTTGAATATTTGCTCATGAAAATTCTTATCATTATTCCCACCTACAACGAAAGCGATAACGTCCGCGCCATTACCCGTGCGGTCTTGGAGGTGCATCCGCTTGTAGAAATTCTCGTTGTGGATGATAATTCTCCCGATGGCACTGCCGCATTGGTGAAGGAAATGCAGCAAACCGAGACGCGTGTGCATTTGCTACAACGCGCAGGAAAGCTGGGCTTGGGAACGGCATACTGCGAAGGATTTCTCTACGCGATTGAGCGCAATTACGACCTCGTTTTCGAGATGGATGCTGATTTTTCACACGACCCGAAAGAAATTCCCAAGTTTTTGGAAGCAATCGAAAACGCAGATGTGGTGCTGGGTTCACGCTACTTGACGGGCGTAAATGTGGTGAACTGGCCCATGCAACGCCTCTTGCTCAGTTGGTTCGCAAACCAGTACACACGCTGGGTTACGCGAATGCCCATCCACGACGCAACAGGCGGCTACAAGTGCTTCCGCGTGGATATTTTGCGGACAATCAACTTGAAAGCTATCCATTCCAACGGCTATGCGTTTCAAATTGAAATGAACTTCAAATGCTGGAAACGCGGCGCACGTATTGTGGAAATACCGATTGTGTTTGTCGATAGATTAAACGGCGTTTCCAAAATGAGCAAAAATATTATTGGGGAAGCAGCATGGCTCGTCTGGAAGCTGCGATTTTCCTCGCTCTTTGGGCGTTCTCGGCGCTTGCCAGCAAGAAATAGTAAAAAATAAATGAACAGAGTCAATAGGTACAATCAGGCTTCAGTGGCACAGACATTCCTGTCTGTGTTCATCGCTTGAAACCTGCACCAATACTCACAGACAAGAATGTCTGTGCCACTACTGAAGAAATTTTGTTGTGTACTGAGCTAAACGTGTATCCTCATCTTCCATCGTTCATGAACCTTCTCAATATCGGCTGCGGCGGGCATTTTCATCCCGCGTGGACAAACATTGACCTCGTTTCGACTGCGCCCGAAGTACGCGCCTACGACCTCCGCAAAGGGCTTCCCTACGCCGAGAACAGCTTCGATGCCGCCTACACCTCGCACGTGCTGGAGCATCTCACGCCGCACCACGCCCGCATCTCGCTCCAAGAGCAGTTTCGGGTGTTGAAAAAGGGCGGAATTGTGCGGGTTGTGGTGCCAGATTTGGAAAATAAAGCCCGCGAATATGTGCGCTTGCTGGATGAAATGTCCAGCACCACAACCAGCCCAAACACCGCACAAAATCACGAGTGGATGATACTGGAACTGCTCGACCAAATGGTGCGCACGAAAGTTGGCGGCGAAATGGGCGCGTATATTTTGCGTCCGAATTTGCAGAATGCAGAATATCTCGTCGAGCGTATCGGCGATGAAGCAGAGGAATGGCTGAAAGTAGCGCAGAATCAGGCTTCTCCGCAGCAAGGTGCACAACACTCTGCACAACATTCTGCACAGAAATCATTACTCCAAAAAGTTCTTTCCAAAAGCCCGTCGTTCCTTATTCAGAAAGTACGTGAGGCATTGGCGCAAGCTGCGGTGCGGCTTTTGGCGGGTTCTGGTGCGGCGGCGGCGTTCAAGGAAAGTCTTTTCCGTTCTTCGGGCGAGCTGCACCTCTGGATGTATGATAGAATCTCGCTTGGACAGCTTTTACGCGAAGTTGGTTTCAGCGATATTCGCGTCTGCCGCTTCGATGAAAGCCGCATTCCCAATTTTTCCAGCTATCTCCTTGATTCCACGCCGCAAGGAACGGTGCGCAAAGCAGATTCGCTCTTTATGGAAGCGGCAAAAAAAGGATGAAGGATGAGGGCAAAGGGATAAAGGTTTGAAGACATTTCTACGACCAAATAACCAAACACCAAGTAACTAATGACCAATCAACCAATGAAGCGAGTTTCTGTCTTTTGTGGCTCAAGTTTTGGCGCGACTGGCGTGTACAAAGACATTGCCTTTGAACTCGGCAAAACCCTTGCAGAGCAAGGCATCGGCTTGGTGTATGGCGGCGCGAATGTTGGGCTGATGGGCGCAGTTGCTGATGGCGCATTGTCTAAAAACGGCGAAGTTATTGGCGTTCTGCCACATTTTTTGCAACGAAGAGAGCTTGCACACACGCGGCTGGCGGAATTGCACTTGGTCGAAACCATGCACGAACGCAAACTCAAAATGAATGAACTTTGCGATGGTGTCATCGCGCTGCCAGGCGGCATGGGAACATTGGAAGAACTTTTTGAAATGCTCACGTGGGGGCAGCTTGGGCTGCATTCTAAGCCCGTCGCACTCTTGAACGTAGCAGGTTTTTACGATACACTGATAGCATTTTTGCAGGAAACGGTGCAGAAAGGCTTCCTCCGCGAAGAGAACCGTTCTATGCTGCTAGTAGGCTCATCGGTACGTGATACACTTGAGCAAATGCGGTCGTATCAACCCCAAGTCGTTGCGAAATGGATTTCCCCGCAAACCGCATAAAGACAAGTAGCGCAATACACAGAATTCAATAAATAACTCAGTACACGACAAAATTCTTTCATGAGTGGCACAGACATTCTTGTCTGTGAATGTTGGTGAAGCGTTCAGGCAAGGAACACAGACAAGAATGTCTGTGCCACCGAAGCCTGATATTACCTGACTCCAGAGACTTTGTCGTATCCCCAAAAAACATAAAACTCAACACCTACAACTTAACACTTCTTTGAAAAAATGAGTACAAAAGCCGCCCTCCCGAAACGCAGTGAAAATTATTCCGAATGGTATAACGACCTTGTAAAACGCGCCGACCTTGCCGAAAACTCGGCGGTGCGTGGCTGCATGGTGATTAAGCCCTACGGCTATTCGATTTGGGAAAAAATGCAACGCGCACTCGACGATATGTTCAAAGCCACAGGACACACCAACGCTTATTTTCCGCTCTTTGTGCCGAAAAGTTTCCTTGAAAAAGAGGAAGGACACGCCGAAGGTTTTGCGAAGGAATGCGCGGTTGTGACGCACTATCGCTTGAAAGCAAACCCCGATAAAAAAGGTGCGCTCATGGCAGACCCCGACTCGCGTTTGGAAGAGGAATTGATTGTGCGCCCTACATCGGAAGCGGTGATTTGGAACACGTACAAAAACTGGATTCAGTCCTACCGCGACTTGCCCTTGCTCATCAATCAATGGGCAAACGTGGTACGCTGGGAAATGCGGACGCGCCTCTTTTTGCGGACAACCGAATTCCTCTGGCAAGAAGGACACACCGCCCACGCAAGCGCAGACGAAGCCGTGAAAGAAACTGAGCAGATGCTGGATGTGTATGCAGAATTTGCCGAAACATTTATGGCATTGCCCGTCTTCAAAGGCGTAAAGACCGCGAATGAACGCTTTGCAGGCGCAGAAGAAACCTACTGCATCGAAGCAATGATGCAGGATGGAAAGGCGTTGCAAGCAGGAACATCGCACTTTTTGGGACAGAATTTCGCCAAAGCATTCGACGTGCAGTTCTCGAACAAAGAAAACAAGCTAGAACACGTCTGGGGAACGTCGTGGGGCGTGAGTACGCGCCTTATGGGTGCGCTCATCATGGCGCATTCGGACGACAACGGTTTGATTGTTCCGCCGAAACTGGCTCCAATTCAAGTGGTGATTGTGCCGATTTACAAAAGCGAAGAACAGCTTGCTGCGATTACCGCAAAAGTGGACGAAATCCGTAAAAGCCTGATAGCGCGTGATATTTCGGTGAAATTCGATACGCGAGACGGCATGACACCTGGCTTTAAGTTTGCCGATTGGGAATTGCGCGGCGTTCCGGTGCGTTTGGCACTTGGCGAGCGCGATTTGCAAAATGGCACGATTGAAGTTTCGCGCCGCGACAAAGAGCGTGGCGAAGAAGGCGCGAAAACCGTCGCAAATATCGAAGGTCTGGCGGACACGGTACAAAATTTATTGGAGGAAATTCAGCAAAATATGTACAATAAAGCACTCGCTTTCCGCACCGCCAACACGCGCAATGTCGATAGCTACGACGAGTTCAAAGCAATCATGGGACGCGGCGAAGGCGCGGTAAGCGGCTTCGTGCTTGCGCACTGGGACGGCACGGACGAAACCGAGCAGAAAATCAAAGAAGAAACCAAAGCCACGATTCGCTGCATTCCGCTTGGCGCACCAGAAGAAGACGGCGTATGTATTTACTCTGGCAAGCCCTCAAAGCGGCGTGTGCTCTTTGCTGTGGCGTATTAAGCCTTGCATTTTCCCGTCCTACGCTTTCTGAAGCGGTGAACGGGTTTCACGAAAAATTTTCATAAAAAACACACCCAAGCGGCTGTTATCGCAAGCATAATAGCCGCTCGGAAAGGTGTTCTGCATTGACTTTCAAAATTTCCGTTGTTTTCCAATAAAAAGATGTGCAAAGAAGAGAAAAAACACGTATTTTTCGAGGTGTGTTCACAGTTTGTTGATTTTTTTCTACTTCATTGAGTTTATCATGCCTCCGCTTGCTTTTCTTCTCCCGCTCTTCGCTCGCTGCTTTTCCACTCTTCGCCGTCAGCGTATTTTTTCGTATTTCGCCAGCAATGCTGACCCCAGCAATACTCGGCTGCTCAAGCGATTCTGCCTCAGGTTCTGCGGATATGTTTTCTATGGATTGATGTTGTCCGTCGCGCTTCCATCTGTCCTTCTGCCACAAGCGGATGCAAATACCGCGTTGCCAAAGCTGAAAATCAAAACGCTGACAAATAAAGGAAACATAACCATTACGCGGCTCAATCAGTTGAACTCATCGCTCAACGAGCGCAATATCTCGCTTACGCCCGACGGACGGCTGATGTTTTTCTTGTCCGACCGAGGCGAACAAGTATGGTCGCGGCATCCTGATTCGAGTGAGCGTTTCGATGGCGATATTTGGTACTCCGAGCGTGTCAATGATGTATGGCAGGAGCCGAAATGCCTTGATTCCACGATAAATACCTCACGCGGCGAGGACGAACCAAGTATTTCTCCCGACGGGCAAACCGTTACCTTTCAAAGCTGGCGGCAGGGCTGGCGCGAGAAGGGCGGTCCGTACTGGACAGCGCACCTCGGCGGCACAAATGGAGCATCGTGGACAAATGTTATGGGTATAGGCGGTGGTATCAACCTCTTTTTCAGCGAAATGCGGCGCAAAAATAAGGAGCAGTACGCCACCGACGGCGCGGCATTCTCTCCGAACGGGCGTATTTTCGTGGTTGCGTGTGGGCAGGATTACGATGGACCAATGGACTTGTATTGGAGCCGCAAAGCGGGCAAAGCGGGATGGTTACTCTGCCAGAAGCTCGCAATCAGCACCGAGGGCAATGAACGCTCGGTATTCCTTGCCGCCGACGGCAAAACGCTCTATTTTGCGTCGGACGGTTTCGGTGGCTTTGGCGGATTAGATATTTTCAAAGCCACATTGAACGATGACGGCTCGGTGAGCGATATTACCAACATCGGCGAACCCTTTAACACGAAAGCCGACGACTACGGCTTTGTGGTCAGTGCGGCGGGCGATGAAGCCTATTTTAGCCGCAACGACGATATGTATATGGCAAAGCTCGGCACCGCACAGAACGCCGTAAAGCCGCTTCCAGTCGTGGTGGTGACGGGAACGGTGAAAGATAAAACCACGAGCACGCCGCTTGCTGCCAAAATAACCTTTCGTGCAAAAAGCAGCGAAGAGGAAGAAGAAGTAAGCAGTAATGCGGCTTCTGGCTATTTTTCTACGGTGCTGATGCCCGGAAAAAGCTACGAGCAGCATATTGTCGTGCAAGGCTATAAAGAAGTCAAGCGGATGATTGTTGCGCCGAGCCTACAACGCTCGAAAATACTACGTTTTGATGTGGATATGCAGACAGCAAGCAAATAAAACGATTGAAAATAAAAAGCGACAATAAGCCTTCACACGTGCCTATTGCCGCTTTGTAGTTATTCAACCGATGCCCGATTGAGAACTACTTCCCCTTTAATGAGAGATGCCGTTTTCTAACGGTTTCTTCGATGGTTTCTATGAACAAATTGAATCCTGAGTTGCGGTGAAATAATGCCGACAGATTTCACACAATGCCTCGTTGCAACACCCATTACCCCTCAGCATCTGTGCCATCGTTATTACTGCCGCTCCTGATTTGTGAATGTACTCTTACATTTTCTTTCTTCCTCTGCTGTCGGTCTAAACGCGCTACTGTGGTCGGTCGGTGCTGAGATTGATATTATGGTTGATAGTTGTCGTTGTGTGCTGTGTTATTGTCGTTATTTATTGGTCAGTTTTTCTAACTCACGCTGCCAACGAGCGGCATTGCGGCTTTGCTGGGACGTGAGAATATCGACGGCATTGCGCAATGCCTCTTCTGCTTGTGTGGATTTTCCTTCGGCAAGCAAGAGAAGTCCTTGCTCACCATACAAATCACCTTCTAACTCTTTCATGCCCAGTTGTTGTGCGGCTTTCAAGGCTTTTTGCCCGTAACGGCGGCTTTCAGAAAACTGTGCCGCTTCGCGCAAAACTGAGGCAAGCGACTTTTCTACTAATGCAGCACCAATGCGGTCTCCGGTAGTTTCTTTTTCTTGTAGTTGCCGCCGATATTCCTGAATGCTTGCGGCAAAGCGCCCTTGAATGCTTGTGCCGCCGCTAATTCGCGCAGAATACTCCGCCGAGTGCGGTGCTTCGTGTGCAGTATTTTCCGCTTCCGCAGTATTGCTTACGATACGAGATTTTTCTACCGGAGAGGTTGCGCTTGCTGCGCTGCTTGCTGTGGGAGAAGGTGGTAGTTGCTGCTCTTGTACAATGTGCTGTTGCTTTTCTGGTAATGGTTGTGGTCTCTGCGCTGGAGTTTGCTGCGGCGCAGCTTTTTCTGCGACACTCGGACTGACCGCGTAATACACTGCTACGCCGCTTCCTATCACGCTTGCCGCCGCTAAACTTGCTCCAACAAGGCTCGAACTGACCGATGCCACTGCCGATGCCCACATTCCACCAATACTCGTGCCGCCCGTGCTAACGGCAGTTTGCGCTGCAACGCTCGCAACAGCACTCGCGCCTGTTTTGAGGCTCGCTGCCGAGACAACTGCGCCTGTTGCTGCCGCGCCAGAAGCCAGAATGGAAGCCGCGATATTGTTCTCCACGCTGCGCAGAAATGCAAACGAAAGCGCATCGTCTTTTGCTGGCGTAAAGAGCATATTTTGGATAGCATGAAGCTCTTTCATCTCCTGCATCAGCTCTGGAGAGCCTTGCAAGCGCACCTCAAATTCTTGACGCTCCGCTTCCGAGAGCGTATTGTCAAGATAGAGTGCCAAAAGTTCATCGTTTGTCATGGCGCAAGTAAGATAAATGTGGTCAGATATTTTGCATAGACAATGATAATCAAAAAAGAACGGAAAAATCCTGCATCATCTCCGTTTTTGGGGCGTTGTGGCGCAGAAAGAGGTAGCTTGCTGCATCACATTTTCAACAAAAATTTTCTTCTTATACTTTCTCGTTACATTTCCTCACTATTCGTCGCAGAAAGCTCGCGGAGGTAGGGCGCAAGCGATTCCTGTAACATTTTCTTGGCGCGAAAGACACGCACTTTTGCCAGCGAAAGCGAGATATTCAGCATTTGTGCAATTTCTTCGTAGGCAAAGCCGTCGAAGTGTTTAAGTTCTAATGCTTCGCGGTAATCCTCTGGAAGCGTGGAAACTGCTTGTTTGAGCGCGTCGGATAAGAAAACATCTTCGCCAGTTCTGTCGCTCTCATCGCTCATGGAATACGCAACGTCGTCAATGTCCGTCGTGATGCGCTGTTTCTGCTTGTGATTCAAAGTTTGGTTTCGCGCAATCGTGAAAAGCCATGCCGCAAAACTGCCACCAGAAAATGATTGTCGTTTTTCAAAGACCAGCGTCATCACGCTTTGGAACACGTCCTCAGCCGCTTGGCGGGCTTGCATTGCTCGCAGACAATACGCAAACAAACGTTTGTCGTATCGGCGATAAAGCGTACGAAAGGCTTGCTCGCTTGCATTTTCGCGCACCAACGCGAAAAGTTCCTCGTCGGTTTGCTCTATAGATTGAGGGACGGCTGCCTGCATAATTCAGTCCGTAGCATCGTGTGTGAAGAAGTCCTGAAAAAATCACGCATATCTTTGGCGTATTTGCTTGCTTTCAGGTACTTTATTTGGCTCTCAAATAGGAAAAACAAGGCAACGAGAAAAAAGTTACAGGAAATGCAGAAGAATTGTAGAATTTTTGTAAACGCTCAGGTTTCATCCCATCCAAGCGTCTATTATAGCCGTTTGGCGGAATACTGTCTAACGGAAGAATACTTGTTTTCGCATACAAAATTTTGAACCCACCATGAACGCCTTACCAACATTCCATTCCACCGAATTTTCACTTACCGCCTCCGACGTAGAGCGCATCATCACTGGCTTTGAGCAAGGAACATTGCCCAAAGCAGAATGGACACACGCGGCGCACCTCGTTATGGCGATGTGGTACGCGCTGCATCTGCCCGAAAGCGAGCTTTTGTCGCATATTCGTCCGCGTATTCGCGCCTACAATCTGGCGGTGGGCGTGGAAAATACGACCACAAGCGGCTATCACGAAACGCTGACGGTCTTTTACATTCACGTTGTTGTGCGCTTTCTCAAGGAATTTCTTGCACGAGAAATAACGCTGCAATCGCCTGAAACGCTTATCAATGCTCTTCTCCAGAGCGAATGCGCGAGGCGCGAATATCCATTGCGGTTTTACACAAAAGAACGGCTCTTTTCGTCTGAAGCCCGCACGGAATGGCTTCCGCCAGAGAATGCGTTGGGTGGCGAGTGAGGGACAAATTGTATGACAGAGCGAGGCTTCTACTCACTGGTCTTGCGCATTTTTTACGAAAAAAATTTCCCAGAATCCAGATTTTATGCTATGTTCGTGCTTGCCTCAATAAAAACTACTCTCCTCAATCATCTCATCAATTTCAAAGGGAATTTGCTATGAATTCGCTTCTAGGGCGCATCGTTACTATGCTTCGTCATATTGTTCTGTGTGTGATTATTGTTACTATTGTGAAAAATCCTCTTTTCGCTCAACTTGATTCCGCCTTCCTCGCTGGCATGAAAGCTCGTTCCATCGGTCCGGCGGGCATGAGCGGTCGTGTGGCAGCGATTGAGTCCGTCCCCCAGAACCCTGATATTATCTATGTTGGTGCGGCTACGGGCGGTGTGTGGAAATCCACCAATCGCGGTACAACATGGACACCAATTTTTGACGAACAAAACACCTCTGCAATCGGCTCTATTGCTTGCTTTGCGCAAAATCCGAATATCGTGTGGGTTGGCACAGGCGAAGGGAACGTAAGGAATAGTGCGGGTGTTGGGCGAGGCGTGTTTAAATCGCTCGACGGCGGCAAAACATGGAAGAATGTTGGTTTGGAAAAAACAGAACGCATCCACAGAATTTTCCTGCATCCCACAAACCCAGATATTGCGTGGTCGGCAGCAATGGGAACAACATGGGGCGAGAGTGCGGACAGAGGCGTGTTCAAAACCACCGACGGCGGCAAAACATGGCGCAAAACCTTGTTTGTGGATAATAAAACAGGTGCTGCCGAACTTGCCCAAGACCCCGCAAATCCGAATCACCTTATTGCGGGAATGTGGGAACACCGCCGCTATCCGTGGTTTTTCAATTCCGGCGGCGCGGGAAGTGGCATCTACTCTAGCTTCGACGGCGGCGAGACGTGGACAAAATTGACCAATAAAGACGGCTTGCCCGAAGGAAACTTGGGACGTGCGGGCATTGCTTTTTCGCAGTCGAATCCAAACGTCGTGTACGCGCTTGTGGAAGCGAAAGAAAGCGTTCTGTTGCGCTCCGACGACGGCGGCTTGAAATGGCGCACCGTGAACAGCCGCTACGACGTAAACCCGCGTCCCTTCTACTTCTGCGACATTCGTGTTCATCCGCAACACGAAAACACGGTCTATCGTTTGCAAACAACGATGGACGTAAGCATTGATGCGGGTAAGAGCTTTGCTCCGCTCTACAATTACACAACGATTCACCCCGACCACCACGCGCTGTGGATTCACCCGAACGGCAAATACATGATTGTCGGAAACGACGGTGGTATCGGCATTTCAGAGGATGATGGCAAAAACTGGCGGTTCGTGGACAATCTTCCGCTTGGGCAATTTTACCACGTTGCGCTCGACAACGACACGCCCTTCAACATCTACGGCGGCTTGCAGGACAACGGCTCGTGGCGCGGTCCTTCGACCAGTTTGAAGTACGACGGCATTTACAATTACAACTTTGAAATGGTCGGCTTCGGCGACGGTTTTGCGACCTTGCCCGACCCCGAAGACAACAACTACGGTTACGGAATGTCGCAAGGCGGCAGCTTGTTCTATTTTCACGTAAAAACGGGTGTGCGTAAATCAATTCGCCCGACGGAATCCAAACTCAGCGAACCCGACGTAAAGCACCGCTACAACTGGAATGCAGGCATCGCGCTTGACCCGTTCAATCCGAAAACGCTTTACTACGGCAGTCAGTTTTTGCACAAAAGCACCGACAAAGGCAACACGTGGCAAATAATCAGCCCTGACCTCACGAGCAATGATGCGACAAAGCAGAAATCCTTTGAGTCTGGCGGCTTAACGCGGGATGTAACGGCGGCAGAAAATCACTGCACGATTTTGTCCATTGCGCCAAGTGCTGTGAAGGAAGGCGTAATCTGGGTTGCAACGGATGACGGCAACGTACAACTCACGCAAGATGGCGGAAAAACGTGGTCGCGCGTGAGCGCAAGCCTCACCGACGGTGCGAAATCTGCTGTGCCGAAAGGCGCGTGGTCGCCACACGTGGAAGCATCGCGGCACGATGCAGGAACAGCGTTTGTGGTTTTTGACGACCACCGCCGCTCGAATTGGGAAACCTACGTGTTCGTTACACGCGACTTCGGCAAAACGTGGCAATCCCTTGCCACAAACGACATTGACGGCTATTGCCACGTTATTCGCCAAGATATTGTCGAGCCGAATTTGCTCTGGCTCGGCACAGAATTTGGCTTGTACGTCAGCATTGATGCGGGTAAGAAGTGGCAAAAGTGGATGGCAGGATTCCCGACTGTTCCTGTGAACGACATTATCACGCACCCCCGCGACCACGACCTTGTTATCGGCACACACGGGCGCGGAATCTACGTTTTGGACGATATTCGCCCCTTGCGCACGTTGGCAAAAAATGTGGCATTGGCAAAGAATCCGCTTCATTTATTTGAGCCAAGCAAAGGCGTTATCTACAACAACGAGTTTTGGGCGGGCAGCTACGTCGGCACGGGACACGCGATGTTCAAAGGTGAGAATCGCCCTTACGGTACGCTTATTTCCTACGTTTTGAATCCGGCAGACAGCGTTTTAGCGAAAAACGACACGCCGAAAGCACAGAAAATTGACGTGCAGATTTTGACGGCGGATTCAGCAGTGGTGCGGACTTTGAAGGGTTCAATGAATAAAGGATTGAATCGTATTGCCTTCGACCTTGCCCGCAAAGATTTTGACCGCTACCGCGCAACAGAACGCAAAGCAGAAGATGCCGACCCGTCAGGAATTACGCTCCTTCCGGGCAAATATTTGGCAAAAATGAAATTTGCGGGAACAACACAAGTACAACCTTTTGAAATTGTGCCTGAACCCCGCATGAAAACTGATGTTGCGGCACTCAAAGCACAGTACGATTTGCAAATGCGCGTCGGCGGCATGATTGAAACCGTCACACAAGCCGTGAAGCAGATTCAGGATGCGAAGAAAGCAATCAAGACCGTTGGCGAGTTCACCAAGCTCATGGACACGGCAAAGTCGAAAGATATTGCGAAGTTGGGAAAGTCGCTTGAAACCAAGCTGGATTCGCTGAAAGAGCAGCTCCTTCCGAATGACGACCGCTCTGGCATTTACGACCGCGTTGCGGAAATTATGCCACAGTTGAACGGTTTGCTGGGAACAATCGGTTCGAGCTTTGACGCGCCTTCCGAGCCAGCATTGGTGAAATTTGACAAAGTAAAGGCTCGCTTAAAAACAGTGCTGGAGCAAGTAAATACGCTCTTCGACACCGACGTAAAGGCATACAAACAGCAGGTGGAAGCCGCAGGATTTAGCATTTTCGGGAAGATGGATGCGGTGAAGATGAAGGAATAATGCCGCACTCAGCCCAAAACTCAGTCTAAAAATTCTAAAAATATTACACCGTTCATTTTTTCTTTGTAACTGGTCAGGTCATGATTTTTTTGGACGCAGATGAAGATGATGGAATGGATGAAGATGATGAAAATGCAGAAAACATCAACAAGGAAGGCTCAAAAATTAAATGGATACACTTCAACAATATTTAGTGGCACAGACATTCTTGTCTGTGCGCGTTGATGCAGGTTTCAGGCGACAACCACAGACAAGAATGTCTCTGCCACTACTGACTTGTACCACTTATTTTTGTACCATTCCCAACGGATGAAGTCTGCATTCACGCTCTGATTTTTTTATCAATATCATCTTCATCAATCCAATCATCTCCATCTGCGTCCCCTCTTCATGGTTGAGACCTGACCAGGTGCTTTTCTTTTTTATCATGGCTGCCTACGAACCGCTCTACTACGGAGATTATCTCCGTTTGCCCACAATTCTGAATGCCCAAGACCCGCGTTCTGGCTCGTCCCCACGCGAGGCGGCGCACGACGAAATGCTGTTTATCATCACGCATCAGGCGTATGAACTGTGGTTTAAGCAGATTTTGCATGAATTGGATTCTGCCATCAGTTTGTTCAATCATCACGTTGTGCCTGAACACCACGTTGCGACGGCATTGCACCGTTTGGAGCGTATTCACGCCATTGGTCCGATACTTTTTCAGCAAATAGACGTGCTGGAAACCATGACACCCATGGACTTTCTGGACTTTCGCAACGTGCTGTATCCCGCAAGCGGCTTTCAATCGGTGCAATTTCGCCTTGTGGAAATCAAACTTGGACTTCGCTCCGAGCAGCGTGTTTCCAAGCATTTGCCGCTTTCGGCGGAGGATAAAGAACGCATTCGTGCCGCCGAGCAAGAACCCACGCTTTTTTCGGTGATTGAGGCGTGGCTGGAGCGAATGCCATTCATTCAAAAGCCGTCGTATTCTTTTTGGCAAGAGTACAAAAATGCGGTTGCGGCAATGTTCGAGCATGACAGAAATATGATTCGCCTGAGCAGCGAAGCGGGTCTCAGTGTTGCCGAGCGGATGCAAACGGAAATGCTTGCGCAAACCGACATGAACGAGCAAAGTTTTCGGGCGTTTTTTAGCGAGGAAGAATACAACAAGCTCCGCGAGCAAGGACAGAAACGGCTTTCCTTCAAAGCCACACAAGCCGCGCTCTTTACGCTGCTCTACCGCGAATATCCCTTGCTGCATCTGCCTTTTCGTCTTTTGGATATTCTCTCGGCTCTCGACGAAGTTCTCTCGATTTGGCGATACCGCCACGTGCAAATGGTGATGCGGATGATTGGCATGAAAGTCGGCACGGGCGGCTCAAGCGGCTACGATTATCTCATGCGAGCCACGACGCAACACCGCGTCTTTACGGACTTCTCTGCTCTGAGCGCATTTCTGATTCCACGCGGTTCGCTGCCGCCCTTGCCTGAAGAAGTGGCTTCGATGCTGGATTTTGTCTATATCGACCTCTTGGAAAAACGCCGCAAAGAAGCACTGAAGCGGCTTGCCGTCCAAGAAGTGAAAGCGGCATTTACCGAGCGTTTCCCCGATGCCTACTTCCTCAGCGAAGAAGAACACCCCGACAATACCGATGGCATATGGCTTCAATACAGCGTTCCCGATACCGACACCGCCAATGAAGCAAAGACCTTTGCCACGCAACTCAGCGCAGAAATAGCCCACAAACACAGCCTTCCGTGTATGATTTCAGCAAAAGCGGTGTATAGTTTGTGAAGCATAGATACGCTCTTCCTGTCCTACTGGCTGAGGAGTGCGCGAACGCTGACCTCGCACGGGTTTCACGGTAAGAATTTTTCCGTGAAACCCGTTCACCGCTTCAGAAAGCTCGTCTATGCACACAAGTCTGAAGGGCGCATCAATACGTGTGCTGTGGTTGTCGCAAATGTAGTCCACCTTTAAGGTGGACTATATTTCACCCGCACAAAACCTGCGTTTGCAGCAAGTAGGCAAAAGATGTGTGCTTCAGCGATTGACGAATAATACCGATGTATGTCGCTCCTGTACTCGAATTCCTGTGATGCTGCCGTAGTCAATTTCCAACGAAAACGCCTTTTCAAGTGGCATTTCTAGCAAACGCGCCAGAATGCCACGAATAACACCAGAATGACAGATAAGCAGCAATGGTGTATTGTTCGAGCTATGTTCCGCGCTATGTTCTGCGCTCAGTTCATAAAAGGCAGTTGTGGTGCGCTCTACAAGCTCACGGAAGTTTTCACCGCCGTTAGGACGAATATTCACGTAGTCACGCATCCACGCATGAAGCACAAACTCCTCAATCGCGCTCCACTGCTGCATTTCCCACGTGCCAAAATTCATTTCTTTCAATCGGTCGTCGGTCTGAATGCGTGATGCTTGTGGGCTGTGGAGATGCTTTGCGAGTTCTTCTGCAAGCAGAAAACAGCGTTGAAGCGGGCTAGAGATAATATGCCCAGAAGCAAGCTCTGACAAGCCTTCCAGAGCAATGAGTTTCCTCAACGTCTCTGTGGCTTCCTGCTGAAACGACGTGGCTACGCCAATATCCGACTGACCATAGCAAATGCCTTTCGGAATATCTGGCTTTGTGTGGCGAATCAAATACACAATGTGAGATTTCATTATGAGATTTCATCAGGTGTTTGGGGAATGGAAGTGCTTACAATTCTTACAGTGCTTTCATTGCATCCAGTAAAGAAGCCATTTCAATGGCAACGGTGGCTGCCTCGAAGCCCTTATTTCCTGCTTTCGAGCCAGAACGCTCAATCGCTTGCTCAATCGTATCGGTGGTGAGAACACCAAAAACGCAGGGAACGCCTGTTTCCAAGCCAACCTGCGCCACGCCTTTGGTTACTTCCGACGAAACGTAGTCGAAATGCGGCGTAGAGCCACGAATGACCGCGCCAAGCGCAATCACGGCATCGAACTTGCCGCTTTTTGCCATTTTTTGAACGACGAGCGGAATCTCAAAGCTGCCCGGACAATACGCAATCGTAATACGCTCATCCTTGACATTATGCCGCTTGAGCGCGTCCAATGTGCCCTCGACGAGCTTGCCAACAACAAAACTATTCCAGCGCGAAACCACGATGCCAAAGGATTTTCCTTCGGCGGAGAAGATACCTTCTATGATATTGATTGCCATGCGATTACAAAATAATTGGTGAAAAGTATGGGGAAAGTTAAGGAAAAAAAACTATGAAGAAAACTGTTGTGCAAAAAATGTCTTGAAGCGTACAAGCGAATCTGCAACCGAATGCTGCACAGCGTCGCTGAATGAAGCGAACGTATCAAATGCCTGAAAGCCGCTTCTATACGTGCTTTGAGACTGATTTTTATACTGCGCCGAGCGCTCTTGCAGTGCTGAATGTAAGCACTCAAAGTCGCTTTGCACCAAGCCAAACCGTCCCAAATTGCTATCGTCGCGTTTGCTTCCGCCGTGATAGTCCGAACCGCCAGAGCCAAGTATTTGTCGGCTGTCTGTGAAATATTGGTAGTAGTGCGCTAGCATACCGTCGTGTGCGGGATGATGGACCTCAACGCCGTCTAAACCAGATGAAATCAGGTATTCAAGCTGTTCTGCGCTTACCACCTGCCCAGGATGCGCCAGCACAGCCACGCCGCCAGCATGGTGAATGAGTTCAATCGCTTTTGCTGCTGGAAACGTCCATTTTGCCACAGCGGCAGGCGCGTCGTCGGCGAGATATTTGTCGAAGGCTTCGCGCACCGTGCGCACGATACGTGCATTGCGCATGGCAATCGCAATGTGGTGCCGCCCAATGACACCATCGCCGCTGATTGCACGAACTTCTTCCAGTGTTAGATGCTTACCAAGTTCTGCCAAGCGAGCAAGAATACGCTCTGCACGGCGTTGGCGCTCTTTCGTGGTGTGTGTGCAATATTGCAAAAGTGCTGTATTTTCTTCGTCAAGATTGTAGCCTAAAATATGCACCTCGCGCTGGGTGGCATCGGTCAGGGACGCGCTCATCTCAATACCGCTCAGAAAGCCCATTCCACGTGCTTCTGCCGCATTTCGCGCTTCTGCCACACCCGCAACTGTATCGTGGTCGGTAACGGCAATCACCTTCAATGCCCGCTCAAATGCGCGTTGTACGAGCATCGTGGGCGTGTGTGCGCCGTCTGAGGCGGTTGTATGGGAGTGAAGATCGGCAAAAATTGTTCCGCGTTGCATAAAAACAAACCAGAAATACGATGAAAAAGAAAAAAATGCGATGAAATAAATGCGACAAAAGAATGCACAAACTACGGAAATATTTGCAAACAATCGTCTGGATTTACGAGTATTGCATTGCAGCAGTCTTGATACATCTTGGTGTGGTGCGCTCGGCAGAGAACGTATACTAAAAATGGGTAAAAATTGCATATCAAAAAGTGAAGGCGTTGAGATGTAGTCCACCTCAAAGGTGGACTACATCTGAAGCAACAAACCTTTTTCAGTATAGATTACGGCGATAGTGGAGAGATGGTAAATGATAAGAATTTTTGATGGTGAGAAGTGCAATATCTGGTATTTTTACCCGCCTTCTGCGCTCGCCGCAAGAATTCAGGCACTCAATGCTGACAACAAAAACTTCGAGCCTCAATTCTGTCGTTTTTCGCCGTTCCTTACCATTACCACTATGCCCAAAGAACTCACCCATTGGCTGCTTGCCGAGCGCGTTGCCAAGCGTTCTGCGATGTCCATGAACAACAGTCCAAAGACCAGCGCAGATGCGGAGTTGCGCGATGTGAGGTTTAGCGATGCCTTGCTTCACAACGAGCATTGCCGGCGAATGCTGCTGCTCGGGGCAATTCTCCACGATGCGCCCTATTACACGCTTAGTTTCCCACGTGATGTATTCGTTGGCACACAACGCCGCGAAGCAATTCGGTTGGCAAACCGCCTCCATGCTGCATCGGAAGCGGTGCAGGACGCAGATTCTTTCGCTATACACGACGATAGTTTTGATATTCTCCGAGCGGGTCTCTCTGCGCTCGCTGCCTGCAAAGCGCACCAAATCTTGGGTTTGCAAGCGTTTCTCTTGGGACTCTGTACGCATATTTGCGCTGATTGCCGTTTCCACCCGCGTATTTACTTCGTTTCTGGCAATCTCTGGCAATCGCCCACCGAAGCATGGAGCCGCCACCGCGCACTGGAAAGCGCATTAGACCTTGCTTTTTGTCGGGCATATTCCGTCAATCCAGACAAATACTCGCTTACAAGCATTCTCCATGCCGAAGCCCAGCATTTATCGGCACTTTTGCGCCTCTTCCCGCCGCTTGCGCCTTATACAGACGACCTTTTGCAGGGCTATGCAGTATTGGCAAGAGTTCGCACAATCGGCACAAATACTCGCTTACAAGCATTACTCGACCGTACCGAATATGTGTTGCCTGCTTCTCTTCGCGCCTACACCGCGCTGCGCTACACCAAGCATTCGTTTTTGCAAACATTTCTGGATGAAGAAGCAGACATTAGTACACAAGGAATTTATCAGCATCCTGTTACGGGAAATACGCACCAACACTCGTATCAGCAGCTCTTTGATGCCGCCGAAGAAGATTCTATCAGTCTTTGGGAGCAACTTATGAATGCGTACAGCACCAATACTCGGTTTGCCGTCTGCGGTGCGTCGCTAGAGCATGGTTGTCTCCAGCAGTCGCCCCGTGCGATGCTCTACTTCAAAGGCGCGTGAATACAGGAGGTGTGCGATTTTTCACGCCAGCGTTCCTGCTTGCTTGTGCTTGATTGTCCTCTTTTCTGGCACTACCTTTGCTTTGATACTTTTTCCTAAACTTTCCCAATTTATCCGTATTTTGCGTTTCTCACGAACAATACACTGGGAACTTCGGAAATATAGCTACTCAAAGAGAATGAAAACACCAAAATCATATTCGGATTTTACGCTTGAACATTTGCGCGTCATGTTTGGCATCACGAATAAAGAATCGGTGCTGAATTTATTGCAGTATAGCATAGAACCATCGGCATGGCTTGTCGAAACGTTGTCGTATTCGAGAGCATTGCGCATAAATACTGAAAAAGCACGTTCCGAGCTTTTGATTACGCCAATTCTCATGGAACTCGCTCAACAACGAGCGCATACATTTCAATGCTTTTCTGGCAATACACTCGACGTAGATAGAAAGCAAGCCCTCAAAGGGCGGTGTGATTTTCTTCTCACCAAACATCTTTCGTTGGATATTTCCGCACCAATCATTGCAATTTTTGAGGCAAAAGATGATAACATTGAGCATTGGTACGGGCAGTGTGGCGCAGAAATGCTCGCAGCGCGGATATTCAACGAGCAACGCAACGAGCCAATTACCACCATCCACGGGGCAGTAACCAATGGACGAGACTGGCGTTTTCTTCGCCTAGAAGGCGCACAGTTACTTATTGACAACGAAATATACTCGCTTGCGGAAATACCAAAACTTCTTGGCGTACTACACGGTTTGATTGATTTTTATCATACTTCATCTGTTTTTTGAAAGAACAACTATGGCAAATACCATGATTTGGCGATGCGATTTAGTTCCGCAATACGAAGCTTACAAAGCAGAAATTGATGCGGCAATGCAGCGCGTCTTGATGTCGGGCAGATACGTTTTGGCAGAAAATGTAGCGGCATTTGAACAAGAATTTTCCGCTTACATCGGCGTAGAACACAGCGTTGGCGTCAATAGCGGCACCGACGCACTGATGATGCCGCTCTGGATGTGCGGCATTGAGCGCGGCGACGAAGTTATCACCACGCCCTTTACCGCAATTCCTACGTTTTCCGCTATTCGGCACATTGGCGCAAAACCTATCTTTCTCGACCTTGAGGCAGATACTTTTTTGATGAATCTCGACCAACTCCAAAGCAAAATTACCGAGCGCACCAAAGCAATCGTCCCGGTGCATCTCTTCGGTAATGCAGTGGATGTGGAGCGGATTCGGGATATTGTCGGCAACAATATCTCCATCGTCGAGGATTGTGCGCAGTCGCACGGCGCAAAGGTGCGCGGCAAAATGACGGGTTCGATGGGAAATTTTTCTGCGTTCAGTTTTTATCCCACGAAAAATCTCGGCGCATATGGCGATGGCGGCTTGGTGGCAACCAACGATGCAGCAGCAGCCGACCTGATGAAAAAACGCCGAATGTACGGAATGATTAGCAAAGATGAATTTGTTACCGACGGCATCAATACACGCTTAGACGAACTTCAAGCAGCGATTTTGCGCGTCAAACTTCGTCACTTGGACGCAATGAACCAACGCCGTCAGGAACTTGCCGCCATCTATGCGGAGCTTTTGCCAAAAGAACACGTCAAGCCGCAAGCCGTCCGCGAAGGCATAGAATCGGTCTGGCACGTGTACAGCGCGACGGTGAGCGGTCGGCGCGATGAGCTTTTGCAGTTTTTGGAACATAAAAACATCCAAGCAAATGTGTATTATCCTATGCCGACAACCAAGCAAAAAGGCTATCAAGCTGCCTTCGGCACGGATGCTGACGCGCTGCCAGTAACGGAGTATTTGTCGAAGCATATTATCGCGTTGCCATTTTACCCCGAAATGGACGTGCAGATAATTGAAACCGTTGCAAAAGCAATTCGAGAGTTTTACGCTGTATAATTGCTGTATTGTCATCGTCGCTATCGGTGTCCCATCCTCTTGACACTCTTTTGCCCTTCAGACCTAATAGGCAAGAGAGTGTCAAAACTTTCCCTTCTTCGCACCGCATCATCATATCAGAATATTCCCGTGATAGACCACGTTTCTCATTTTACGAAAGCCAGCGTTCTCGAAACGCAAAAAGGCGAGCTTTTGGCAATGCTTCGCGCAAAAGGCATCAGCAATGAAGCGGTTTTGCGGGCAATCTCTGCTGTGCGCCGCGAGGACTTTGTGCAAGAAATTCTTGCTGCACGTGCCTACGAAAATGTTGCCTTGCCGATTGGTTTTGGGCAAACAATTTCTCAGCCCTTCACCGTTGCTTATATGACCGAGCTTCTCGCGCCCACAAGCACAACGCTCCAAACAAGCAAAGTGCTGGAAATCGGGACTGGAAGCGGCTATCAGACCGCCGTGCTTGCGGCAATGGGCATTCGTGCGCTCTACACGATTGAGTGTGTGCGCGACTTATACGAAGAAACACGTGAGCGTTTTGTCAGGCTCGGCATACCAGCAAGGATGCGCTTTGGCGACGGTTCGCTTGGGTGGATTGATGCCGCACCCTTCGACGGCATTATCGTAACGGCGGGTTCGCCCGATGTGCCAGAAGGCTTGGCGCACCAACTCGCCGTCGGCGGGCGCATGATTATTCCCGTTGGTTCGCAGCGCGAACAAACAATTTATCGCATCACGCGCCAGAGCGCAAGCACGGGCGCAGAAGCCTTTCGCGCAGAAGAATTTCAGGGGTTCCGTTTTGTGCCGCTTATCGGCAAAGCCGCATGGCGACAGTGATTGAATACTGCTGACTGCACCCAACCATCACCACACCGACCTCTCCGCTACCGTGAATACTTCTTTCCATCGCCTCGCTCACACCTTGCTGTACCAGCATTTTGGCTACACCAATTTTCGGGCTGGACAACTTGAAATTATTGAATCCATCACACGCCTGAACGATACCTTTGTCGTCATGCCCACTGGTGGCGGGAAATCCTTGTGCTATCAGCTTCCCGCGCTCATGCTCGAAGGCACTGCGCTCGTGATTTCGCCGCTTATTGCTCTGATGCAAGACCAAGTGCGGTCGTTGGAGAAAGCGGGCATTGCTGCCTGTTTCATCAATAGTGCGCTGCCGTGGGACGAAATTCGCCGCCGCCTTTCGGATGCCCGCGATGGCAAATACAAGCTCGTCTATGTCGCGCCAGAACGCCTTGAAAGCAAGCAATTTCAAGAACAAGCACAGCGTGTTTCGTGGTCGTTTTTGGCGGTGGATGAGGCGCATTGCGTGTCGGAATGGGGACACGATTTTCGCCCTGCATACCTCTCCATTGCTCGTGCCAACGAGGAATTAGGACGCTTTCCCATTATTGCGCTGACCGCCACTGCCACGCCCGACGTGCAGGACGATGTTGTGCGACAACTACGCCTCATGGAAACCAATCGCTTCATTCGTGGCTTTGACCGACCAAATCTCACCTATTCCGTCGAACACGACCACGACAAAACCACGCGCCTCGCCGATATTTGCGCCGAAGCAACACGCGAAACAACAAGCAATGAAGCGGGTTCGGTGATTGTTTATTGCGCCTCGCGCAAGCGCGTCGAGCAGTTCACGCAATCGCTCCGAAACTACCACATCCACGCCGAGCCATACCATGCGGGTTTGGGCGATGCCTACCGCAGAGCAGTCTTGGAGCGTTTTACAGAGAACCGCACGAATATCATTGTTGCCACAAATGCCTTTGGAATGGGCGTGGACAAGCCCAACGTGCGGGCGGTGGTGCATTGTGATTTGACGCTCAGTCTCGAAGCCTATTACCAAGAAGCAGGGCGGGCTGGACGCGACGGCGAAGCGGCTCGCTGCATCATGCTCTACGCTGTGCAAGACCGCCGCATGATGGATTTTTTTCTGCAATGCAGTTATCCCGATTCGGACTTGATTGCCAATGTGTACAATGTGCTGTACGATAGCGTCCAAGCCGCTCGCGGCGAAAAGCCGTTCAATGCGGTGAAATTAAGCGAGGAGCAGATTGCCTCTGTTGTCGGACAACAGGCTGGGCAAAATGTATATGGCGCGGAAGTGCGGGCTGTGCTGACGCTCTTTGAGCGAGCAGGAATTCTGCGGCGTGGCGGGGAGCGTGGTATAGCACAGGCGCAATTTTTGGGAACACGAGAGCGAATGCGGGAATATCACAATAACATCCCAGAACGCCGCCGAAACGCCCTGAACGCGCTTGCCCGCTTGATTGGCAGCGAAGGCTTTTCGCGCCCTGTTGCGTTCGATATTCACGACGTGTGGCGCAAGCATTACGTTCCGATTGAGGATTTCCTCGAAGCAGTGCGGGGTTTTGAGTATGCGCATTTGGTAAAATTTGACCCGCCTGGCTCTAACGACGGTATTTCCTTGCTTCTACCGCGCATTGGGCGCGATGACTTGCGTTCAGCATTACCGATTGACTGGCAAGGTCTTACGCTGCGTCGCGCCCGCGCCGAGCAGAAACGCTCTGCGGTCGAGGAATACGCCACCACAAGCGAATGCAAGCGCGATGTACTGCTTTCCTATTTCGGCGAAGCGGATGTGGAAGTGCGCTGCGGACGCTGTTCCTCCTGCCGCGAGGCAGAACGCACCCAGCGCAGCTTGGAAACGATTTCGCACCGCAAGCGATTTCTCATGCAGCACGTCCTGCGAGCCGCATCGGAACTGGATGGACGCTTTGGAAAATCGGTGATGGCAAGTGTGCTTTTAGGAGAAAAATCAGCAGAAAAAGTGCGGAAATTTGGCTTGCATCGCTTGGTGAGCTTTGCCGCAGCGAAAGAATTTCCCAAACAAGAAGTCCACGAAATGCTGGAAACGGCGCAGAATGCGGGCTACCTCGTTCCGACGGGCGGACAATTTCCGACCATTGCGCTCTCCACCGAAGGCGCGAAAGCCGCACCAGACCTGCCGGCGGCAGCCATTCTGGACGGCTACAACCGCGATGAATGCTTGTATCCAGAGCTTTTCGTCACTGCCCAAAAAATTCGCACCGAAGTGGCGAGTCTTGAGCGCGTCCCGCCTCATGCGGTGCTGGATGAATCCTCGCTTATTGCGCTGGTGAACGCCTTGCCAAAAAATATCGAAAGCATGAAACGCGAGGTGCGGCATTTGGGGCAGGTATGTATGCTACGCTTCGCGCCCTTGTTTTTGAAAGCGGTGCAGGGTTTTATTGCTCACGAATCTGCTCAAAACGGAAACGATATGTACACCCTCGCGCCTGCCGTTCGCACAACGATTGAGATGCTGCGTGGGGGAATGTCCTTGCAAGAAGTAGCAGAGAAGCGGCGTTTGACGGTAGAAACGCTCGCACAGCACATCCAAAGCGCGTTAGAGCAAGGCACATCGTTGCGCCGCGAAGACTACGTTGCAGAAGAACTCTATTTGATTATCCGCGATTACCTGCGCATCCGCCCCGATGCTTTTTTGAAAGATATTCGCGCTATGCTGCACACAGAAACCGAATGGCACATACTCCGCATTGCTGCTGCCTTTGCGCGGCGTGAGCTTGCAGCGAGATGAGCTTGCAGCGCGGTTCGGCAATCGCACAATGTTCCTCACAAGCAACGCAGCACCATCAGCGCAATATCATCGGCTTGAGGCGTGTCGCCGCGCCATTCATCGGCAAAAGTGTTAAGCGAGGAAATGAGATGTTGTGCGCGATTGGGGGCATTCTGCAAGGATTCGCAGGAGCATTCTGAGGCAAAAAAGCTGTACAGCCGCTCCGTTCCTAGCTCTTCCATCTCGCTATTGAACAATTCTACCAAGCCGTCCGACAAAAGCAAGAGCATATCACCGCACTCCAGCGTGAATGCGTGTGTGGGGTATTGCGCGTTGTTCATCACGCCAAGCGCGATTCCCTGCGGGCGACGCTCGGTGACGGTTTTTGTGCTTGCCGAATAATGCAGCATTGGCGGCATTCCTGCACCAGCAAATTCCACAAAGAGCGCGTTGTTACTTGTGTTTACCTGTGTTTGCTTGCGAATGCGCAAAAGCGTGAGGCACATGAACATTCGTTGCAAATTCATCTGCTTAATTGTTTGCGAAATACTGCTGACGATTGTCCCAACGTCATTTTCGGCAATAAGCGCGTGGAAGCTGCTTTTCACCAGCGAAACCAGCATTCCTGCTCGCACGCCGTGTCCCGTCGCATCGCCAATGGCAAGCGTGAGCGTGCCGTCCTCAGCAAGCACGTAATCGTAGTAATCGCCGCCAACCTCAGTAGCGGTGCGCATTTCAAAGGCAAGTTCTACGTGCGGCAGCGACGGAATTTTTTTCGGCAACATGGAAACTTGGAACGTGCGGGCTTCTTCCAATTCCTGCGTTTTGCGAGCGTTTTCCGCGTCAAGCAGCGTGTATGCGCGTTGCAGCTCGGTTCGGGCGTGTTCGCTTTCCTGCAAGATAGTCGCCAATTCCACATTTTTCCCTTGCAACGCGCCATTAGCAAGCTGAATTTCAGCCGCTTGCACTTCCATGAGGCGCGATTGCTCCTTCAGCGTGAAAGTGCGCTGCTCGACGAGTTTTGCTAAACGCTCATTTTGCCGATTGATTCCTTGCACCCGTAACGTATATCCAGCAAAAATCGCGCTGCCACCAAGCAAAAATATGAGACTGCGAAACCACCACGTCGCCCACCACGGCGGTATCACAATAATTGTCAGTTGCGCACCAGCTTCATTCCACACGCCATCGCTATTAGCGGCTTTGATGTGGAAAGTGTAGATTCCTGGGTCAAAGTTTGTTCCCGTCAGTGTGCGCCCCACGCCTTGATACATCCAGTTCTTGGTAACTCCCTCTACCTTGTAAGCGTATTCATTTTTTGCGGTGTTGGTGAAGTCCAGTGCGGCGTATTCTATTTCAAAATTGTCGTTATACTCAATGGAAATCGTATCGCCAAGCTGCAAGGATTCAGAAACTTCGCGGTCTCCAAAGATTTTGAAGCGCACAAAGCCAAGCGTCGGCGGGCGCAGGTTTGGGACAATCTGCTCTGGCAGAAAGCGCACCAGTCCCATGCCCACGCCGAAGGTCATCGAACCGTCGGAAGCACGCACCGATGCGCCTTGATGAAACGTATTGCTGTGCAAACCGTCGGAAGCATTGTAGATGCGAAGAATGAGTTTTGGTGCGGCATTGAGAGAATCGCTGTGGGAATGTGCTTGCTCTTTTTGGGGAATATCCATGCGCACCAGCCCGCGCGAGGTGCCGAGCCACAGGCGTTTGCTGCTCGCCTGCAAAATGCCATAAATTGTTTCGCTGGGCAAACCTTCATCGCGCCCGAAGCGTGTTGCAGTGCCGCTTCTGGCATCGAAGCGATACAAGCCGCCGCCGAGCGTTCCCAACCATAACGCATCACCGTGCTTCAGCAAGCTCACTATCGGAACATCAGGAATAATGCGGCTTGCAGGGAATTTGCCCGATAACGTGTTGTTCATGCCTTTACGCTGCCAGACAGTAAAATCCTGCGTTGCGGCATCGAAGCGGCACAGACCATTGCTTGTGCCAATCCAGACCGCGCCGTTGCTGGCTTTTGCGGTATCGGTAACAATGGAAAAAACAAAATTATCGCTCAGTGAGCGCGGGTTTTCTGCATCGGCAAGGAATATTTCCACGTCGTTGGTGCGAGGATTGATGCGGTTTACGCCGCCGCCTTGCGTTCCAACCCAAATGTATCCTTCGCTATCTTCGGCGAGTGCGCTCACAATGTCGTCGCTGAGGATGTACGTGCCATTTTCGCTCATACTTTGCATGGAAAAAAGCGTTGGCTTTTGTGCGCCGTAAGGGTCGTCCACGCGCACCAAACCTCGCTCGGTGCCAATCCAGAGCGTTTCTCCCATGCGGCTGTGCAGAAGCGAGAGAATGGGCTTATCAGCAAGAATTTGTGCGAGTTTTGCCATACCCGACCGCTTGGAAGCCGCTTGAAAACTTGCCTCGCGGCGCAGCGTACCATCAGCAAGCATGGTCGAAAGTCCCTGCTGCGTGGCAACCCAGAGTTCGCCGCGCTGCACGGGATGATATGCCGTACCGTGCTTTTCTGCGAGCGCAGTAATGGTGCTGCCTGTAAGAGTATTCTGCCACGACGTGGGGTCGTACTTAAACACACGAAACGCCGCGCTTTGCGGGACAAATTTCGACAAGCCGCCTGATTGTGTCCCGAACCACAGAACGCCCGTTTGGTCTTGAAATGCCGTGTTGATGTCGTTGTCGCTCAGGCTGTTTGGGTCGGTAGCAGAATTGGCGTGCAGCGTCCATTCTTCCTGGGTTTGGTCGAACATCCAGAGTCCCGTGCGCGTTCCAACCCAGAGAATTCCTTGTTTATCAACCAAGAGCGTATGAATTGCGCCGCCGCCGCCGTTTCTGTTTTCTGCGCTGCTTATTGCAGAAGCAAGCAGTGGAGCGGTGTTGGAGGTGTTTCCCGTAGCAGCCAACACATCTACTCCATAGCTAAAGCGTTCGCTGGTGCGGGTTTTGGGAGAAAATTTAAAAACATTGCCGTCGGTACGCGCTCCAATCCAGATATTTCCTTCAGCATCGGCAGTCATAGCAGCAATGCCGTTGGTTGTGCCGACAACTTCGCCTTCTTCTGTGCTATGCGCGTCCTCATCTTCAATCGGAAAGGCTGCAAATTTCATTGTGCGCAGGTCGAGCGCGTTGATACCGCCTGTGCGCGGCGCAATCCAGAGAATATGCGGCTCGGCGGGAAGGAATTGCAGGGCAAGAATTTCATTGTCGGTCGGACCCTTGCCGCGCCATTGCGCATCGGTTTTCTTTTTATCGGCTTTGAAGAGTTTGAAGGTCTTGGAAACGGCATCAAATCTATGCAAGCCGCGCTTTGTACCAATCCAAATGTTACCCGCGCTGTCGGAAGTAATTGCACGAATACCATTGCTAAAAATAGTCGCAGAAGACGCATAATTACTGGGCGCGGACGGCAGACTTGGCATTGGCACATCGGCGCGATAGTTTGTAAATGAGCCAGTGCGCGGGGTGTAGCGGCTGAGTCCATTTTGTGTGCCTATCCAGAGCGAACCTGCTTTGTCTTGGTACAAGGCAGTGATAGCGTTGCTGACAAGCGAGGAGGAATCAGTAGGATTGTGGCGAAAAATGGTGAATTTATAGCCGTCGTAGCGATTCAAACCATTCGTTGTGCCAACCCAGAGAAAGCCCGCGCGGTCTTGCAGAATCGCAGTTACATTCGATTCCGACAAGCCCTGCTCATATGAAAAACGCTCAAAATAGAGCTGCTGCGAGGGAGCAAGCGAAAAAGCGGAGGAAGGGCGCGTACCAACATTTGGTCCGAAATTCGAGCTAAAATTTGAACTAAAATTTGAACTAACACGCGGCAGTGGTTCTTGTGCAAAAAGTGGCGGAAAAAGTAGCTCAAAAACAAGCACTGAAGCGGCAGAGAAAGCAAGGCACGATAACGAAAACAGCGTAAAGGAAAATGCTCCCTCACGCTGCAAAGCGAAAACCTGCTGGAGTTTTTGCTGGAATTTTTGCTGGAATGTGTCGTATAATCGTGCTTTCATACAAACTTTCCTACGGCAAATCGGCTGTATGCGGCATCATATCTTGTAAATGATGTACAATTATCGTTTCTCTTCATGCGACTGATTGCACTTCTTCGGAATTAATCTTCCAAGAAATTATGCGGAACGCTTGGTAGCATGAACCCGCACGTGTTGATAAGTGTCGTTTGAGGTGTGGAATAGACGTGTTCTTCGGATGAGCAAATAGTGATACGATTGATAAAGCGCATAACGTTGCTCGGAACATCGGTCAAAAGCCGCGCGACGAGCATCTCCAGCATATCGCTCCGCCGCGAAGCCTCGTCAATCCACACACCATGAACCTGTACCACGTAAGAAGTGCTTGGAAAATGGTATAATGGCGCGAATCCAAGAAAATCAAACGGGCGACCCTCGTTCTGGAACGTTTCTGCGTAGCGCAGCAAGGCTTCTTTTAGTGTTGCTGTATCCATTGAAGCAAAATTTTAACGGAATCAATAAATTGGGTTGCTTTGTCATCCCTGCAAGAGAACGGTTCTGCATATCGTACTTTCTCGCTCCATTGACTATCTTGGATAAAAACCCACGCGTTCAGAAGTGCTGAATTGTGGTGCTTTTCTTGCTCGTAGATTGCTAAGGAAGGCTCAAAAATTAAATGGATAAACTTCAACAATATTTAGTGGCACAGACATTCCTGTCTGTGCGTGTTGGTGCGGGCTTCAGGCGACGACC
>RDXM01000107.1 GCA_004292595.1 Candidatus Kapaibacterium sp. | reverse complement strand
TGAAGCTCACAGACAGGAATGTCTGTGCCACCAAAGCCAGTATCTATCAGTTTTGTAGTGGCACAGGCATTCTTGCCTGTGAGGTTTGCGAAAGTCCTATGTAAGAATGCGTGAAAATGCGTAAATGAGTGTAGCACCTACTCTTTGAACCCCAGATATCATGCGCCTTCCAAGAAATTTCTCCTTCGCTATCATTATACGCATACTCTTCTGCACGACACTCTGCCTGTATGCCTCTTCCTGTCTTGCTCGCGCTGCATTTGTGCAGCAGCCCTCGCCGCAGGTGTTTCTTTCCTCTTCGCTTTCACATACCGATAGCCTTGAGCGCGAACTTGCTGCCTACAAACGCGAGCGTCCGCAATTTACGGATGTAAAGCTCGTGCGGATGCTGAACACGCTTGCCAATGACCACGTCATGAATAATCCTCCCAAAGCGATGGAATACGCTGAAGAAGCAAAAAAAGCTGCACAAACGCTTGGCGACAAGCAAGGACAAGCAGAAGCATTGCGCATTGTAGGAACGGTGCATTATCGGCAGGGAACCTACGACAATGCCGCCCAGCACTTTTTTGAATCGCTGAAATTTTACGAAGAAATTGGCGAGAAACGCGATATTGCGCGCGTTTGGAATAGCTTGGGCGGCACGTACTCCAAGCGGAGCAATTACCGCCAAGCGATTGAAAGTTATCAAAAAGCGCAACAACTCTATCTTTCTTTGGGCGACAAGCAGGGTTTTGCCAATACGTTGAGCAATATCGCCCTCGTGTACGACGAGCAGGATAGCGTTGAGATTGCGCTCAAAAATTATGAACAAGCACTTGGCATTTGGAAAGAATTGAACAATACAATGGGCATTGCTACTGCGCTCAACGGCATTGGGACAATTTATCTTGTGCGCGAGTATTATGCGCAGGCATTGCCGTATTTACTCAAAGTGCAAACCATTTTGGAAGCCTCCGCACCCGATAAACTCAGGCTTGGCGAACTGTACATCAATCTTGCCAATGTCTATAACGGGCAGCACGACTACACCAACGCAAAAAAATATCTCAACAACGCGCTCGCGCTCGCACAAGAACTACGCTCGCGCTCGCTCCTGCAAGCCTGTTACTTTAGTTTATCCGATTTTTACTCCGCACAAGGCAACTACAAACTCGCGCTCGAATACGCTCGCCTTGATAATCAGCTCAAGGATAGTATTTTCAATGACCAAAGCGATAAACGCCTTGCCAACGCCGAAGCTCGGTACGAACTCGTGCAAAAGCAGCGTTCTATCGAAAAAAGCCAACGCGATTTACAACTGCAAGAGCAAAAAATTCAGTTACAGAATCAACGCTTTTTGTTTCTTGCCATCGGTTTTGTGCTGGTTGCGGCGGTGGTGATTTTGCTTGCCAATGGCTACCGGATTAAGCAAAAAGCAGCAGTGGAATTGCAAAAAACAAACAATGAACTTGAGCTTGCAAACGATGTCATCGCTCGCAAAAACGAGCATTTGGAGGAATTAAACACGGAGAAAAATGAATTTTTTGGGATTGTCGCACACGACCTCAAGAATCCAATTTTATCTATCAAGCTCTTGGCACAGCTGATGCACGACCAAAGCGTCTCCGACCACGACCGCCAACGCTTCACCACAACAATTATTTCCTCCTCCGACCAAATGTCGCGGATTATCAGCAATCTTTTGAACGTGAATGCGATTGAGCGCGGCGCAATCACGCTGAACGTCATGGCATTTAATATCTCAGTTGCGGCGTATTCGGTCTTTGAAGAATACGAAGCGCGAGCCGGTGCCAAAGGCGTACAGCTACATTTCGACAGCTTCTCCGATGCGGACTGCCTTGGCGACCAAACTGCCGTCATGCAAATTTTAGAAAATATCGTTTCCAATGCCATTAAATACTCGCCTTCGGGCAAAAATGTGTGGATGCGCATTTATGGCGAGAGAGCCTGGACACCACATGAAAAGGTGCTTGGCGGGAATGGAAATGAAAGTGAAATTGTTCAATCTTCGCCGTCGTGTGTTCGGATTGAAGTGCAGGACGAAGGTCCGGGTTTGTCTGACGACGATAAAAAGAAATTATTCGGGAAGTTCATGCGCCTTTCGGCAAAGCCTACAAACGGCGAGCAATCAACGGGTTTAGGGCTTTCGATTGTCAAAAAAATGGTGAGTTCAATGAACGGTGAGGTCTGGTGTGAAAGCGTGTATGGAGCAGGAGCAACCTTTATTGTGGAATTGCCGCAAGCAGACTAACCGTACAAACTAAACGTACGATATTTATGCCGTGTTCATTATCTTCACAACTGTATCAATTCTATGAATAACACTTCTTCCCTCAATCTTGCCGAAAGCACACTATGGATAACGGGTGCAAGTCGCGGTATTGGTGCGGCGTGCGCGAAAGTGCTTGCGCGAACAGGTGCGCATCTTCTTCTTTCGGCTCGTTCGCAGGACGCACTCACCAATACCATTGCAAGCCTTCACTCGGAAGCACGATACACGATTGTTCCGTGTGATGTAACCTCCAATACGAGTGTTCAAGCGGCATACAAGGAAATTGCTTTTCAGCACGGTGCGGTAGATATTCTCGTGAATAATGCTGGGATTGGGATATTTGCGCCATTTGCCGAGCTTTCGCTTGATGACGCAGAGGCGATGCTCCGGACAAATCTTCATGGCGCAATCGCTTGTACACAAGCGGTTTTGCCCGCTATGCGTGGGCGTACTTCTGGTGTGATTGTCAATATCAATTCCGTTGCAGCGGTCAAGACATTCGCAGGAGCAAGTGTGTATGCGGCTTCCAAAGCAGGTCTTTTGGCAATGAGCCGTGTGCTGCGCGAGGAGGTGCGTAAGGATGGTATCAAAGTTATTGATTTACTTGTTGGTGCAACGGCGACGGACATTTGGAGTGTGGAATCGCGCACTGAATTTGAGCCACGCATGATGCAGCCCGACGATATTGCGGAAGCTCTGCTTGCCGCACTTCGCCTTCCACCCCGCATAATGCCAGAAGAACTTGTCTTGCGTCCGCAGCACGGAGATTTGTGAAATCTGCGCTCCCAATGGCGAAAAAAATCACCAAGTGCTATCAACAAAGAAGCCCCGCAAGCGCATTATTGCTGCTCTTGCGGGGCTTTTTATTGTCTGCGCTCAAGGAAGATATATTCCTTAGGCAACTTCTGATTTTTTACGACGACCTTTCGTTGGCGGTGGCGGTGGAGCTGGCATAAGACGCTCTGGCAAAGAAAGTGAGTATTCGTCGTGGTCGAAGATATTGCCGATTTCGGTTTGAATGACAATATCTTGGCAACGGCGCAAGCCTGTTCCTGCGGGAATGAGCTGACCCAAAATGATGTTTTCCTTCAAACCAACGAGATTATCAACCTTCGCAGCAATAGCAGCTTCGGTCAAAACGCGCGTAGTTTCTTGGAACGAAGCCGCCGAAATAAAGCTCTCGGTGTTCAATGCCGCTTGCGTAATTCCAAGCAAGACTGGCTCGGCAATCGCTGGCTCGGCAGAGCGAGACACCGCAAGGGCTTTGTCTTTTTTCTTCAACTCGGTATTCACCTCGCGGAAGCGTTTTTTGCCAACAATCTGATGCTCGCTGAACTTCGTATCGCCCTTGTCCGTAACCACGACCAATTCCTTGATGCGTTCCGCTTCGTCCAAGAACTTGATACGGTCAATTTGGTCGCCTTCCAAGAATTGCGAATCACCTGGATCCATTACGCGGCTCTTCTGCAACATTTGGCGCACAATTACCTCGATGTGCTTATCGTTCAACTTCACGCCCTGCATACGGTACACCTCTTGAATCTCATTCACAAGGTATTCCTGCACCGCCGACGGACCTTTGATACGCAAGATGTCATGCGGGTCAATCGAGCCGTCTGTGAGGCGGTCGCCTGCGCGAACCGTGTCGCCGTCTTGCACGAGAACGTATTTGTTGAGCGAAATCGGATACGATTTTTCAGTTTGACCATCGAAGCTGACAACGCGAATAACACGCGCACCACGCTTCATTTTGCTGTCAAACACAACCGTTCCGTCAATCTCGGAAACAACGGCAGATTTCTGCGGTGAACGTGCCTCGAACAGCTCCGTTACACGCGGCAAACCGCCCGTAATATCGCGGGTTTTGCCCGAATCACGTGGGATTTTTGCCACCGACATACCGACGGTAAGGTATTCGTTTTCATCCACCGTAAGCTGCGCGTTTCCTGGCAAGCTGTACGATTTCAACTCCGTACCTTTTTCATCCACAATCACAATCATTGGCGATTTCGTGCGGTCGCGCGAGTCCATGATGGTTTTGGTGATGTGCCCAGTTTGCTCGTCAATTTCCTCGCGGAAGGTAACGTTGTCAATCATGTCGCGGTAGCGCACGTAGCCTTCTTTTTCGGTAATAATCACGGCATTGTACGGGTCCCACTCGTAAATGAGTTCGCCTTTTTTCACCATTTGACCGTCTTGTACACGCAAATCCGCGCCGTACATGGCTTCGTACTTGGTGAGAGTGCGGTTAGAATCTGGTTCAATCACATTGATAATACCTCCACGATTCACAACCAATTCTTTGCGAACTGCCATGCCCGAATCGTCCTCAATCTCAGCATTGACGGTCTTTACGCGGTCGAATTGAATCACACCGTCGAATTTCGCCGTGATGTTCGATTGCGCCGTGATAAGCGATGCCGTACCGCCTGTGTGGAAGGTGCGGAGCGTCAGCTGCGTACCTGGCTCGCCGATTGACTGCGCTGCAATCGTACCAACAGCCTCGCCTGTATCGACAAGCCGCGCCGTTGCGAGGTTGCGACCGTAGCATTTCGCGCAAATACCTTGACGCGATTCGCACGACAACACCGAGCGCACAAACACGCTTTCGATGGCTGTATCTTCAATTTTGCGTGAAACGCTTTCATCGAGCAACTCACCTTTTTTCGCAAGCACTTCGCCCGTAAGCGGGTCGGTGATTTCCATCAGCGACACACGACCAAGAATGCGCTCGTAGAGCGATTCTTTCACTTCTTCGCCGTCTTTCAAGGCGCGAAGCTCCATACCGCGAATCGTACCGCAATCGTCTTCGGAAATAATCACGTCCTGCGCAACGTCGTGCAAGCGGCGTGTGAGGTAGCCTGCATCCGCCGTTTTAAGCGCGGTATCGGCAAGTCCCTTACGCGCACCGTGCGTGGAGATGAAGTATTCCAAAATCGAAAGACCTTCTTTGAAGTTCGCAATAATCGGGTTTTCAATCAATTCGCCCGTCGAACCCGTTACGGATTTTTTCGGTTTCGCCATAAGTCCGCGCATACCCGCAAGCTGGCGAATCTGCTCTTTCGAGCCACGCGCTTGCGAATCCATCATCATCCAGAAGGTGTTGAAACCTTGCTTGTGCTTTTGAAGTTCGTTGTAGAGTTTATCAGCGATGCGGTTTGTAGCCGACGACCAAATATCAACAATTTTGTTGTATCGTTCGCCGCTTGTAATCACGCCCGCTTGATAATAGCTTTCAATTTTATCTACTTCAATCTGCGACGCATCAATGAGCTTGTTCTTTTCTTCAGGGATAATCAAATCCTGAATGCTCACCGACAAACCGCCGCGTGTAGCAGCGCGGAAGCCCGCTTCTTTCAAGTCATCCAAGAAATCAACCGTTTTTGCCATGCCCGCTTTTTGGAAGCAGAGACCGATGATTTGGCGCAAACGACCCTTGCCCAACGCCTCGTTCAAATAGCCCACTTCGTGCGGAACAATTTGATTGAAAATTACGCGACCAACGGTGGTTTCTACCATTTGACCATCCAAGCGGACTTTCACTTTGGCGTGCATTTCGGCAACGCCATTGTTGAATGCCATAATCACGTCTTCCGCGCCGTAGAACATCATGCCTTCGCCTTTGATTTTCTCTTCTTCGGTCGAGCGGCGCATTTTTGTCAAATAATAGCAACCCAAGACCATGTCCTGCGACGGTACGGTAATTGGTGCGCCGTTTTGCGTGTGCAAAATGTTGTGCGAGGCAAGCATGAGCAAAATTGATTCCAACTGGGCTTCGTGCGAAAGTGGCACGTGGACAGCCATTTGGTCGCCGTCGAAGTCCGCGTTGAACGCCGTACACACGAGCGGGTGCAAGCGAATAGCTTTACCTTCAATAAGGCGCGGCTGGAATGCTTGAATACCCAAGCGGTGCAGCGTTGGAGCGCGGTTCAAGAGGACAGGGTGTCCTTGAATTACCTGCTCCAAGATGTCCCATACTTCGGTCGTTTTGCGTTCCACCATTTTCTTCGCGCTTTTTACAGTTTTCACGTGCCCGCGCTCAATCAATTTGCGAATAATAAACGGCTTGAAGAGTTCCACCGCCATATCTTTCGGCAGACCGCATTCCCAAATTTTCAGCGTCGGACCAACAACGATAACCGAACGACCAGAATAATCCACGCGCTTTCCAAGCAAGTTCTGGCGGAAACGTCCAGTTTTCCCTTTCAACATATCGGAAAGAGATTTGAGCGTACGCTGAGATTCTGCGCGGGCTGTAGAGCGACGACTGTTGTCGAACAAGGAATCAACTGCCTCCTGAAGCATACGCTTTTCGTTGCGCAAAATTACTTCGGGAGCTTTGATGTCGATAAGACGCTTCAAACGGTTGTTGCGGATAATCACGCGGCGATACAAGTCGTTCAAGTCCGACGTTGCAAACCGGCCACCCTCAAGCGGCACAAGCGGGCGAAGTTCTGGTGGGATCACGGGAACAACGTCCAGCACCATCCAGGATGGGTCGTTTGGCAAGCGTCCGTCGCCTCTGTCGCGGAATGCTTCCAAGATACGAAGACGCTTCAACTGGTCAGCTTTTTTCTGCTGCGATGTTTCTTCTTTAACCATTGCACGGAGAACGCCAGCATCTTTTTCTGGATCGACGCGCTTCAGAAGTTCTTTCACCGCTTCGCCGCCAATGAGCGCGATAAATTTTTTCGGATCGTCATCGTCCAAACTACGCTCTTCAGGCTTCAAGGAATCCATGATGCGCAAGTACTCTTCTTCAGTGAGCAAGTCTTTCACTTGCAAACCAGTGTTTCCTGGCTGAACAACGATGTAGGATTCGTAATACACGATGCGCTCAACGTCTTTCGCGGGCAAGCCGATAACAGCCGCAATTTTGCTGGGCTGAGAGCGCAAGAACCACACGTGAACGACAGGCACGGCAAGCGTGATATGCCCCATGCGTTCGCGGCGAACAGATTTCTGGGTAACTTCTACGCCGCAACGGTCGCACACGATACCTTTGTAACGAATGCGTTTGTACTTACCGCAAGCGCATTCCCAGTCCCGCACGGGACCGAAAATCTTCTCGCAAAAAAGACCGTCTTTTTCTGGACGGAACGAGCGGTAATTAATCGTTTCGGGCTTGGTAACTTCGCCTTTCGACCAGTGCAAAATCTCGTCGGATGATGCAATGCGAATAGAAACACGCGAAAAGCCTTTACGAGGAATGGAGCGTGATTGCATAATGGGTATGCCTCTGCTTGTTTGAAATTGGAAATTGTGATTGTTCGTGTGTTAATGCGATAGGAATGTTTGATTAAAACATATCTATCATATACTTCCCGCCATGAAATGGGTCGCCGATAAGTTTTTGCTCAGTTGGACTAACGACCAAAACGAGCATTTCAAGCGGCAGATAACCCAGTAACGGCGGTGTTTCGTCGGAAATTGCCATTACTTCGGTGATAGCTTCTCGATCTAGAACCTTGATGCGAACGGGGCTGTACACATCAGCATCTATCACGCCGTTTGCAGTGCGCGTCCGCATACTACGCATCTTGAGCAAGCCTAGCTGCTTAATGTTTTTTTGAGGTAAGCAGAGCATAGCTGCGCCAGTATCGACAAAAAAATCAACTTCTAAAGAGCGTACTTTGTCAGGCGTGAGTATTCCTTCAACAACTTTCGCCATGTCGTTGAAATTTTCAATAGTTGCCGTTTGATATGTTCGTCCCATAGCTCTAAAGTGTTTTACTGTAATGCTTTGTGATAGTCAGATGTGCTGAAATACCGTCAAAACACTTGCTTAAAAGCTCCAACCAAGGCTGATACCACCAAATGGAAGTATTCCAAGAAAGCTCACAAGTGGCGTAAATGCTATTCGAGCGTTTAAGCCGCCTCCGAGAGGATGCCACCGATAACCAATGATTGGGATGGCAATCGGAAAAGGGGAAATAGCAAACTTGGGAGTGCCCGTAACTTCAGCCGAAATATCTATCGCACTTCCACGATTGTATTGCCAGCGTGCTTCAGTACCGTTGTAGCTTGCAAACATAGTTCCCAAGCCAAGTTCAAGATAATGCGTTGAACCAATCAGGTATGAAACCGACACGGGCAATATCGCAAGGTAGCGGAACTCTGCGCTTTGTACGGGCAAAAAACTCAGCCCGCCGCGCAAAACAAAGTGATTGCCCATGATGCGCTCGTAATTGAGCGAATACGCGATTGCATTCCCGCCTGCTTCAAGAAAAAAGTTGTTGTTGGCAGTGCGTATTTCCGATGCTTGCGGCACCGAGTCTTTCTGCGCTTCCTGCGCCAGCACACCAAGCGCGAAGGCGCATAACAACACAATATGACAAAGAACGTAGCGCATAAGACCTCATTAGTTTAGTATTTCGGCAATACTTTCCTGCGAAATCTCCAAAAGCCCAACAACCTGCTCACGCCGAACCGAAGGAAAATCTTCCAAAAATTTCTCAATCGAATCACCTGTTTCGAGATAATCAAACAAGTTCTGAAGCGGTACACGAGTGCCGTTAAAGACGGGTGTTCCGCTCATTATCTCGCTATCTACGTTGATGATTTTCATTGTTTTGCCTGATGAACTATGAACAACAATGAGTGTTGAGCCTGAAAAACACATTCAAAACTCAACACTCAATCATTGAACACTAAAAATTTACTCCTCCACGCGCACTTCCAACGCCAAGCCCTGCAACTCACGAATAAGAACGTTGAAGGATTCTGGCAAGTGCGGTTGCGGAAGGTTTTCGCCTTTTACAACTGCCTCATATGCCTTTGCGCGACCTTGTACGTCGTCGGATTTCAACGTGAGAATTTCCTGAAGCGTGTGCGCTGCGCCATATGCTTCCAACGCCCACACCTCCATCTCACCGAAACGCTGACCGCCGAATTGCGCTTTACCGCCCAAAGGCTGCTGCGTAATGAGCGAGTATGGTCCAATTGAGCGCGCGTGGATTTTGTCGTCCACCAAGTGCGAGAGTTTCAGCATATAAATCACGCCGACTGTTACGCGGTTGTCGAAGGTTTCACCTGTGCGTCCGTCGTACAAGACTGTTTTTCCGTCGCGTGGCAAACCTGCTTTTTCCAAGTATTCGCCGACTTCGTCCCAAGACGCGCCGTCGAAAATTGGCGAAGCAAATTTGTCGCCGAGCTTCATTGCCGCCCAGCCGAGCGCGGTTTCGTAGAGCTGACCCAAGTTCATACGCGACGGTACGCCAAGCGGGTTCAGAACGATGTCCATTGGAGTTCCGTCTGGCATAAACGGCATATCTTCTTGCGGAACGATATTCGCCACAATGCCCTTGTTTCCGTGACGACCAGCCATTTTATCACCGACTTGGAGCTTGCGCTTTTTCGCAACATACACTTTCGCCATTTTCATAATACCTGGCTGCAACTCATCGCCCGTAACGACTTTCTGACGCTCAATGCGAATATCGTCCTTGATGATAGCGAGTTTGTGCTTATAGCCCTGAATGAGGCGGCGCAGTAAGTCCATCGTGTGAGCATCCTCAACACATTGCTCTTTTACGTCGAACTCAGCGAAGAAATGCGGGTTTTCGCGGAATTTCTTTTCCAATTCATCTGATTTCAATGCCGTTCCAGCACGGAAAATCGAATCGCCCGGCACAGTGCGCATACCGCCCACAACCTTGTGTCCATCCAACAATTTCGCAATACGCTTTGCTGAATCTTGATTGTGTTCGTGGATGCCATTTGCTTCTTGCGTATTCAGCGCGTCTTGACGTTCTTTTTCCTGACGGCGCAGGTCCTGTTCGCGCGTCATAAGGCGGCGCGTGAAGAGTTTCGTATTGATAACAACACCCTTCAAGCCTGGAGGTGCTTTCATCGAAGCATCTTTTACGTCGCCAGCTTTATCGCCGAAAATAGCGCGAAGCAGCTTCTCTTCTGGTGTTGGGTCGGTTTCGCCTTTCGGTGTGATTTTACCAATCAAAATATCACCTTCGCGCACATCTGCGCCGCAGCGCACGATACCGTCCTCGTCGAGGTCTTTCGTTGCTTCTTCGCTGACGTTCGGGATTTCTTTCGTCAATTCTTCTTCACCGCGCTTTGTATCGCGGACTTGGAGCGAAAATTCTTCAATGTGTATCGAGGTGAAAATATCTTCCGACACTACTTTTTCCGAGATAACGATAGCGTCCTCAAAGTTGTACCCGCTCCATGGCATGAACGCAACAAGCACGTTGCGACCAAGCGCGAGTTCGCCCATTTCGGTCGAAGAAGAATCCGCCAGCACCTCACCGCGCTTCACTTTTTGTCCCGCAACCACCGTCGGACGCTGATTGATACAGGTGTCTTGGTTGGTGCGGAAAAATTTGATAAGATGATAGGTTACAACGGGGTTGTAATCGTATGTTACGAGGCGTTCATCTTCGGGAATCGTGTCATCGTAGCGAATGCGGATGAAGTCGGCGCATGAATACTCTACCGTTCCATTATGCTCCGCCACAATCGTTGCGCGAGAATCTTTTGCCACGATGTATTCCATACCTGTTCCCACAAGCGGAGCTTTCGGGCGCAGAAGCGGCACCGCTTGGCGTTGCATATTTGAACCCATGAGCGCACGGTTCGCGTCGTCATGCTCCAAGAACGGAATGAGCGAAGCCGCAACGCTGGCAATTTGATTTGTCGCAACGTCCATGTATTCTACGTCGTTGGGCGAAACAATCACGAAATCACCAGAACGACGAGCTTTTACGCGCTCTTCGGTCAAAACACCACTTTTATTGACAATCGTTGAAGACGGCGCAATGATGCGGTCTTCCTCTTTTTCTGCGGTCAAAAACTCAATCTTTGTGGTCAATTTGCCATTCTCAACGCGCAAATACGGCGTTTCCAAGAAACCAAAGGGGTCAATCCGCGCATGAATCGAAAGCGAGGAAATAAGACCAATGTTCGGACCTTCAGGCGTTTCAATCGGGCAGAGACGACCGTAGTGCGTGTAGTGAACGTCGCGCACCTCGAAGCCAGCACGCTCGCGGGTCAAGCCGCCAGGACCAAGCGCGGACATACGGCGTTTGTGTGTCATCTCCGAAAGCGGATTGGTTTGGTCCATGAACTGCGACAACTGATTTGTGCCGAAGAACTGGTTAATCACGCTCGAAATCGTGCGAGCATTAACCAAATCTGCGGGCGTAAGCGTTTCGGTGTCGTGAATGTTCAAACGCTCTTTGATTGTCCGTGCCATGCGCGACAAGCCCACGTTCAACTGTGCGCTTAATTGCTCACCAACGGTGCGAACGCGGCGATTGCCCAAGTGGTCAATGTCGTCCACTGGCTTGCGACCAGCACGAAGCTCAATCAAATACTTGATAATTGCGATGATGTCATCCACCGTCAAGGTCGTAGTTTCGGGGTCAATGCCGATTTCCAGCTTGTTATTCATGCGATAGCGTCCAACCAAGCCCAAATCATAGCGTTTCGGGTTGAAGAAGAGCTTATCAAGCAGTGATTGTGCGGTCTCCAAGTCGGGAGCTTCGCCAGAGCGCAACTGGCGGTAAATTCCTTCCAAGGCATCTTCGCGGGTGCGCGAGGGGTCTTTCGCTAAGGTACGCGCAATAATCGGCTCTTCGCTTGCGGCGGTATAATTGAAGAGCTTCACCTCTTGAATGCCCTTCGAGGCTTTGATTGCCTCAATCATGCCTTCATCCAAGATTACGTCGCGGCTGGCGATAATTTCACCCGTTGAGAAGTCCACAACGTCAGCAGCCACGCGACGATTGATGTGTTGGTCGCCAACTTCTTGTGCGGCTAAGGATTCTGTTAAGTTGAAAAGGTCGAGAATCTGCTCATCAGAAGAGTAGCCGAGAGCGCGAAGGAGCATCGTTACGGGGAATTTCTTCTTGCGGTCAATGTAAACGTGCATGACTTGGTGAATGTCCGTCGTAAACTCCACCCAGGAACCACGAAACGGGATAATCCGTGCCGAAAAGACGCGCGTACCGTTTGGGTGCATGGCATCCGAGAAAAACACACCTGGCGAGCGGTGCAACTGCGATACAATCACGCGCTCTGCGCCGTTGATGATGAAGGTACCGCGTGGAGTCATCGCAGGAACATTGCCCAAATACACGTCTTGTTCAATGGTTTCGATGTAGTCTTCAGATTTCGGGTCGGCTTTGGACGAGAGACGCAGTTTGGCTTTTAAAGGACGTGCGTAGGTGAGTTCGCGCTCACGGCATTCGGTTTCCGTATATTTCGGACGCTCAATGAAATACTCAATGAACTCCAATTCGTAGATTTCACGCGCATCAGAAATCGGGAAATTGGTGAGGAATGCTTGCTGAAGCCCAAGATTTCTGCGGCTTGCGGGTTCTGCTTCGTCCTGCAAAAATTCTGTGTAGGAGTGCATCTGCACCGAAAGAAGGTCTATCGGGCTAGATTTTGCGGGGAATTCCGCGAACGAAATACGCTCTTTGTACGCGCCATATGATGCGCCGTGAAGTGAGCCATTTTTGCCGTTCATTGTACTCAAAGTTGCCTCCCGTAAAGGGTGAAGTGTGAGAATGTGTGTAAGTTTATAGTCAAGTATTGCAGCGCAATGTAGTTTGTATTGAACAAAACAAGGACTTCCCGATTTCTCTTTCTTTTTAAAAAAGACGAAAAATCGGGAAATCCGAAGTCGATGGTAAAGCTATATACAAACGGACATTGCGCTTGTAAGGATATTGCTGTGCGAAATTTTTTCAAAAAGTAGGGAATAACGCGCTAACAATAAAAAGTTTCATATTAAGAACCTTAAAATGCGTAGGGCGCATTTTAACGAACATAGAAAATACACTTTTTTTAGGATTTGACAAAAAAAATCTTGATTTCCTGAAATTTTGTTTGTGGTAGTTGTACAACTTACTAGGTATAAATATTCGTAACTGGTCAGGTCATGATTTTTTTGGACGCAGATGAAGATGATGGAATGGATGAAGATGATGAAAATGCAGAAAACATCAACAACGTGCATTCACGCTCTGATTTTTTTTATCACTATCATCTTCATCCATTCAATCATCTTCATCTGCGTCCCCTCTTCATTGTTGAGACCTGACCAGTTACAAATATTTTTTAATCACCTTCAACGCAAGTATTTGTCGAGCCTCACAGCCTATTTTTCAAGTTTTATACTTTTGAGTATTTTTCCCTACAAGCGTGGTAGAGTCTAGCATACAGGCTTTTTTTTCTTCAGGGTCAGTGCCGTATTTCATAATTAAGGTGCTTACTGCGCTTCCATTACGGTCACTTCTACCTCTGCTGTTCCTGTTTTCACTAAGCCTAGCTCCTGCGCAGCAGCGAAGGATACATCTAAAACGCGCGTTGCCTTGAACGGACCTCGGTCGTTCACGCGGACAATCACGCTGCGGTCACTACTGAGATTTCGCACCTTCAGATATGTTCCGAAGGGCAAAGAACGATGCGCCGCGCTGAATTCTGAACGGTCATAAATTTCACCATTGGCTGTTTTTCGCCCGTGAAATTCATCGCCGTAGTAGGACGCAATACCACTAAAATTCATATCACTGGTTTTGAGGGTACTGGCATTTGCTTGGCTCGTTTTGGGTGCAGCCGTCTGTTTGCCTGAACTAGGCGTTGTTGCTGGTGTTGAGGCAAACAACCCGCCATTGCTGGGCGGCGAACTGTTCTGCACACCACGCGAAGAAAAACGAACCGATGAACTACACGCACTCATGGCAAATGCTAGTGCGACGGTGCTTGCGGCAAGAGGGAAAGTACGCATACAGAAAGTGGAAAAAAGGTGGGAAATAAGCGGCGCAATAAAAACGTGTTGTGCAATCTGTGCGATGACAGCCTCAACAGACAGCCTCAACACTTCATCACAACACTCAAACGCTATGCCATATCTTTTGCATAATCTTTTCCATATTCTTTCCATACCTTTTCCATTAAACTTTTCTGCTCTTTCATTCTTCCAAGAAAAGAAGAACGTGTGATTTTGTTTGGCAAAATACACTGCGTGTCGTAAATTAGAAGTCTTTGTAATTTGCTCAATTACCTTTATTTTTTGTCAATTTTTTCATCAAAAAAAACACTATGAACATCTTCGTAAGCGCAGCACTTCTCGCTGCGATTGCATTTGTAAGCCCTGTGCTTGCACAGAAAGTTTCCGCTCCAATGACAGGCAGTAGCGGTGGCGGTAGTTTGCGTATCGGCGTGGTTGATTCCCAAAAAATTGTTGCTCAACTTCCAGAAGCAAAAGAAGCACAAGAAAAGTTGCAGGAATCTGGCAAAAAATACCGCGATACCATCGAAACTATCCAAAAAGATTACGTCCAAGCTCTCGAAAGCTACGACAAGCAAAAAGCAATGATGTCGGCAGACGCGAAAACCAAAGAAGAAGAACGCTTGAAGTCTATCCAAGAGCGGTATCAGCGCTACCGCGAGGAAAAATTTGGTAATCAAGGTGAGTTAGCTGCATTGCAAGAAGAATTGCTCGCGCCTATTCGCAAGCGCGTTCAAAATGCAATTAAAGAAGTTGCGAAAACTGAACGTCTCTCCGCAGTCATGGAAACGCCAGCTTTTGTGTATTACGATGAAGAATTGGATATCACCTTCCGCGTCTTGGACAAATTGAAGCGCAATAAGTAATCGTCAGAAATACTTCTGAAAAGGAGTTGCGAGCGCGATACTCAAAATCTTCGTTTGCAAAAATACTTTCTCTCGCGTAACTTTGTCGGTGTATTGATTTTCCTCCATTCGAGATGTGTGCTGAGACGTTTCTTTGCGTTTGCTGCATGGCTCTCTTCAATAACCGAAATGCCTAGCGAATATTTGGTATCAACATTAAAGCCAAAGCATCTGCAATATTCATTATTGCTTGCTTTGGCTTTTTTGTCATATTCGCCATTTGATTGGCTTCAATTCTCTCGGTTGTTGAACTTTTCCCTTTGACCAATGACGTTTTTCTTAGCATCCGCACATTTTCGTACTCTTTTTGCTCCACACATTGCATTGTTCTTCCTTGCTGCTTGGGCGGTATTTCTGCACAGCGCACCAATGCTGGTTCTTGCGCAAACGCCCAAAGTTGGTTTTGTTAATTCTAACACCATTCGAGAACGCTCTGGCGATTACCAAAACGCCAAACAACGCATAGAATCGAATGTTAATGATTGGAAACGCCAAATTGACGAACAGCAAACGGCTATTCAAGTCCTCGAAACGGACATCCAGAAAAAACGCCTTATCTGGAGCGAAGCCGAACTCCGTGAGCGCGAACTCACGCTCCAGCGCAAGCGCATGGAAAAAGATGATTTCGTGCGCTCCCACTTCAACACGGGCGGAAAATTTGATACGCTTGTCGTTTCCACGATGAAGCCGATTGAAGCGAAAATTGCGGCGGCAATCCAGGAAGTCGGCATTACCGAAGGCTACGATTACGTGTGGGATAAATCCACGCAGCCGCTTCTCTACGCCAATCCGCGCTTTGATTTGACCGTAAAAGTTATGGAGAAACTTGGGCTATTTACCGACGACATCAAGGCAAAATTGCAGGAAACTATTGACAAAATTGACCGCGATGTCAAAAAATTACGCGAGGAAACTTCGCCCAGAGCTGTCGGTCGCCGCCTGAGTAAAGCTCTGGAAGATGCGAAAAAAGCGGCAGAAGAAACGGTTAATGAGGCAAAAAAAGAAGTGGAAAACGTGAAGAAAGATTTTGAAACAACGGCGAAAGACTTAAAAGAAATTCGACTGGACACGCCCGCAAAGCAAGACAGCACCAAGCCTCGCAGCAATACAAGCATTCCACGCGACGGCGGCGCACCCCTTCCCAAGCCAACACCAACACCGCCCGCCGATACGACGAAACCGCGATGAGAACTGGTCAGTAGGAGAGACTAAAAAAATAATAGTGGCACAGACATTCCTGTCTGTGTTTGTCGCCTGAAGACCTCACCAACACTCACAGACAGGAATGTCTGTGCCACTAGAGAAGAAATTTGTTGTATCGATAGAATTATTTTTAGAATCATTCCCTCGAAAGCTCATGAATACTCGCATCAACAGCAATATCGAACAATTATACCGCATTGCCGCAAAGCCAGAACGCCGCATTATCGGGCTGATGAGCGGCACGTCGCTTGATGGCTTGGATGTGGCTCTGTGCCTTCTGCGCGGCTCTGGTGGCGACACGGAAGTAACCATTGAGCAATTCCGCACCGTTCCGTATTCCGACGACGTGAAACACGAGATTCGGCGCGTCTTTGCGAAGGAGCAGGTTGATTTTCAACTCCTCTGCGTCCTGAACGCTTGGATTGGCAAGCTGCATGGCGACATGGTGCGTGAATGCTTGCAGATGTGGAATATTTCGCCAGAAGAAGTAGATATTGTCGCTAGTCATGGACAAACCGTCATGCACGCGCCAAAATCATTGCACAAAAAATACGATTTCCCACCCGAAGGCTTTGGCAATGCGACGCTGCAAATCGGCGACGGCGACCACGTCGCCGTGCAGTCGGGCGTTATCACGCTCAGTGATTTCCGCCAGAAGCACGTGGCAAAAGGCGGCGAAGGCGCACCGTTAGCGGTTTATGGCGATTATTTCCTTTTCTCGAAGCGCGGCGAAAACCGCATTATGCTGAACATGGGCGGTATTGCGAATTTCACGTATTTGCCTGCATCGCTGAACGCTTCCGAGGTGTTCACCACCGACACTGGCACAGGCAACACGCTCTTGGATGCGTACGTGCGAAAATCATTTGGCAAAATGTTTGATACCGATGGGAAAATCGCGCTTGCAGGCGTGGCAAATCCTCGTCTCTTGGCGGCACTCAAAGACCATCCCTTTTTCGACGCGCCTTTCCCGAAAACGACGGGACCAGAACTTTTCAACATTGAGTACATTGAAAATGTTGCAAAAGAGCATAAAGTCTTTTTGAGCGCAATGCCCGCCGAAGATGTCATGGCAACGCTCGCCCGCTTCAGCGCAGAAACCATTGCGGATGCTGTGCGCCGCGTGATGAAGCCGAATGAACGCTACGCGCTCTACATGAGCGGTGGCGGGGCGCATAATCCCTCGCTGGTGAACTCCATCAAAGAATTACTGCCCGATTGTACGCTTGGTTTAACCGATGATTTGGGTATTTTAGGTGATGCAAAAGAAGCCGTGCTGTTTGCCACGCTCGCAAACGAAGCTCTCACGGGCGGCGAAACTAGTTTTGGCGAGCGCGAAGGCGTACCAACGGTTTCGATGGGCAAAATTTCTTTTCCGAAGTAATATCCGAAGTAATACGATTATCTTCACATCCATATTTTTTCACTCTTCATTCCGCTTTCCACTATGAAAAACACGCCCAATACCCGCGCAAATTTGAACCTGATGAAGCTCCTTTTTAAGCCGCACCCTTGGCATGGTATTGAGAGTGGCGACGATGCTCCAGAGCGCATCAATGCGTTCATTGAGATTGTTCCAGCTGATACGATTAAGTACGAAGTGGATAAAGCAAGCGGTTACTTGAAGGTGGACCGTCCGCAGCGATTTTCTAATATCTGTCCTGCGCTCTATGGCTTTATTCCGCAAACGTATTGCGGTGAGGAAATTGCGGGCTTTTGCATGGAAAAAACAGGAAAAACAGGCATCATCGGCGACGGCGACCCGCTTGATATTTGTGTGCTTGCAGAAAAAAACATCCCACACGGCGACGTTATCCTGGAAGCCCTGCCAATAGGCGGTTTCCGCATGGTGGACGACAACGAAGCTGATGATAAAATTATCGCCGTCATGAAAGGCGATGCGGTCTATGGCGAGTTGAAAGACGTGAGCGAATGCCCTGAAGATGTCGTCGAGCGGCTTCGGCACTACTTTCTCACCTATAAAAGTATTCCGGGCAAAGGAAAAAAACCGATTTGCGAGATAACGCATATTTACAGTCGTGAAGAGGCATATGAGGTGATTCGGCGCAGCCAAAATGACTATTGGAGCAAGTTCCCATATTTTGAAGTTTGATAAAAATACCACACGGTAGTTATTAAAGTTTATCTCGAATAAGGTTTTTAGGGTTTTGGAGCAAGGCAGCATGCTGCCTTGTTTCGTAAAAAAGTCTATTCGGAATAAAGTTAGGACTTTCGCAAACCTCACAGACAGGAATACCTGTGCCACTACAAAACTGATAGATACTGGCTTTGGTGGCACAGACATTCCTGTCTGTGAGCTTCAAAAGTACATTTTGCGAAAGTCCTAAAAGTCTATTGTTTCAGATACAGATACACTAAAAAAGGTTTGGTGCTTTCGATGTAGTCCACCTCAAAGGTGGACTACATCTCATCTCAACTACATCTCATTTCTACGTCTTTTCTTCGCGTTCCGCGCAGGGCAATTCCACCGAAAACATTGCCCCTTTGCCAAGCTCCGACTCACACCACACGCGCCCGTTCATGGCTTCGACCATCCGTTTAACAATGGATAAACCAAGCCCCGTCGAATGCTCTCCGCCCGTCGGACGAGCCGAGAGTCGCATGAATTTCCCGAAGAGCTTCGATTTATCGTCGTCGCTCAGTCCAGGTCCTTCGTCTTTGACATCAATGCGAAGATAGGAAATATCAGGTGTTGCGGTATTTTCTTCGTGCATTTCTTCGCGCACAGAGTCTCGAATACTCACAAAAATATTGCGGTCGTGCGGGGAATACTTTACAGCATTAGAAACGAGATTGTCCAAAACTTCAATGACGATATTTCTATCCGCATATGCAATGGTGCGCTCTGTGGCTGATGAAAAGTAGAGCGTGAGGTTTTTTGCTTTCGCTCGCTCGCGGTATTCTTCCACCATTTGCTTTGCCAAATCCAACGTATTGATGTATTGCAAGTTTACATTCAACTTGCCCGATTCGATTGCGTTAATATCCAAAAGGTTCGTGATAATACTCGTCATGCGCTCAACAGAAATTTCCACCGCTCCAAGCCTATCCAGCACGTCTTCTTTCGACATACGGTCGTAGTAGCGTTGCACCAGCGAGACCGTCATACGAATAGCAGCGAGTGGGTTTTTGAGGTCGTGCGTGGCAATGCCCAAGAACTCATTTTTTTCCTGATTCAGGTTGTAAAGCTGGGCATTGCGCTCTTGCAATTCTGAGTTCGCCAGTTCAATATCTGCCGCTTGTTCCTCCAAAATATATTGCTGGCGGTAAATTTCAGCGTTTGCATTCTCTAGCGTGGTATTTGCTTGCTGCAAGTGCAGATTTTTCTCGTTTAGTGAGGAATTTGCTAATTCAATTTCGCGGGCTTGCTGGTCGAGAATCTCCAGTTGTCGCTTGATTTCGTGATTCTGATGCTCAATTTCTTCCGAATGCTCCTCCAGTTGTTGTGTGCGCTCCTGTACGGTTTTTTCGAGAATTTCCGCCCGCGCCTTCAAACGCCACGTTCGTACGCGCACAATCATCAGGCAGAGCGCGAGAAAAACCACCAGAGCAAGTGCGATAAACCAGCGCGTTTGATAGAAAAATGCTTCTACGTCCAGCGTAATTATGTCGCCCGTCGTATTCCATTTCCCACTGTTGTTTGCCGCAATCACGCGAAACGTATAGCGTCCGGGCGCGAGATTGGTGTAATATGCCGTGCGGTGCGTTCCTGCGGAAACCCAGTGTTTATCAACTCCCTCCAGCATAAAACGAAATTCTATCAATTCTGGCGCAGTAAAACTGAGAGCCGTATAGCGAATTTCAACGCGCTCGGTGCCTGCGGTGATAGCAATGGTGCGGTGTACGGAGGTTATTGTCTGCGTCATGGTATCAGCGCGGACAGTTTGGCAGTACACGGAGGGCAGAACCTCGTTTTGAAGCTGCTTTGAAGGATTGATAATTGCTACGCCTTTGAGCATCGGAATCCACATCTCGCCCTCGCGCGTCCGAGTAGCAAAGCTAGGAACGGTGCAGCTATTGGTCTGCAAGCCATCGGAACGAGTGTAGAGTGTGCATTTGCATTTTTGTCTGCGGTCGGCTGCAACGCGCATCAAATCGTGCTTTGAGACGCTAAAAATCCCGATATTGCACGTCATCCAAAGCATTCCTGCCGAATCTTCGAGGACATGAAAAACATTTTCGTCAGGTAAGCCGTCGTGAATGGTGAATATGGTCGTTTTTCCTTGTTTCCAGAGCGTAAGTCCGCCATTGCAGGGAATCCAGATTTCATCGCTCGTAGGCGACTCCGCAACGCAAAAAGCATCGCTACTTGGCAAATCCCTATCGGCTTGCAAGAACGATTTTGTGCCGTTTGCGTGAAAAATTACCACGCCGCCGCCGTTTGAACTCACCCAGACGTTTCCGGCGCGGTCTTGCATAATTCCCAAAATACTGTTGGAGACAAGGTCGCCTTTTTGTACGGTCAAGCTCGTAAATACGCCATTGTTGAGAATACTCATGCCGTTCACGGTGCCAATCCACAGGCTGCCATCGCGCATGGCGCACAGAGCGCGGATTTGGTCGTCAAGCAAGCCGTCGCGCATGGTGTAGGCTTTTACCTTGCCCTCTGGCGCGATGCAATGCAGCGCACCATATGTGCCGACCCAGACGTTGCCTGCGCTGTCTTGGGCTAATGCCCGTGCAAGTGCCGTAACTAAGCCGTTGTGTGTTGTATAGTTTATTGTTTTGTCGGGTAAAATACGCTGAACGCCGTTGAAGGTTGCTACCCACATTGCACCATCGCGGGCTTGCAGACTGGCATAGACGATAGGATTTATCAAGCCTTCGCGCGTCGTGATGTTGCTAAATATCCCGCGCTTCAAGCGGTTCAAGCCGCCATAATACGTGCCAAACCAGATATTTCCTTCGCTGTCTTCGGTGAGTGTCCGCACGGAATTATCGGTTAAGCCATCTTCGGTCGAAAGCCTGTAGAGTTGGGGCGATAGCTGCGGTGATAGCTGCGGCGTGTGAGTGGATTTTGTCCAAAGAAACGCACCATTGTCTGAGCCAAACCAGATATTGCCGTCGCGGTCTTCCAAAATATCGTGAACAGGTGTATTGATGAGGAGCGCAGAATCCTGCACTATGCGTCCATTGGTGAATCGGCAAACGCCGCGCCGTGTGCCAATCCAGACTGTGCCAGAGCGGTCTTCGTATAAGCATTGCACACTGATATTTGGCAAGCCATTTGTTGTGTCGAAGCGGCGGACATCGTTTGCATTCTGGCGCGAGGGGCGATAATACAAGCCAAGGCGCGTACCAAGCCACATCCCAGCATGGCTGTCGCAGAGTATATCTTGCGAAATTTCTGGCGTGTCGAGGTTGTAAATGCTATCGCGCCGCAGAGTAAACGTTTTGCGAGCGGCATCGTGGGAAATTGCATAGATGCCTTTATTAGCAGAAAAATAGACTGTTCCATACTCAGGGCTAGATTTCATGCGGTTTTCCGACCATGCGCGAATCATTTTGTCCTTGAAAGTATAGGTAGAATCAAGCCGTGTCATAGAGCCGTCGGGAGCTTGCACGACCGTCCCACCTTCCTGCACACCAAACCACACATTACCGCGCATATCTTCCCAGAGAGTGGAAATCGTATTACTGCCAAAAAGAGGCGTATTGGAGCGGCGCAAGAGGAGAAAATTTTTGCCATCGAAGCGTGCTGCACCGTTGAATGAGCCAAACCAGATGTATCCATCGCGTGTTTGGCGCATATCCAAAATTCCATTATGCGGCAAGCCATTTTCGGTAGTCCAAGCATCTAAAGCCGTGTAGCGAAGCGGTGATTGGCTCTTGATAGCAATATGTTTTTGATTGCCCATGACAGGCGGCGGCACGGCTTGAGAAAATATATGCGGAGAGTGCATCAGAACGGGGATTCCGACGCATAGACAGACGACAATAAACGTCAAATACCGTGGTAGTGAAACAAAGAAAAAGGGGAGCAGCATGAAGGATACAAAAGAAAAACACATATACTAAAAGTGGGTAAAAATTGCATATCAAAAAGTGAAGAAGCGAGATGTAATCCACCTTTGAGGTGGACTACATCTGAAGCAACAAACCTTTTTTAGTATAGCAAAAACAAAGCAATAAAGCGGCATATCTGAAGCGGCACACAAACAATTTTGACCAAATTTCTACCGCAGATTTCTCAGCCAATACAACTGTAACTATTGTTATGGCAATCCAGAATATAGCAAATAGCCAAGGACTTTCTAGGAAAAACCATGGAATTTCGTAAACTTTTTCTCGCGGGCGCAGCAGGAAATTTACACAGAAGACAGCTTTTTTTGTAGTATCTTTGCGCGGCATTCAGTATTTTTCGACCTTCCTAAGAGTTTCTTCCTAAGAATTGCCACGACACCAGATTTTTTCACCTTTTTTCAATGGACAACGTATGAGCCTCGTTTCCGGTGCATTTTTTGTTTTTGCCGTTTGTGCCGTCGCCTCTGCGCTGGTAATGGTAACGCGCAAAAGTCCGGTTGCCTCGGCAGTCGGCTTGATTACTCACTTTTTCTGCTTGTCGGGATTGTACCTTACCTTGCAGGCACAGCTTTTGGCAGCCTTGCAAATTCTTGTCTATGCAGGTGCTATCATGGTGTTGGTTACATTCGTGATAATGTTGCTCAATCTTGGCGAAGAGGAGAAACTCGCACAAAAGCTCAATGTGCGCAATATCGTGGGGATTGTCATGGCAGGACTTCTCGGTGTGCAGATTATCGCCTTTTTGATAATGCAGCGCGGCGAGCTTACCCAGCTTTCGCCGAATGCAGAGGTGATCGGCTCGGTAAACGAACTTGGGCGCGTCCTGTTCACCGATTATCTTTTCCCATTTGAGGCTGTTTCGTTGCTGCTATTGGCGGCAGTTGTTGGCTCAGTCGTTTTGGCGAAACGCAATCTTGAGTCTTGAATTCTAAATCTTGAACCTTACACACTGCAATACCAATGCGATTCGTACAACGTTAGACAACAAATTTTTCTTGTTCTTTCTTACTTTTATATGCAATCTATTCCTCTTGAATACTATCTCGCGCTTTCGGGTGTGCTGTTCTCGATTGGTGCAATCGGCGTTCTGACGCGCCGCAATGCCATTATTATTTTTATGTGCATTGAACTCATGCTGAACTCCGTCAATCTCACGCTCGTTGCATTTTCGAGCTTTCTCGGTAATTCTGCGGGACAAATTTTTGTCTTTTTTGTGATGACCGTTGCAGCAGCAGAAGCCGCTATTGGCTTGGCAATTATTCTGGCACTCTTCCGCAATAAACAAACGGTGTATGTGGATGAAGTAAATCTTATGCGCTGGTAAAATTGGACGAGAACGCTCGGGGGGATAGTGTCAGAAATCAGTAGGACTTTCGCACACCTCACAGGCAAGAATGCCTGTGCCACTACAAAACTGATAGATACTGGCTTTGGTGGCATAGACATTCCTGTCTGTGAGCTTCAAAAGCACATTCTGCGAAAGTTCTCATCAGTTGTCTTATTGAGCCAAATGAGCAGCAGCGACTTTCTGGCACCCCCGCATCACGCAGTGCTGGAAGACAAGATTTGAAGAGCATTCCAGAGACTACGACGCTTCTTGAGTACAAGATTTTTCCCTTCTTGGCGATTATACTCTGCTACCAAATGCGCTTCGGCTTGAGCAAAAAATTCGGGGTCGAAATTTGCTGCACCGAGATTTTCTAACACCTCTTCAATGCTGGCTCCACGCTCTATCCAATGCGTACAAACATCTTGACGATAGCGCACATTCAGCACATTACATCCTACAACGCGCTTCGTTGCATCTTTTGCATAGACAATGCGCAGAAGCCTCTTCGTTGCTGCGCTCGGAGAATCTTGCCAGAAAATTGTTGCTTCGTTTTCGCCGAGTTTTGCAGAAACAGTACCGTAGGTTTGATATTCAATGTCAAAAAATTTCGCTGAGTTAAAAAATGTTGTGCGCGTGTATTCATGCTGCTCACCGCAGATGTTCGCTGCAAGGCACTCGCCGTGTGCGCGGGCTGCATACCATAGCGGCTCAATTCGCCCCCGTGCTGCATCGCTTGAATGCTGCATTTCTGCACAATCACCACACGCATACACATCGGGTATTTTTGATGCAAAAAATTCATTGACCACAATGCCACGCTCAACGGGAATGCCAGAAGCCCGTGCCAATGCGACGTTTGGCTCGACACCAACCGTTAGTGCAACAAACTCGCACGGAATTTCCTCGCCAGCATTGGTGACAATGCCGCGAACGCGCCCTGTTCCATCGTCCAAAATCTCCTGAAGCTCAGTATTGGTGCGAAGTTCAATGCTTTTATGCTCCTGAATATGCCGACCAATCATCTCCGCCTCTTCATTGGGCAAAACACTGTTCCAATATCGTGATTCCCGTACCAAAAACGTTGTTGGAATGCCCCGCGAGTACAGCATTTCTGCGGTTTCTACGCCAATGAGTCCGCCGCCAACAATCACCGCTCGTTTGATGTGATGAGAAATATCAATCATACTTTGTAAATCCTGCAAAGAATACAACCCCTGTACGCCTTGCAAATCCTGACCTTTCCAGCCCAACCTGCGCGGAATTGACCCTGTTGCCACAATAAGTTTGTCGTAGCGCAGTTGTGTGCCTGATTGGAGGTGAATAGCCTTCGCTTCAGTATCAATGCGGTGTGCGTGGTCATGCACAAGTTCGATGCGATTCTTTTCCCAGAAATCATCGTGATATGGCTTCGTTTGCTCGTAGGTAAGATGCCCCATGTAGATGTACATGAGCGCAGGGCGCGAGAAAAAGTGCGTACTCTCGCTCGAAACAATCGTAATACGGTGGTTGCTGCGCTTGCGAATGTGCCGTGCCGCCGTGATTCCCGCAATGCCATTGCCGATGATGATGATGTGAAGCAGCGCAGAGGCTGGTGTTGTTGGCATATAATTTGGCATATAATATGACTTCAAATTTTTAAGATAATGAAATGGCATTAGCGAAACAACTTCTAGCACAGCAATATGCCGACCTCTGCGCATTTTGCCAATACATTTTTTCGGCGATAAGCAAACGGCGGTATGCCAAACTCGTTATTCTTCGTGATGTGGCGAGGCTTCGATTGTAAAATGAATAGTTTCAATTCTCCGAAACAAGGCAGCATGCTGCCTTGCTCAAATCAAAGTATTCAAAATACAGTCAAAACGGTATCACATATTGACCAAGCACATCTCGACGTGATTGGAGAATTAACATCATTACCAATATTTTTCTCGTGAATACACCTTCCTTCCAGCAATTTACACGCTCTCTCGCGGCACTGTTTTCGGTGAATGCTACAACGCTCGTGGGTGGAATTCTTCTGCCGATTGCGGTAGCACGAATACTGGGCGCAGAAGCATTGGGTATATTCTCAAGCGCATCAGCACTGGGTTTGCTGCTAACCACATTGATTGATTGGGGCTATGAAACCCGCATACCGCTTGTTGTGGCAGCGCATTTCCGCACAGATATTTCCCAGTGCCTTGCGCTTTTTCGCCGTGCGCAAGTGCTTAAAATCGTGCTGTGGTGCGTTGTTGCAGTGTGCCTCCTGAGCTTCGCACTTTTTATGACAAAAGGAATACTAAGGGAAGAGATGAGTCTGTATGCGGTCTATGGCGTATGGTCGCTTTTTCGAGCATTAGGCGCAAGCTACATAGCCGCACTGCGAGGAATGGAGCAGTATAGCCGCATTGCACGCCTTGAAAACATTGCTTCATTGATGTTGCATGGCGGTTGTATTGCGGTGTTGGTCGTGTCACAGAATTTGCTTCTAGCATTACTGGTGCTGCCCTGCGTGGAAAGCGCGAAAATGCTTATTGCCAGAGAGTTTGTCGTGGAGGGCGCATGGAAAGAGGCGTTGAGGCAGGTGACTCAGCAAAAGTTATCTGTGCGAGATATGTGGTGCGCCCTGCGTGAGCAAGCGTATTTTGTGGCAATTCAAGCATTAGGGATTGTGGAATCGCGAGCAGGAGTTTTTGCTTTGATGCTTACCACCGCTTCTGCGCAGGATATGGGCTTTTTTGGCGCAGCAATGCGTTTCCCTATTGCGCTCAGAACCTTTGCTGGAGCATTGTTTACGATGCTCTTACCTTCTTTTGTTTCGCTTCAAAACGATTCTTCTGCACATACCGCAAATGCACAGCAACAAAAAACACTTCTTCTTCAAGCATTGGTGCTGGGCGGCGGAATTGCATTTGCGGGTAGTTTTTTTCTTTTCTTTGCCGCAGAGCCGCTTATTTTCTTTGTCTATGGCGCAGCTATGCTTCCATCGGTGGAGCTATTGCGCATTGTTGCGGCGTTATTTTTCTTTCAAACTCTCAGCAATATTTTTGAAGCCTTTTTGCTGGCACGTGGTCAGAAACGCAGCGTTACTGCGATTTCCAGTGCGCTCTTGGGAGTATTTTTTGCGAGCGTTTTGGGGTGCTTTTTTTGCGGCATAGCACTCTCAACGCCGCTTATCGCCTATACCGTTTGCGGTCTTGGTGGGATGTTGTGCTACTTTTATGGCAGAAAAACGTGGCAGATAGTACACCAAAAATGACACCCAAAATAGTCTCGGTGAATCAGGCTACAGCCACGTCCTCTGCTTTTTCAATCATGCACAAAAGGAAATTCTTTTCCACTGCCGTTCCTGCGCTTGCGTTCATCTGCCCCACAATGCCTTCTATCGGTGCTTTAATATCATTTTCCATTTTCATTGCTTCCAAAATAAACAAACGCTCACCCTTCTTCACGCGCTGCCCTGGCTGCACATTGATAGATTTCAACAAGCCCGGCATTGGCGCGACAACTTTCGCTGCACCAGAATTTTTCGTGGCGGTATCTTTCAGGAGTTGGCGAAAAAAGTGGTCGCGCTCCGAGAGCGCATCAATGCTGTATGTGTAGCCATTTACCGATAGCCGCACTGCCGCAGAACCATCCTGCACAACCACCACAGGAATACGTTCTTCGTGCTGTGTGGCGGTATCTGTGCGCACAAGAAAAAACACACCTTGCTCGCTGGGATTCATGGAAGAATGTGGCTCAAAATGCAGCGTATCGCCATTAGAAAGCACAACATCATTACCCTGAACTTGAGCATCTATCGTAGTTGCGAGAAAATCCGACGAAAGAGTATAGTGCATAATACATGAAAAAAAATCAATGGAAATTCAATGGAAATTGCTGAAGAAAAAAATATTGCGTATTGAACCGCACCGCACCAGAACTGCCCGATAGTGTATCAGACTACGAGGCTTGGAGCGGTGGTAATGTCTTAATTTTCTGCCGCAATGTATCTAAAATTTTATTTGAGCGTTCAATTTGATGCGGACTGCGAAGCTGTCTGTTGGTGATGCGCTCGAAAGCAATTTGCGAGCAAATGAGCGCAACCAGATACTCTTCGCCAGAACTATGCTCGCGGAAGGGTAAATCAATATAATCTTGCGGAATATTACCCAAACGCGCTTCATCAACGAGTTCCTCACGAATATAGATATGCTCATATTTCATGGAGCGCACAAAGGTAAAACACAAGCCAGCAAAAGCGAGGATGACCACCACAAAACCGACAATGTTCACGCCAGTAATGTTCGACATAATGAAGTAATTCCACGCCATATGGAGCAGTGCAGCAGGAACAAAACCATAGACCGCGAAACGCCATGGAATATCACCGTACTTGAAGCGTCCGTAGCCTAAAAATGCCGCAAACGTCGCCGACGACAGTGCGTGCATCATCGCAGAGAAAAAGGTACGATTGATAACAAGTTGTACCCAGTTGTCCGTTGCTGCATTTTGAATGAAATACACGAGATTTTCAATCATTCCAAAACCAAAGCCAACTGCCGAGCCATAGACAATTCCGTCGGTCAAGTTGTTGAATTCACGTAAGCGTGTGCTGATGCCGAATACCGAGCATTTGAGCAATTCTTCTACAATCGGTCCTAAGCAGGCAACAACAAACGTGAGAGCGAGTCGTTTATCTGGCGTTACGTTACTGGGCGTAATGCCTTCTCCCACAAAAAATGCGAGTGCTTGCCCGTTAATGACCGAAGCCGCGCTCACGGCAATGATGCCGCCCCATGCAAAGTGAAACATCAGTAACCAAAACGGCTCTGGGTCGTACTTATCCAAACGGCGCACAATGTAGATAAAAAGAGCCATTGGAATAATGGCACATGGAAACGAAAGTAAAAGTTGAACTCCCATACAACACCTGTTCGCAAAAAATGAAACAATTTGTGAGGATTTCTGAGGATTTCTGAGCATTCCCGAGCAAATAGACCGTTACGTCTGCCGAGTTTTCAAAATACAAAATTGTGAAATTTCTGCATACATTCTTTTGCGCATCATCCGCTTATTTTCTCAACCGTAGGCGAGTGAATGCTGGAATTGGACGCAGAAATCACATCACGAAAGCTGACAAACGAACATCAACGCAAAAGATTTGCGGTAGAGGGCGGATTGTTGTAGTTTTGGAGCGCGTTGTAGGCGTGGTTGCTCTCTTGACAAGCAGGTTTCGCCAAATTCTTTTCCCAATTTCTTCACTAATTTTCTCGCACAATGACGGAATTTTTGCGCAAAATCCGCGTGGCACTCAGCCCGCGCACACACCTTTTGAAAACACGATTGTCGAATGGCGCAATCGTCTATGGTCAGAACAAAGCAGGCTTCGGTGGGCGCGGCATCTACGTTTGGCGCGATGATATTGAGCCAGAATACAAACATTTCACAAAATTTCTCGCGCCAGAAAGCGTGATGATTGACGTTGGCGCGAATACAGGAATTTACAGCATCAAAGCCGCACAGCATCTTGCTGGAACGGGAACAGTCTTGGCGCTTGAGCCATTTCCGGATGTGCTGGCGGTCTTGTTCAAAAGCGCGAAAGAGAATCAATTTACCAATCTTCGCATTCGCAATTTCTGTGCTGGTGCGAAAACCGAAACCAGTACGCTTTGGATGAACTCCGCAAAGCCGCATGAATTCAGCCTTCTCAAGCATGATTCTACCGCACAAGCCTTATCCTCGCTGGTCGTTGCCTTGGATGATTTATTTGCATGGGAAAAACTCACACGGTTTGATTTTTTGAAAATTGACGCAGAAGGCGCAGAGAATCAGGTTTTGCAGGGTGCAGCAAAAATTATAGCGCACTATCGCCCCATTATTCAAGCAGAAATTACGCACACGCAGATTGATTTTTCTTTGCCAAATTATACGATTTTTCGTGCGCCGAACAGCCCAAATAAAGTGTGTATTCCGCAGGAACATCCTCGATACGCGCTCGCTGCGGAGCTTGGTTGGCAGAGCGTGAAAGCGTAAACTTCCGCGACCAAACTACTCGTCGTCGTCCGTGTCTTGTCCCTGCCGATGCCGCTTGGAAATATCTCGTGCATTGGTAACAATTCCTTGAATAACAGGGTGTTTGAGCAAATTAGTTGAAACGGCTTCCAATTCTGCCCACGAAGCATCGGCGCGGCGAAAGCGATATTGCATTGTTTTCATGGTGTTCATCGGCAACTCAATAAGCTGGCGAAATTGCTCTTTGACGTGTGCCAAATCGTCGGGATGAATATACGAATAGGCATTTGTGCCGAGCATACGCTCTGGTCCGTAATAAAACATCCGCGCTACCGAGGGGCTGCAATACGAGAAACTGCCTTCGCTGTCGGAAATCACAACCGCATCATTCGCGTTTTGCATGAGTGCGCGAAGGCGTTCTTCGCTTTGGCGCAGGGCGTTTTCTGCTTGTTTGCGCGGCGTGATGTTTTCGACAATCGCAATTCGTACAAGCGGCTTGCCGTCTCGGTCGCGGAGAAACGAGCTATGGACGTTTCCCCAGACCACTTCGCCAGATTTTGCCACAAAGCGTTTTTCAATTTCTAAATGCGGAATTTCGCCTGCAAGTAACTGCTGAAGCGGTTTCTCCTCACGCACGGCATCCTCTGGAACGGAAATATCCTGCGTCGAAAGCCGCGTGATTTCTTGCTCGTCGAAGCCCAGCATGGTGCAAATTGTCGCATTTGCTTTCAAAATACGTCCGCTCGGCGTGGTCAGAGCAATCCCGATCGGTGATTGCTCAATGATAAAACGAAAGCGTTCCTCGCTCTCGCGCATTGCTTCTTCTGCCTCTTTGCGCTCGGTAATATCAGAAACAAGCCCATCGTAGGCAATAAGTTCATGCGCTTCGTTGAAATGCAGCACAGGCGTATTTTTCACCCAACGCACCGCGCCATCCTTGCGAATAATCCGATGCTCTACCGCATCGGATTGCTGTTCGTGCAAGATTTCACGCGCTTGTCGCAAGGCAAGTTCGCGGTCGGCAGGGAAAATCATATCGTACCAAAGAATTGAATTATTCTCGTATTCATGCGCTTCGTAACCTGTAATAGCCACACAACTTGTGCTGTGTTGCGTATGCACAGGAACGCCGTTTTGTACCGTTACGGTGAAGGTATAATCGGTAATAGCGTCCAGCATTTGGCGATACCGCGCTTCCACGCCGCTACTGCGCTCGGCTTTGTCGATATGATGCAATTTTAATGATTGCTCTAATGCCTCAATGCGCTCGTGCAAGCGGCGGTAGAGCTGCACCAATGCTTCGGCATTGCCTTCGCTTGCGCCGCTTTGGAGGGCAGTGCGCACAAAGGCTTCAATGCTTGCGCCATCGGTGTAGAGAAGTTTGCCATTTTTTGTGCTGTGTTTCACCAGAGACCTCCTCTGAGTATTCAGGCTGCTTGAACAGAATATTTGGTCGGTATTATATGAGATTGTCGGGCAGTTGTTGATATGGGAGCGGTTTATTGTGCGGCGCGAATTTTTTCTACTTTACCACGAAACTCCGCCATTTCTCGCTTTGAAAGCCCGCTCTCCAGCAATGCAGCGTCGTCGAGGTCGTGTGCGCTCAAAAGCCGCTTCAGAGCGCGTGTTTCTGGCGCAGTCAAGCGCACAGCGTTGAGCGCGTAATCTTCAAAGGCTTCAAAAGCAAGCGGCGTAATTTCTCGCACCATTTCTGCCATTGCTTCGGCATACACACGGATTTCGTACTGCGCATGAGCATCCATGCGGAGGCGGAGAAAATGAAAGAGATTGTGCAAGTCAATTTTCCAGTACCATTCCGTGTACATCGACACAGGAAGATTGATACGAGCAAGTTCGCGGGCAACATTGCGGTCGAGTAAGGTTTCGTAGTCCTGATATGCTTGTGTTTGACCTGTTTTCAGCAAATCTAGTATGTGTGCGCTTTCATCGGCAGAAAGGGTTTCGTCGCCGCGTCCTTGCTTATTGGTCGCACTTTGTGGGCGTATTTGCGCACCCTCTGGCACATAAAACTCATCGTGCATGACGGAATACCGTCCGCTATACTCGTTCACGTTTGCTGTGCGATGCCGAATCCACTGCCGCGCAACAAAAATCGGGAGCTTGACGTGGAATTTGAACTCCACCATTTCAAATGGCGTAGAATGGGCATGGCGCATAAGATAGCGGATTAATCCTCTATCTTCGCTCACCTGTTTTGTGCCTGCTCCGTAGGAAACACGCGCCGCCTGAACGATTGCCGCATCAGAACCCATAGAATCAACCAATCGCACAAAACCTTTGTCAAGACAAGAAATAACGCGCCCTTCAGGGAATTGTTGTGCGCTGGCTGCTTGGTGATGGACGGAAGAAGAGTGTGTTTCTACTGAGGACATACGATAAAAAATAAAGGTGAAATCAATGTGCTGGCGTTTCTATTCCCACTTATTCCCACTTGATACGGAAACGCTTCAAAGCCTCAATATACTCTGCTTTGCCAGCCTTGACGCGCTTTCCCCAAAACATTTTCGCGCTTTCGGACATATACAAGCGCGGCTGATTGCGTTGCACAAAGTAGATATTGTCAATGCTTGGCTCGGTTGAGTAGATATTTTCAACGGGAAAGGGGAAATTTTTGTGATGCGACACGACGAAATCATGCAGTTTGTGCGCATATCCTTTGCCTGGCTGCACTGATTTCAAGCCATGTTGCACAAAGTCGTTTGCTGAGAAATCGGGTGTAATCGGCTCCAGTGAACGCAACATCATACGTGCAACCTCTACATAACTACCGTCGGTGCCAGTGCTTGCATCGCGGGCGTGCAGATGGAATTCCACACGCGGCTGCCAATGCACAGCACTCGCACCTTCTGCGCTGGAAGCCCCGCCATTGCTCGCGTCGCTTTCGCGGATGACCTCCACAAACGTATGCTCGTCGAGCGGATATTGATGTCGAAAACTCATAGTGCCTCCACAACAAAAAAAGTATTTTTGAGACTATTTTCCTCTGTTTTTTTAGTACTCTTCTTTATACCTGAATGCAAGTATTTGTCAGTAGTTGAAGCCTGTTTTTCGATTATTGCACTTTTGAATGACTTCGCCCACACGTCAGATGTGGTCTGCTCTGCAAGCATTTTTTCTTTCTGGGTCGGTGAATCGCAATCAAAGACTGTGTAAGATTCAGCATTCATGCACTCTGTGGGACAAGTAACGCATTTCCCGTTTTCACTGCGTTCACTGCGTGGGTAATTCCACAACAAAGGTTGCGCCGTGTCCAAGTTCGGATTCGCACCACACATTACCGCGCATAGCTTCGGCGAGTTTTTTCACGATGGAAAGCCCCAAGCCCGTCGAATGCTCGCCGCCAGTGGGTTTTGCCGATAGGCGCTGGAATTTCCCAAAGAGTTTTTGTTTGTCCTCTTCGCTCAAGCCCGGACCTTCGTCGCGGACATGACAAGCAACGGCACTATTGCTCAGATGAACGCTTACCCAAACGCGCTTGTCGTGCGGGGAGTATTTCACAGCATTGGAAATGAGATTGTCTAAAATTTCCGATGTTGCGTTGGGGTCTGCCATTGCGCTTGCGCTCGTATTTTCGCTGGAAAAATTCAGCAAAATATTCTTGGTCGTTGCACGCTCTTGGTAATCTTCTACCATTTTTTCAACGGCTTCCGAGAAATTAAACTGCACGGGCGAAAGATTAAACTTCCCCGTTTCGATGGCGTTAATATCCAGCAAATTCGTGATAATTGCTTGCATACGCTGGCTGGTGTGGCGAATATCCACCAGTTTTTTGCGTTGCTGCTCAATGGGCATTTTGTCGTGATAGCGGTCGAGCATATCAATTCCGAGTAAAATACTAGCGAGCGGATTTTTTAAGTCGTGCGCAACAATTCCTAAAAACTCATTTTTTTCGTTGTTCAATTCCACCAAACTTTGATTTACTTCCATTAAGCGGTCATTCTGCGACTCCAAAAGCTGGTATGCCGAGCCAAGTTGATTCGTTACGGAATCGAGCGAGGTCATTACTTTTTGCGTGGCTTTGAGAGAATATTTTGTGAGCCAGAGTTGCGTTTCGGTGCTTTGGTTTTCCGAGCGATTCGTGCCGTCATTAATACCGAGCTGCTCGACGGAATTGCGCTGAATTTGCGGCAAAAGGCGTTTGAGCGATTGCAAGTGTTCATCGGCTTTGGTAAAATTTTGCAAAGATTGAGCGTAGAGCTGCGCCAAATGCGATAAGGTCTTGATTTTGCTAATATAATCGTCTTCGGCAACTAAACTCACGTATTCTTCATAAAAAGCAACAGCTTCGGGAAGATTGTGCATGAGTTCACTCAGCATTGCATGGCAAATTTTCTGCAACACTGTTCTCGCCGCAAGCGAGAGATACTCCGACCACAAAAAGAATTTTTCAATGTAGCTCGCGCACAACTCGATATCGTCGTCGGTCGAGCGCGTATTGAACGTGGCTTGGGCAGCGTAGTAATAGCAAAAAGCAATATCATTTTGGCGAATTGCTGGATGCAGTTCGTAGGTGCTGCGAGCGGCGGCAGCGTTTTCATCTTCAATAAATTCTACCAACTCGTGATAGACTGTCGCCGAGCGGTCGTATTTTTCTTGCTCTGCCCAATAATACCCACGCGCAACGTAGGCATAGAGCGACTCTTGGCGTTCCATACCTTCAATGAGTTCTCGCGCAACACCGTAGATGCCAGAATACGAACATCTCTGGGCAATCGTATATTGCAAATAGCTATACCACGAGTGGTGCAAGCCCAGCGCAATAGCCATCTTCAGGCTTTGGAGAGCGGCAAATGTCCAGTCAATTTTTTGCCGCACACTACCGGTCCAAAAGTCGAAATTCAGCGTATCTTCTTGAAAGAGAATATCGGTATGTAAACGCACAAAGGGCGAGGGATGCTGCAAGCGGAGGCGTTGTAAGTATGATTTTAGCTGTTCGGCTGATTCCGACTTTCCCTTTCCAAATTGCCGCAGCAGCACAAGCAAATGATACGCCGGAGCCGACATCGCGGGAACATCCATCGTGCAAAGATTCACAAATTTTTCGGCGGAATGCTCAAAACGTTCTTCATCCTTGCGCGAGGCGTAGCAACAGGCTTCGCCGTAGGTGAGGACGAGACGCTCTACGTCGTTGAGGTCGCGGCGTGTGAGACTTTCGGAGAATGCTTCGACGGTCGGAAAGGTGAGGCAATGACTGAAATAGGCAATACGCCGCGCACGGTCAGAAATCTCCGAAAGCCGCCTGAGAGCGGCAAGCGCGGGCGAGGTGCGCAAGATATTCCCCGTAGCAGCAATATCCGCCAAAATCACGTTCCAGTGTGCTTCGGCGAGGCTGTCGGGCGAGATGGCATCGCTCTCGGACAATGTAGCAAGCTGCGCTGCAGCACGCCAATGAAAGACAGAGGCTTTCCAAAATGGTGTAAAGTCTTGTGCTGTGGTAAAATCATGCAACTCGGCAGGAGACGCATTCAACTCCGCACCGAGCAGTTGTCCCCTTGACAAAGAAATATCATGCCCAGAAATATAGTCTTGAAGCTCTTCATCCATTGCGCAAAGATGAACACGACGCGCCAGCGCAGTATCTGGCACAACTCCATGCCGATACGGCTCTGCGAAAAGGCTCGCTGCTGTATCTGCCGACAATGACTCCGCGAAAAGCGTGTGGTCATTGGGCGAAAAAGCAGGAGGAATCTCGGATGTAGAAAAAGAAGTCATTGACAGAAAAAACGAAACAGAGAAAAATGAGTCGAGCACAACCAGTGAGCATTACTCAAGAATATACCGCCACCCTTGCTTCGTTAGCCCTGCAAAGCCTGTAAAATCATGTAATTCTGGCTTGTCGGGGTAATGCACCAGAAACATTTTTTTCTTGATGTCATCGGCTAAGGTGCGCAATTCTGGAAGCGAGGCATGGACGGGATTCGGCATGAATGAACAATCGTGGAACATATACTGCGAGCGCGTAGCATACATCTCTATCAATTCGGTATCAAACACTGTATCGCCAGAGAAAAACACGCGGTCGTCAATAAATACACCGTAGGTAACAAAGCCTTGCTGCCATGGAAAGGGCTGCTTGGGCAAGTGGTTGGTGCGAAAAATTTCTAGCTTTATGCTTCCGTGCTGCACTTGCCAGACTTCGCGCGGTTCGCTCGTTACGAGGCTTGGACGAATAATCTCAAAAAAGTCCGTAAATCCTAAGCGTTCGCCTTCGCGGTTTACTTCGTTCCATTCCATACCACCGCGAAGGGTCATCTCCCACAAGGTGCGCTGGTACTGCTCGTTGATAATCATTTTCAATTTTGGACGACTGAGCGTCGTCATACCAATATACCGATTCAGCAATGCCAAATACTCTACCCCACCGACGTGATCGAAGTGGCTGTGAGTAACAAAGAGCGTTTCCACATCCGAGGCGGAGCGGTGCGTGGTTGCGGGAAATGCAACGGGACCAGTGCCGCCAAAATCCACAAGGATATGGTCATTCCCCTTGATAATCAAGAAGTTGGTGTGAAAATGCTCTTGCGCAAACGCCGAGCCTGTTCCGATAAAGAACAGTTCTAATGCGCCATCATTTTTTAGGGGAAGTTGTCCATCTAAAGGGACGATATTCATGGTCAAGCTCCTTCAAACGTCAGTACAAAGTGCGGTGAGTGAGTGGAAAATTTAGTGCAAAAATTTTACAATATGAAAAATAGGAAAAGTATGGACACTGAGGGCAAAAAACTATTGATAGTTCATGTCTCTTCCCCTACGTTGCTGGTGTATGTTGTCATAGCGCATTAGTCAAGAAGTACGTTTTCATGCTACCCTTGCCCTTGACTTCTACCATTCCTCTATCCTCAAAACGGAACGTATCCTTGAGTTTCGTATAGATTGCCTCCGAGACGTGTATTTTTCCTGCTTCGCCATGCGATTCCATGCGCGAGGCGATATTCACGGTATCGCCCCAGAGGTCGTAGATGAATTTTTTTACGCCAATCACACCAGCAACAACTGGACCGCAATGCAGTCCAATACGAATATTGAGCGAATTACCTGATTCCTGATTTAATGTGGCAAGTGATTGAAGCATTTCTATTGCCATATGCGCAGAAGCGGCGGCATGGTCGGGGCGTTGGAGCGGAATGCCGCAGGCTGCCATGTAGCTGTCGCCCATTGTTTTGATTTTCTCCACACCATACTTATCGGCAAGTGCATCGAAAGCAGAAAAGAGACGGTTGAGCAGTCCAACGATTTCTTCAGCAGAATACGTTTCCGAAAGCGGTGTAAAATTCGTAACATCAGCAAATAGCACGGTTGCATCATCGAATCGGTCTGCAATTTGCCGCTCGCCATTTTGCAGACGGTCGGCAATGGAAGCGGGCAAAATATTCAACAAAAGCTGCTCGGCGCGGCGTTTTTCTGCATCTAAAAGCAAATTGTAGCGCACAATCGCATCGCGTGAGCGTTTGAGTTCAAGATGTGTATTGATGCGGGCAAGAAGCTCTGGCGCGTGAAATGGCTTCACAACGTAATCCAACGCGCCCGAAGCAAAACCTTTTATGACCGAGTACGAATCATTGCGCCCTGTCAGGAAAATAACGGGGATTTTCGAGGTGGCGGGATTTTCTTTTAAGTGCTGGCACACTTCATAGCCGTTCATTTTCGGCATCATCACATCCAGCAAAATCAGGTCAGGCTTTTCTGCCGCAACTGCCTCCAATGCTTGTTCGCCGTTGTTTGCTTTTACCACGCGAAAGCCGCGTGTTTGCAAAATACTCTCAAGAGCTTGTAGATTCACTGGCACATCATCCACGATGAGGATTTGTGAGGGTTCGGACTGGGTCGTGCTGAACTCTGGCACTGTGCCGGGAGTTGTCCCCGAAGCAATGCCCAAAGCTGGCTTTGATGCTGTGTTTGTCGATAAGTCTTGATAGAGTTCAGACATAATCCTCAATCATCGGCAAGTGATAAAGAGAAAGGCGGAGAATTGCGGTGTTGAAGGCTGTTCCATGCTATGCACCTGAAAGATACTTTTCCAGATGTTTTGTCTTGTTGAAGCATTCAACGTTGTTCAAGATACAAAAACTACAAGAAACAAGCAGAAAAATCTCACGGAAATCGTTGTTTTTTTTCAGCGATAACGTACTATTCTTCTTTGAAAAGACCAAGCAAACACGCCAGAGTTCTATGGTCTCAGGCTCTCCACGACTTTAGGTAATTTTAGATAATTTTAGGTAATTCCACAAAGAATGCTGCTCCTGCGCCTCGCGCAGACTCACACCACACACGACCATTCATGCCATGTACGAGCTTTTTTACAATGCTCAATCCCAAACCCGTGCTGTGTTCGCCGCCCGTTGGCTGCGTCGAAAGCCGCGCAAATTTGGTAAAAAGCCGCACCTGCTCTTCTTTCGGAATGCCTGCGCCTTCGTCTTGAACAACGATGCGCACTGTTTCTGGAGTGTCCTCAAGGCGCACGGTGATAGTTTTGCCGAGTGGTGAGTATTTGATAGCATTTGAGAGAATATTGTCCAAAACCTGCGTCAATGCTTGCCCGTCAGCATAGACCAGAACTGTTTCATTACTGAAATTGTGCCGCACGGTCAGATGCTTTGCCTGCGCTGCCGCAGCGTGAAATTGTACAGAACGCTTCAGAAGCAGCATTACGTCTTGATGCGTAATGGCATAGCCAAATGAATCTCCTTCTAAACGATGAATATCCAACACATTATTCACAATACCAAACATTCGCTCCAAACTGGTATCTATTTGCACCAGAAGCGTTTGCTGAAACGACCGCGATAAAATCTCGCTGTCTTTCTGAAGGATTTCCACGATGCCTTTCATTCCAGCCAAAGGATTTTTTAAATCGTGGGCAACAATTTCCAGAAGCTCATCTTTTTCGGTATTGAGCGCAAAAAGCTCTTGATTTTTGGCTTCCAGTTCGTGGTGCTGCTCCTGAATGCGCTGATTGCTCTCCTGCAAGCCGCGTCCTTTCTCGTAGGTGTTGCGCCGCAATACCGACCACCCATAGCTAAGAAGAATCGTTACTCCAACGGTGCTTATGAGGTCTTGCAAGCTATACTGAAGTGCAGGGGTATCGAAATGCACATTTTGCACGAAGCATAATCCTGTAAATACCAGCAACGACGCGGCAAGGCTAGAATATAAATGAAAAAGCTGCACAGGCATTGCGCCGACAACCGTTATCAAAAAACAATAGCCACCGATATAGCTCGGATGCGCCCCAGAAAGTCCCGTGAGAATCCCCGTTGCGATAATGAGATAGTACAGCATTCCAACGCCGATAAAACGGTGCTTTGCTGGATGCTTCCATACCTTTCGTGCAATCACCGCCAGAACACCAACAACACTAAGACCAACGCGCAAAAGAGGAAATATCGGCTCATTGGGGTAAAGAAGCGGGTCAATGCTGAGATAGGGAAGCCAAGCAACAAAGAACGGCGCGGCATACAAAGGAAAAAAGATACGGCACTGCTCGTTAATCTCTTCCAAAAATGTTGGTGGATAAACACGATTCCCCAAGACAGCAAAAATGCTTCGTGTGCGAAGTGCTGCTCGCACACGAGGAAAATAATGATAATATGCCCGAAAATGCAGTCCCATAGTGTTTTTCTGCGTTCTCTTCGTGATACTTTAGTTCGTCATACCTCAATTTTCTGGAAACACAGATAATGACCTTTCGTGATACGCTTTTTAGCTTGATGCTTGAAGCGGGAACGTAACAATAAACGTCGCGCCAATCTGCCCACTTTCTGGCGCACTTTCGCAACGAATATCGCCGCCGAGCGCGACAACAAACTTCTTCACAATAGATAAACCCAATCCTGTCGAATGCTCGCCACCTGTTGGTCTGGCTGAGAGGCGCGTAAATTTTTGGAAGAGGTGTGCGCGGTCTTGCACGTTAATTCCAGGTCCTTCGTCGCGGACGATAAACGTTACAGAATACTCATCATTCCGTAATTCTAAAAAGACAGATTTTCCCAGAGGAGAGAACTTCACAGCATTGGAAACAAGATTATCCATAATTTGCCGCATAATACGACCATCGGTCGTCAGGCGCACACTTTCTACTGGTGTACGCGCTTGAATCGTGATATTTTTTGTTTCGGCGCGTTTGGTAAAATCATCGGCGACGACCTGCACTAAGCCAGTACAGTCTAAATCTACGGTATTGATCTGCAAGCGTCCAGTTTCGATAGCGTTCAAGTCCAGCATTTCGGAGATAATCGTATTCATGCGCTCGGAAGTATCTTCGATGCGGGTTAAGTGCCGTAGCATATCTTCTCCGGTGAGCTGTCCGCGATTGTGCAAACGCTTCAGAAATGCCGCACCCAGCATAATGGACGAAAGCGGATTGCGAAGGTCGTGTGCGACAATGCCGAGCATATCGTTTTTCTCTTGGTCAATGCGTGTCAGCATCATATTTTTCTCTTGTAATTCTGTATTTGCTTCTTCAATGCGCACGGCTTGTTCTTGGAGCAATTCATTTTGCCGCCGCAATTCACGGTACACTTGCGAAAGCTCGGTGTTTGCTTGCAGAAGCAGTTCGTTTTTCCCTTGCACTTCGTCTGCCATAGCACTAGTGTGGCGTGATTGCTGCTCTAACATCATATGCTGACGCTGAATTTCGGTATATGCTTGTTGCAGTTCATCGTGCATGAAACGAAGCGCAGAGTTTTCGTCCTTCAAACTCAGAAGGTGGATTGTTGTTTCTTCTGCGCGCTCTTTCAAAAGGTTATTTTGAGCATTCAGCTGCTTGTGCGCATCGGCAAGCAACGCATTGACCTCGCTCATAAGGTTTTGCTTCTCTGCCATTTCCCGATTTGCATTGATAAGTTCGTGCGTTTTTCCTTCCAAAAGCTGATTTTGGTGATTGATATACAACAACGTCTGCGCAGCCGCATCTTGCGCGGTTTGCAAGGCGAGATTCTTTTCCTGCAAATCCGTATTGACGAGGAGAAGCTCTTTATTTAAGTCTTTCAAGCGTTCGCGCTGCCGCATTTTTTCTTGTGCATCAAGCGCAATCACAACGAAATTTCCTAAACTGCGAGCAAAAATTTCTTCTTCCAACGTCCAATTTCGCAGACCGCCAATATGCTCTACGCACAGCACACCAATTACTATGGCACCGCTCCGAATCGGCACATCCAGCATAGCATTGATGCCGAGCGGCTTTAAGTATTTTTCGGTAAATTCTTTCGTGCGTTGGTCGGTCAGTGCATCGGTTGCATCAATGACATTGAGCGTTTCCAGTGCCGAAAAGTAGTGCGGATAGTCGCGCTCACTGAGCCATGCCGTGCTGCTATGCGCTCCTGCGTTTTTATCATACAAATCCATCAACTCCAGTTCCATGACCGACGGCTTGCCGATAAAACCTCGCCCGCCACGCATGAGCCAAATACTGACCCGCGCAACATCAAGATGCAGTGCGCCCTGCTCGGTAATAAAGTGCATTGCTTCGCTGACGTTGCCGTTATGCAAAGATTCTGTGCGAGCGATATTGACGAGCGTGTCCTTGAGGCGCGTTAGTTCTTCAATACGCAAAAATTCGCGCTGCATAAACTGGCGCAAATCCACGTTATTTTGCCGCAAGGAGGAATTTGCTCGCTCCAAATACTGCGCTTGTACTTCCATAATACGCTGCTGACGCACGATTTCTTCATTTTGCGCCTGCACTTCTTCGGATTTATGCGTGATAGAACCAACCATACTTTGATACGAACCCACCAGCGCACCAATTTCATCATGGCTTTGCGCTGGCAGAACACCATCGTACTGACCTTGTTCTGCTTGCTTCATTGCGTAGCTTAACTGCTGCACAGGCTGAGTAATCATGCGCTGCGCAACAAAATGGACAACAAAGATGATAAGTAAAACAAAGACAACCAAGCCCGCAGCAGAGGCGGCAACAAGGCGTTGTCGTGCGCGAGATTTCACCGTTATTTCTGTTGCCAAGCGAATATTATGCGCAATGACTCGTTGCAGCGAGGTTCGGCACTCGTCGTAGAGCAGCGTTGCGCTGCCAGAAAGGAGTTGATTTGCCTCCTGATTGCGATTATTTCGGGATAAATCCATGAGCTTTTCATGGATAGCAAGATATTGTTGTTCATTCCGCTTGAACTCTTGGAAGAGCGTTACTTCAAGAGGATCGGACACAAGCGGCATATATGCTTGCTCGGCGGCAATAAAGCGAGCGCGTTCGGCAGCAAGAAGGGCTTCAATCGCCGCCATTTCGCGCTCTTCGGTAGAAATAACATGGCGATATTCGTAAATGCGATAGTCCGCAAATGCCGAGCGCATCATCGAAAGATGCTGCACCGAGGGAATACGGTTTGTGTCGAGGACAATCACTGTATCGTTCAAAGCGGACAGTTGGCGCATTCCACCGATAATCAGCATCAGAACGGCACAAAATATCAGCCCTGTGAGAAGACCAAATTTAAGAGGTAATGATAAATTCCGAAACCACATAGTTGAACTACTTTGAGGAATATTGAGAGGCAATGAGAATACCAAGAATATCTCATTGATAATGAGAAATTATGCTCGTTGTGTCGTGCTTATTTTATACTAAAAATGGGTAAAAACTGCATATCGGAAAGTGAAGGAGTTGAGATGTAGTCCACCTTGAAGGTGGACTACATCTGAAGCAATAAATCTTTTTCAGTATATACAATTCTTTCATTTGTGAACTTTCTTGATGGCAAGCTGTTCCTTGTGCTTACAATGAAAAACAGCCCCACACAACCCTATCGTCTCTATCGCAAACAATTTGCAGAATAATTCACAACAAAACCAAAAAAATCAAAGTATGAGCAGTTTTGCACGAAGCGCACACGAGGGCAATTATTGTTGATATATCAACTATTATGAAATCATAACTCGGTAGAGTGCAACATTTGGGTCAATTTTGCGTTTGATAATTGGTATCACTTTTGGTAGTACTTTACTTCTGTCCATCATTGGCAAAATTTGCATGAACACCACGATTGAAAACGAACACCCGCAGACACTCACCTCACCTCAGAGCCTCACCCCCCAGAGCGCACCAACGCTCTATTCGGTGCGCAATGGCGAGCCGTTTACCGCTTCACCGCTTGTGCCACCGCATTTGTACGGCGCACGAGAAATAAAAGCATACTTGCCGAAAGCAACCGTGCGTGGCTTTGCCATTGCGCTCACCAGTTCGTTGCTGCTTTTGGGCGGCTACACGGCTTTCCTTGCTAGCACCACCGCCTTAAAAAAGCGCGGTCCAGCAATCAATAAAATGAAACTCACCACGCTGCCGCCACCGCCGCAAGCTGCCGAAGCAACACCGCCGCCGCCGCCCACAAGCGCACCCGGTCCAGCTGCTCGCGCTGGTACGCCTGTTCCCGTACCTGATGCGCTCGTTGCACCCGACGTAAAAGACTTCGCCAATGTGGATGAAATCTCGCGTGCCAGCACCTCTGGCGGCGACGGCGATGACCAAGGCTTTTTGGGACTTGCCAGCGATGTGGATGTGGAAGTCCGCGAAGCCGAGCCGAATGCCTACGAATTTATGGCGGTGGACAAAGAGCCGTATATTGATATTGCAGATTTGCAAAAGCGCGTCGTCTATCCCGATATTGCGCGACGTGCAGGAATTGAAGGCACAGTGAATATCCGCGTTTTGGTAGATAAAAAAGGCAAGCCGAAAAAATACATTATCGAATCAACCGACTCCGACCTTTTGAATAAAGCAGCGATTGATGCCGTCATGTCGTCCACCTTTACGCCTGCTATTCAAGGCACAACCCCGCTTGATTGCTGGGTAAGTATCCCAATGAATTTTCGCATGAAGTAGTCATACTGTGCATCTCGTACGCACATTTCCTTTTCTTCAGTAGCGCGGACACTTTTGTCTGTGCAAATGGCTCTGCACAGCGCGTTACCAAAACAAATCCGCTTCCGCCGCTTTCGCGCTCGCCAAAGCCTCTTCGACCGACGCGCCTAGCACCGTCAAATGCCCCATTTTCCGCCCAACGCGGCTGGTGCGCTTGCCGTAGAGGTGAAAGGCTACTTTGTCATGGCGGAAAAGCGCAGTAACCGTGTCCGGCGTACCAGAACCAATGCGCTTTCCAAGCACATTTGCCATGACGGCTGCTGGAGCAATGAGGTCGCCCGAACCAAGCGGCAAATTGCACACGGCGCGGATGTGATTTTCAAATTGCGATGTGTACGAGCCTTCAATCGTGTAATGACCAGAGTTGTGCGGGCGCGGCGCGATTTCATTGTACAAAATTTCACCCGTATTTGTCAAAAACATTTCCACGCCAAAAACTCCTACACCCTGCACCGCTTCTACTGCCGCAACGGCAATTTCCTGTGCGCGTTTGCGTGTTTCCGCCGTGAGGTCGGGCGCGGGCGCAAGCACGTAGCGGCAAATGTGATTTTCCTGCACCGTCTCCACGCACGGATATACCGCTAATTCGCCACGCCGATTCCGCGCAACCATCACCGCAAGCTCTTTCTGAAAGGTTACGAATGCTTCCGCCATCATTTGGCGCGGCACGTCGGGGTCGCTCGTGAAGCGCGTAAATGCGACCATTGTTTGATTGTCGCGTGTAACCGTCGCATTGCCGTAGCCATCGTAGCCGAGCGTCCGTGTTTTCATCACAAAGGGATAACCGTGCGCTTTGCCGAAGTCGTAGCCTTCTTGTACGCTGTTGATTGCGGCAAATTCTGGCACTGGGATTCCCGATGCCCGCATGGTTTCTTTTTGAATAAATTTATCCTGCACAAGTCGCATGGTTTCTGGACTGGGCAGCACTAAGCGTCGCTCGGCAATACGTTCTAAAATTGGCACAGGAATAAACTCATTTTCTAAGGTAACAATATCGCTCACCTCGATAAACCGCTCCAATTCAGGCTCAGACAGCCAGCCTTCGGTAAAATCGTGCTTGGTCATATTTCCTGCGGGTGATTCTTCGGCGGGTTCAATTATTGCCACCTGCAAACCCAGTCGGTATGCGGCAAGCGCACTCATTTTGGCTAATTGTCCACCGCCGAGAATGCCGATGGTTACTGGTGCGCCGTCATTGTACACAGAAGCGAGCATGAAGGAAAGGAAAAAGGATGAGAGCAAAAGGATAAAGGTTGGGAAGGCTCATCAATACACGCTTGGAGCGTATTTACACATCTTCCACAGCGTATTGCTTCAAGGCATGAAGCGGCACAAAGCGCAAGGTTTCGACGTGGGTGCTTGCCAAGAACACACGTGGCGCGCAGCCCGCTTCCCATGCCTCTCTCCAGCGTCCAGCGCACAAACACCAACGGTCGCCTGCCTTCAAGCCCGGAAAATTATACTGCGGAACAGGCGTAGAAAGGTCGTTTCCGCGAGATTTACTGAAGGCAAGAAATTCTTCGGTCATCTCAGCGCAAACGGTGTGCGAACCTCTATCGTCCTCGCCTGTGTCGCAGCAGCCTGTTCGGTAATAGCCCGTCAGGGGCGCGAGCGAGCATGGTTGTAAGGTTTCGCCTAGAACATTGCGAGCGTGTAAGCCAATACGAACCGTCATAGTGATTGAGAAATGATTGTGAAAGCGGAGAATTTCGGAGAAAAAAAACTAACTGGTCAGGTCTTGATTTTTTGGACGCAGATGAAAATGATTCGATGGATGAAGATGATAGATTGAACGCGTACCTAGTGGTAATATCTTTTGCTCTTGCATCATCTTCATCCATTTAATCATCTTCATCTGCGTCCCCCTCCATTGCGAATACCTGACTGGTTACAAAAAAAATTACTTCTGCCCGTACTTCGACTTGTATTGCTCGTACAGAAACTTCTGTTTATTGACTAATTGCAGCCTCTTTCCACGAATGTACGCGGCTTGGAGGTTGTTTGTGCGCATATCCAGCGCGTCGCCGTCGGAGATGAAGAGCGTGGCATCTTTGCCTGTTTCGAGCGTCCCAACGCGGTCGCTCACGCCCAGTATTTTCGCCACATTTGCGCTAATTGCCGCCAGAGCCTCTTCTTTGCTAAGTCCGTGCGCAACGGCGGTTCCCGCTTCAAAGCAGATATTTCGCTGCTGAAACGCACCATAGCTGAAGGTCTGCAAACTTGCACTCAGCGAAAAAAGCACACCAGCTTTTTGGAGCATGGCAGGCGTTTTGTACGGCTGTTCAATGTCGTCGGAAGTGCGCTCTGGCAAGGCGTGTGTGCCTTCGAGCATCACAGGAACATTGTTTGCTTTTAGAATATCCGCCACAAGCCACGCATCTGCGCCACCCACGATAATGGGTGTAATCCCAAATTCCTTCGCAAACTGCACCGCCGCGAGGATTCCCTTTGCCGCATCAATGCGAATAAAGAGCTTTTTCGTGCCGTCGAACAGCCCGCGCATTGCCTCCAAACGAAGGTTTTTCTCTTTTGCTTGCGCTGATTTGCTGTACGCTTCTGCTTCGCGGAAAAATTGGTACAATGCTGCAAGCTGCTTTGCTACTTGGTCGTCCTGTGTTTTGCGGTCAATATCGCTGGAAGCCGCATTGCGACTAACATTGGGAAAATTGACATGAATACCAACATCCGATTTCAAGCTCGCATCTTCCCAGCTCCACGCATCCAACTCCATCACCGATGAACGCCCAGAAACCAAGCCACCTTTGGGCGCGACCATTGCAAGGAGAACACCATTGAAGCGGATTGTGGGAATAATTGGCGATTCCGCATTGTAGGCAATAAGCGAGCGAACATGAGGATTGATGCTGCCGACCTCGAATACATCTTGCATTTGGCGAATAGATTCAACTTCCACCAAACCCAACGTCGTATTTCCTGCAATAAAACTCGGATAGACGTGTTTTCCTGCGGCTTCCACGACTTCTGCGCCCGTGCGGTCGAATGACGCATCATTCGCGCCAACGCGCGTAATTTTACCTTTGTCAAACGCAATCGCGCCATTTTCAATCACCGTGCCATTGCCCACGTGAACCGTCGCACCAACGATGACAACTGGCTTTTCTTGCGCCTTTGCTGGCGTTGGAATGGACTGCCCGCTATACTGCGCGGAAGCAATCTGCGTAAAAGCGGCTGCGGCAACGAGGCTCTTGCAAGCGAGCATCCATACGGTGTATAAGGTTTTTTTCATAAAATTTGCTTCGTGAAAAGTGCGAGAAAATGACGCAAAGTATTTAGAACAGATTACTTGGTTTTGCTCTTCAAATAGTGGCACAGACATTCCTGTCTGTGAGTTTTCGTGCGGGATTTAGGAGGAACACAGACAAGAATGTCTGTGCCACTAAGTGTTTTTTTACTTGTATCAATCTGTATTTCCAGATGCATCCAAGCAAGAACTTCAACCTTCAAACTTCAGATTTCATCCTTCTCTTCAGCCCCGATGCGCCTTCAAGCAATCCTGCATGGCGGCGGTAAATTCATCCACATCTTTGCGCGTGGCGATAAGTGGCGGCAAAAGGCGAATCACCGTTTCGGCGGTCGCATTAGCAATGACGCGGCGTTTGAGCAATGCTTCCACAAGCGGCGTAGCAGACGTGGAGAGCTTCAAACCCGCCATCAGCCCGCAACCACGCACTTCTTGGACAATATCGGGGAAATTTTGCTGCAAGACGGAAAGGTTCTCGCGCAAGTAACAGCCTACGTCGTGGGCATTTTGCTGTACGCCACCCGCAAGCTCTTTCATCACCACAATTCCCGCCGCACACGCAACGGGATTTCCGCCAAAGGTCGTGCCGTGATTTCCCTTCTCCCAGACCGCTTCTACGCGCTTTGTACCAAGAATCGCGCCAAGCGGCAAGCCTCCGCCAATACCTTTTGCCATTGTTACAATGTCAGGCTTTACCATGAAGTGGTCGAAGCCGAAAAACTTGCCCGTGCGTCCCGCGCCTGCTTGCACCTCGTCGGCAATGATGAGAAAATCGTATTTTTCCTGCAATTCGAGCATGGTGTTTACAAAATCTGGCTCGGCGAAAACAATGCCGCCTTCGCCTTGCAAAAATTCCAGCACAACCGCGCAGGTGCTTTCGTTCACGGCATTTCGGAGAGCAATGCTGTTATTGAAGGGAAGGATGTGCGTGTTTGGCAGAAACGGTCCCATGCCGCTTTTGTACAAGGGCTTGTCCATGACCGAAAGCGCACCGTAGCTGCGCCCGTGGAAGCCGCCCGTGAAAGCAAAAATTTCGGTTTTGTTGTTCAGCGTTCCCCACTTCCGCGCCAGCTTTAATGCGCCTTCCATCGCTTCGGTGCCAGAATTGGAGAAAAACACGCGCGAGTAGCCTGTGCGTTGCAGCAACAACTCCGCCATTTCAATTTGTGGCTCTTGATAAAAAACGTTGGAAAGGTGCATGAATGCTTGTGCTTGGCGGGTAATCGCATCCACAAGGCGCGGATGACCGTAGCCGAGCGCGGAAACGGCAATGCCGCTCAGGAAGTCCAAATACTCATTCCCCTCAACGTCGATAATACGGCATTTGGATGCGTGTTGAACGGCTATCGGCAAACGGCGATACACCTGAAACAGTGATTGTTGCTCGCGTTCAATCAAGGATGCGCTGCTTTGTACGCTCATGGTTTTCAGAATGGAATGTGAGAATAGACAAAGTTTTTTACAGTGAGTTGCGAAGAACTTACACGCTTCGCGTCAGCTTTTGCGCGAGTTCTGGCGGTGTGTCGGGCGTGGTTTCCACAGCGACCATCGCAATCGCGCTTTCGCTTGTGTGCGAGAGCGACACCAAAACGCGGCACGTACCGTAGCGTTCCTGCAATTTCTCATGTAAGCGCAGAAACGGTTCTCCGCTTCGCTGGTGTTTGACGACTTCAATGTGCGTCCAGACCGTATCGCCCGCAATCCCCGTTCCGATGGCTTTGCTAAAGGCTTCTTTCGCCGCGAAGCGAGCGGCGTAGTGCTGGGATTTGTTCTTTTGCGCTTCGCAATATTCGCGCTCGCCATGCGTAAAAATGCGGCGCAAGAAGCGTTCGCCATACTTCTCAACTGCTTCATTGATGCGGGCTACCAGCACAATATCTGTTCCAATACCGATAATCATAAAGAAAGGAGGATGGTTGAATAATGAAGTATGAAGTATGAAGTCTGCAAGCCGCATAAATACTTGCTCAAAAGCTCATTTACTTTTTCTGTCCTGCCTCAACCATCAGCACCCACCAAGGTTTGCTGTAATCTACCTTATTCGGTGGCACGACGGGAGCTTGCTTGGGAACATCGAACATTTGCCAGAAATTCTTTTTGTATTCAGCATCAATTACTTCAAAATTCTTCGCTTTTTCGCGGTCTTCAAGGTATTTTTTGTACGCGCCGATAGGCTCCATCGGGTTTGATTGTTTCATCACCACTGCGCCGCCAAATTGCTTGTACAAGGCTTGGTCGAATTTCCAGACTTGAATGGTGCGGCTCGCAAATTCTTTTTCTTGTGCCGACGGCTCTGGGAGCGGCTTGCCAAGCTGTTCGAGCGCATTTTGTAAGTTTTTCTTCATTGCGTCGGCTTCGGCTTTTTGGGCGGGCGGCACTTTTCCCGCCGCCATATCAGCATTCAGTTTTTGCAAGGCTTGTTGGAATTGTCCTTTTTGTAATTCGCGGGCTTTCTTTGCGTACTCAAAAAACGACGTTACTTCGCTGGGCGCGACCGTAATGCCTTTTTCCTTCATAAACTTCTGTTGGAGCGGCTCCCAGACCATCGAAGCGAGTTTCACGTAGCGAATTTGCGTTAGCCATTTCGGATAGTCTTTTTTAAGCTCTGCTTTTGCTTGCGCTTTAATTTTATCGTCTGGCTCAAGCTGCGATGCTGTAATGGTTTGCTGCAAAACACGCGCAATTTGTTTCTCTGCTTTTTGTGCAAAAAGACTCGGCGCAAGAACGTAGGAAACAAGCACGACAAACGAAAAAAAAGGGTGCGAGAACGGGCGAAAAAAAGGGGTTGGCAATGTGCGAATGCTCATTCAATACTCCGAAAAGGACGGCAAAAAAGAAATAAAGCCGTGGTACGGTGGAAAAATGGTTCAACAAACACGAACACAGACAAAAAGTCTCAAGCCATTAAAGCCTGATTGTTTCTACTGTGGAGAGTTTTTTGTTTCGTAAAACTCCAAGATACAAAAAATGTCGCACCTAGCGAACCATGAACATAATGAGAGTGAGCGCAAACGCATGAAAAAAGGTCGTTTTCTCAAAGTGTTGCTCAGTGTTGTTTTGGGCAAATACGTCAAGCGAGTAGTTTTTCTCAGAATGCTTCTCAAAACGCCCCGACAAACTCCACGCGCACAAGGCGATACGGCAGCGTTGCACCGCGCAAATGACGAAAAATATCGCGTGCTTGCAGCTCGACCGTAAAGCCGCGCCCTGTGCCGATGCGCAATCCCAAATTCAGCAAGCCCCCGCGCAGGCGCATTGGCGCGTCGTCTATGCACGGATTGTATTCGGCGGTGAGCGTTACGATAGAGCCGATTGTTTTTTCAAAACCAATGTACGCATTTGGAAGCCGCTCTGTTCCTTGTTGTTCGAGCGAATAGCAAATCCCGCCGTGCAGAGCAAACGCGCCTAAAAAAGAGAAATTCTTGCTTGCGGCAATAAAAATTCCAGGCGATTGCGTTTCAAAACGTCCGCCGCCAAATGCTCCGCGTCCCTGCGTGCTCAAGCCAAGCGTGATGGCTGGCACGGTCAGCGTTTCATCAAAGAAGCGAAAACGTGCGTGGAAGCCCGGAAGTGCTTGAATACTCACTCCGCCATTGCCCAAGAAGCCAGAACCTCCAAAACTCAAGCCGAGCATCAGATTCGTAAATGGCGAGGCATTAAATTCCAACATTGCGCCGCTATCGCCGAACAAATACCCATCCACGCTGAACTTCGCCCGCGCAAGTACGCCCGCCGTGGGCATATCCACAATGTAGCGCGACTCGACCACTGCTTGCTCACCCGCGCTGATTTGCGCTTGAAGCGATGATGGTGACAATGATTGAAACAAGAGCATCATTGCTATTGCTGTCGCACAAGCCGCATAGATGCTTGTTCGTTGAAAAAGAATTGCACGGCGCATCATAGAATTTTCTGAAAAATGTGTAAATTTGTGGCTTTTCGTGATGAAAAAATCTGGCAGTAGCATCGGTACACGCTTGATGTTGTCGGTATTTTCACGGAAGAGTGTCTAGGAATTTTGGTACACAAGAAAGTCTCTAAACAGCAGGTTAAATCAGGCTTCAGTGGCACAGACATTCTTGTCTGTGTTCTGGCTGAATCCCGCACTAACACTCACAGACAAGAATGTCTGTGCCACTATTGAAGGAATTTTGTCGTGTACTGTGTCTAGGAATATTACGCATTTTTTACCAAATTTTATATCGGAAAACCATGTTTGAACCGCAAAAAAACTCGCTCGTAGATCTCCGTGAACGCAACGACAACCTGCGGAGGTTTCTTTGACCTCGATTCCAAGATTGATGAAATGAAGCGTTTGGAATCGGAATCGGAAGCACCGAAGTTTTGGGATAATGCCGAAGAAGCGCGTAAAACCATGCAGCACATCGCTACGCTGAAAGAATGGATCGACGGCTGCGTGAACGCGCAAAAAGCGGTGGATGACGCTGCAACAATGATTCAGCTTGCCGAAGAAATGGACGATAGCAGCATGGAAGCTGACGTACTGGGCGAAATTGCCCGTGCGCAAGATTTAGTCAATACTCTGGAATTGAAAAATATTCTTTCCGGTCCCGATGATTCGCGCAATGCTATTCTCACCATCAATGCGGGCGCGGGCGGCACCGAAGCGCAGGACTGGTCGCAAATGCTGATGCGAATGTATATGCGGTGGGCGGAGAGGCGCGGTTACACGATTTACTTGGCGGAAGAGGTCGAAGGCGACGTAGCAGGCATAAAATCAGTAACGCTGGAGATTCAAGGCGCGTCGGCATACGGCTACATGAAGGCAGAAAATGGCGTGCATCGCCTGGTGCGCATTTCTCCGTTCAATGCTCAGGGCAAGCGTCAAACCTCGTTTGCATCGGTGTTTGTGTATCCTGAAATTGATGATAATATTGAAATCGAAGTGAATCCCGCCGATGTGGAAATGGACACGTTTCGCTCTGGCGGCAAAGGCGGTCAGAATGTGAACAAGGTAGAAACGGCGGTGCGTTTGCGGCATATTCCCACAGGAATTGTGGTGGCGTGTCAGCAAGAACGCTCACAATTTCAGAACCGCGAGCGGGCAATGAAAATGCTCAAATCGCGCTTGTATCAAAAGCAACTCGAAGAACAACAAGCTGCCAAAGATGCGATTGAAGGAACAAAGAAGAGAATTGAGTGGGGAAGCCAGATTCGCTCGTATGTTTTTCAACCGTACACGATGGTAAACGACCACCGCACGGAAATGAAAGTAACCGATGTCCATTCCGTCATGGACGGCGAATTAGACGACCTTATCAAAGCCTTTTTGCTGGAATTTGGCAAGGATATTTGAGGCAAAGGCAGAAGGAAAAGGGCAGAGGGCAAAAGGTACGATAGCAGGTTTTTTTTATCAATCGACCAAGTATCATTTTATCGGAGCAAGGTTTTATGAGCTTTTGGAGAAATATTTTTGCGTGGAGCATTTCCTTGCTCATTGCGGCAATGAGTCTTCGTGCAGAGAATGATGCGGCAAATGATGTGGTAAATGATGTGGTAAATGATGTCATAAGCGGTGCTGGAGAAATCCCGCGTAGTGCGCTTGGCATCAATGCTTATGTTATGGCGCAAGGCGGCATAAATAGGACGCTGAACGCTCTTACGCGAACGGAATTTGCCTTCTCTCCCATTCCTGCTTTTGGCGTGGAAGGCACGTATTCGCTCAATCGCTTCGATGAAGGGCGGTTTATCCTCGCGCTTGGGTATCAGCCCTACGCAACACGCTCGGTTTCGAGCGACCCTTTTTCTGGACGACCCGTTTCTGATTTTCAAATCACCACCAATTTTTCCTATCTTGTGGCAAGCGTGGGAATGAATTTCCATCGCGTGGCGGGCTTGCCGAGCGTTGGTTTTCTCATTCGCGCGGGGCTTCCAGTACAGCAATCGTACACTTCCACTGTTGATGTTTTTGAAGTTCAGGGCGAAGCAAAACTGAGTACAGGCGATGTGAAATCCTATACCATTCCAAGCAAACGCGCCGAGCCAGTCCTAGAGGCGTTGCTGGACATTGTTCCCGCAGAATGGTCGTTTGTCGAAGGACAGAAACTATCGATTGTGCTGCAAGCAGGGCTTGTTATCAATGGTTTGGTTCGGTTTCTTCCGCTCACGAGCATTCCACCGTATTACAATATCATTGGTCAAGACCCGCTTGCAGGCTTGCGTACATACAATGTGCAGCCCGTTTCGTTCAGTATCGGCGTGCGGTATTCTTTTCCTCGTATTTTCACTTTTGAGTAGGCAAACAACGCCCACAACCGCATTCATTCTGCATTTGTTCACCGTGTTATGAAATCATCGCGCAATACATCGAAGCAAGAAAAATCGCCGCATTCGCAGGCGCACCCGCACCATACGGGGCGCGATCGTGCGCTTGCGGGCAAAATGCGCCGGCAATCATTGCGAGAATCGTTCCCAACGCGCCACGATGCTGAAACGGATGTTTCTGCTGCAAAGCCGCTTCCTTCCTTGCTTTCACGGACAAGGCTTGGCACAACGCTCGACGCACTAAAAACCTCGCTTTCCACAGCCGAACTTGCCACAATGACGATGCTGGCATTTTACGCACTTTTGGGCATCGTGTATTCTGCTCAAGTAGCGCATGGAATCACGCTTGCGGCGGTGGATTTCGGCTTAATTTCGGTAATGTCAATTTTGGCAATGAACGAGGCGAACGACACCCGTTTTCAGCCACTCGAAAGCGCGAATGCACCGCGTTTCCTTGCTCCAGCGCGGCGTTTGTTGCTCTTTCCCACCTTGCTGATTGTGTATATGCAAGCTCCGTTGTACGTGCCGTTTGTGCATCCGCACGATTACGACACGTTGCTTGCCACGCTTGATAAAACCTTGTTCGGCGTGTCGCCAACGGTATGGCTGTATACGTATTCGCATCCGATTGTTACGGAAATTTTACAAGCCTGTTACTTGTTGTTCTTCATAATTCCCTTATGTTTGGGGATTGAATTTCATCGCACAAAATCAGATGCCGTTTTTCGGAGATACACAGCACAGTTTATGATTGCCTTGTATGGCTCATATTTGCTGTATTTTTGCCTTCCGGCGATAGGTCCGTGCTTTACCGTCCACGACTTTGCCCGCACCAATACTGAGCTTCCGGGCATTTTCTTTACCGAGACGATTCGCATGATTATCAATAACGGCTCTGGCGCAGGCACGTCGCTTCCGCATCTGACGGCGCACCGCAACTGTATGCCAAGTGGACACACGATTGCTGCGGTCGTAAATATCGTATGCGCATTTCGTTTTCGCTCGCGGTATCGGTGGCTGGTCGCAAGTATTTGTGCGGGTATTCTCCTTTCAACCGTATATTTGCGCTATCATCATGCGGTGGACGTGTTGGCAGGACTTGTGCTTGCACCACTTTTTATGCTTGGCATTCGGTCAATGCAAGGTTTTATGCGCTCACGGGGCTTTGTCAGTGCGTAAATGTAGTGCGTAAATGTAGTGTGTAAATGTAGCGCGAAAATCATCACCATCATCTTTTGTACAATTCAGGAATAACGAGTTTTCGGTATGTCCAAAAAAACACCCCAAATAAAAATCAAAGCGCAAGATTTATCAGTGTATTACGGCGCGAAAAAGGCATTGCACAACGTCGCAATAGACTTGTACGAAAAAGAAGTAACCGCATTTATTGGTCCGTCTGGCTGCGGTAAATCCACGTTCTTGCGCACCATCAATCGCATGAACGACCTTGTGCCGAACATCCGCATTACAGGGGAATTGGGGATTGACGAAGTGAACATTTACGATAGCAGCGTGGATGTAGTAGAATTACGCAAGCGCGTGGGCATGGTCTTTCAAAAATCCACGCCGTTCCCGAAGTCTATCTACGAAAATATTGCCTTTGGTCCGCGCTTGAATGGCATTACCGACCGCGCCGAACTTGACCACATTGTAGAATCAAGCCTGAAAAAAGCTGCTCTCTTCGAGGAAGTCCGCGACCGCATGGAGAGTTCCGCGATGGGGCTTTCTGGCGGACAACAACAGCGTTTGTGCATCGCGCGGGCAATCGCAGTGAATCCGCAAATCTTGCTCATGGACGAGCCGTGTTCCGCGCTCGACCCCATTTCGACGGCGAAAATTGAGGAATTGATTTTGGAATTGAAAAATCAGTTTACCATCGTCATCGTAACACACAGTATGCAGCAGGCAGCGCGAGTAAGCGAATATACCGCATTCTTTTACATGGGATATTTGATTGAATACGACAAAACCCGCAAAATCTTCACCAATCCTGGTAAAAAAGAAACTGAAGATTATGTAACAGGACGCTTTGGGTAAAAAAAATCAGGTGCGGAATCACGTGCAGACTTTCACCGACCTTGAAACAAAAAACGCTTGGAGAGCTTGTTGTATCAGGTGTACAAGGGAAGAGCCTCGAAAGTGCAAAAACAAAAAAACAGGCTTCAAAGCCAGACGGAATCTTGCGTTGAAGCACTTCAAAGTTTCCTCATTTTACGACCACAAATTTCTTGACTTCGCGGTACACGCTGTTTGTTGTTGCCGCAATAGCGAGAATTTCGCAGAAATATATTCCTGTCGGCAGGTTTTCCAACGGCAGCGTTTCTTCGTACAAACCCGCATCAACACTGCGTTCCTGCACAAGTGTTCGCACTGAGTTCACGCCCAGCGCGTCGCGCATCGTAATTGTAATCGTTGCTGCTTCATTGACCAAGAATCTCATTTTTCCTTGCCCACCGACAATCGGATTCGGCGAAACGTCTGCCATTACGAGCGGTTTTTGCGTCATCAGTGCTGCTTTCCACACTAAATCGCACACGCCATCAAGCTGAAATCGCCCATGCCGCACATCTGCCTCTTTGCGAAAGTTGATTTTAGGACACAGTGGCTCGCCAAAACTCACGCCCGAGAGCGTCAGAACTGTTGCCGTGTCATTCCCTAAATATGCTCGAAACCTGAGATTAACAAGCGTTTCGGTGGGACGAAAGTTCTCATTTTGCGGCGCAGAAATTCTGACAAATACGGTTGGTTCTCGCCGATTGCTTGTATCTACTCTCACGGAATCGCGCCCGCCCGCCGATGCTGTTCCGTCGGTATTCACGCCATCAAATTCGAGTAAGGTGCGATTATACTTTAGCTGAAACTCCGCACGGTTAGTCAGGCGGAGCGCACCCACATTCGCGTTGATGTTGCCAATGGTAGAGGCGGTTACCAGAACTGGTATGCTGATGAGACTTCCCGGTCGTGCGGTGTGATTGCTGGCAATGCTCATCACCACATTTGGCAAAGGAATAGAACGCCCCGTAAGGCGAATGCGCAGGACATCGCGTGGCGGAGGCGCGTCGGTATTGACAATCAATTCATCTTGAAAATCGCCTTGTCGGGTAGGCTTAAATTCTACCTGAATCGTTCCCGCCGAACTGCCTGTGCGCACGATGAGGTCTGTCGAGCCAGAACGAATGCTAAACGGTGTAGCATTGGCATTTGCAAGGCGCGGATTGGAGAGCCGCGTAAAGGTGCCACAGGCAATCGCGCTGGAGTTCGTAAAGGGAATTGCTCGCTGGGTCGAATTGCACCCAGTTCCGCCCGTCGCATCGAATGTTACTTCGCCAAAATCGACACTTTGCGCTGCCTCAATGCTCGGTGTAATGCCTTCACCGCGAATGATGATGGTAATGTCATCGGTGCTGTCTGGCGCAGTCGGGACGCGGACTCGTCCGCCAATATTTTGCCGAATATCGCTCCGAATCGTATAGTGCATCTCCTGTGGTCCGCGCACAGTTGGCGTGAAGCGTATTTGTAACGAGTTATCTTGTTCATTGGGCAAAAGAGAACGCACTATCTGAAAGGGATTAACAACCGAGAAATCACGTGTTTGTGCGGGTTCGAGGCGTACAAATCGGTCGAAGGCTCGAAACGGAATATTCCCATCATTCCGAAAGAAACAGCGTATATCTCTGCGCTCGCCAACGCGCACACAGCCAATATCCGCCGTGTAGGTGCGTGTTTTGCCATTCACGAGCGTTGATACGGTGTTGATGGTCGTATTCGTGTTTGCGCTGCTGTCGGAGGTGAGGCGAATAAGAGGACATTGCTGGCGTACACCCACACCGCGCACAGCCACACGCGAAATTTCCTGCGCCCCCGTAGAATCTACGCGGCTTGCCAGAGTAAGCGAGTCCTCGTGCATACCGATTCGTGTTGGCGCAAAGGTGAGATTGACAACGGCGGAATTTGCTGGAAGAAACGTGCGTGGAGAGCGCACCGTATCTGCGTTAAAAGGCAGACGTGGCGGGGCTTGCCGAAGAATTGTTCCTAGAAACCGCGATGTATTGCTCACAAGAATAGTATCACGCGCCTCGCTGCCGACGTACACGCTGTCGAAGCGAACATCGGTGCGGCTCGGCGTAATCACATTTGGCAGCCGCCGCGCAACAAGCGTGAAACGTTGTGGCGTGAGAGCCGCACCGTTATTACCGTCGCGGATATTTATTTCAAAGACAGCCTCTTTGCGCCCGTCGGGATTTTGCGGATTTGCGGTATAGCGGAGAATAAAATTTTGCGTTGTTCCCGTTATTTCGCCAAGCGCATTTGGCGCACTGACAATCGAAAATTCACCTACATCGCTTGGGCGACTATTGGTGCTGGAAGTAAGATTTACTGCGATGTTCAGGGGAAGATTGCCTGTGTTTTGAATGGTAATAGTCTGTGTGCTGCTCGCGCCAGAGACGTGGGTGCCGAAGTCCAGAACCCGCTCGACAAGCGGAGTTCCTTGACGTAGAAAGGTAAAATCTGCACGCACGCCGCGTCCTGTGAGGAAAATTTTGTAATCAACGAGGTTGTTTCCGCGCAGCACGGCGGAATCAGCAACATCGCCAATATTTTTGGGAGAGAACGATGCGCTGGGCGTAAAACGGGGGTCTGGACCAACGGGATACGACTGTGGCGCAAGACCTATCACCGTAAAGCCTGACGACGGGTCGGGAAGCTGCACAGAATCAATCGCAAATGCCTCAAGAAAATTTGTTCGAGAAAATGCCCGCGTCAGTACTGGCGAAGTTGTTCCTACATACACATTCCCAAAATCCATTGGCTGAACGGGGCTGAGTGTGCCGCTCGCGCCCTTGCCTTGCAAACGCAGGGTAAATATCGGATTCGCAGGGTCATTCGTGATAATGCGGATTTCCTGCGTGTATTCACGCGCTTCGCGGGCAAAAAACGTACAAGAAAGCGTGATGGAATCGCTCATTGCACCCAGCAATATCGGATTACCGAGCGCACCTGCCGAACTTACCACCGTAAAGGCTGGATTCAGCATCGGTGCTTCGATGCGCAGAATGCGAAGTGCTTCCGCACCGCGATTGCGCAGGACAATGCGCCGCGTTTGCACGGGTGGCGTATTTACTTGCACCGAGCCGAAATCAATCGTTGTATCACGGAAGGTACTTGCTGGTGAAATATCGTTCAGAACCCGCACGGGAAGCCGTCCGGTGATGTTGAAATTGGGTTCGGCGGTAAGGAGCAACTCAGGGCTGAGGCGCTCAATCGTAAGCACCAGTGCGGTGTCTGAGGGATTGTCCATGTAGCTGCGATTATTCGGAAACCCAAAGCCATCAACAAATAATGCTTTCACGAAATCGTTTGCACCCCGCACGATTGCTTGATAGACCGAGCTTGCGCGAAAGGTGTCGTCATCGGGACGAAAGGCGTATTGCTTCATTTGTGCGGCATCGGTGAGGCGGAATGCGGGGTCGAGCGCGAGATTTGATGCACCGCGCCGAGCATTCGTCAAAAAGTAAATATTGCACGGCGAACTTGCGGGCGATGTTTCTTGAAGCGAGGTACAGAGCGGCTGTACTGCTGTATTTTCGTCGAGCGGAAGGCGCGTGGGCTGCACGGGAAGCTGCGGAAGTCCGAGATTATTTGTGGCAAAGCGAGCATCGGCAGTGAGAGAGGATTGCCCAAACACGCCTACTTGCGCCCGCCCGCGCACTGTCCAGCGATAGAGCGCGTCTTGGCGAAGGATGATGCTGGACTGCGTGATTTCACTACGATTGAACGGAATACGGAGCGTGTCGGGTGCTTGCGCACGTGCAGAAAGGGCAACCAAGAGTACGCACACAGCAGAGAGAATCCCAAGAAAAAGGTTTGGTGTAAAACTCAGTATTTGTGCCGTAGTTGAGCAACGATGACGGTTGAGAAACAGCATAAATGGTGGTGTGGTGGAAAGGCAAGCAAAAAGTAGAAATGGAGAACTTTCGCAAACGAGTATATCGGAGTGCGGAAGTCCTGCTTTTGTCATTCTTTTGGCACAAAATCTATCCGCACTTCGTTATCGGTCGTGAAAATGCGCTGGGCGAACTCATGCACACGAGCAGCATCAATGCTGGAATATTCGGTGGCAAGGGTAAAGACGCGCTCTGGTGCGTTGAAAAACAAGGCTTGGTGTGCTGCTTCGTCCGCAATGCCTGATACACGCTGCATTGTTCGGGCAATGCGTGTTTGTATGCGGTTTTTGGCTTTGGTGAGTTCTCGCTCGCTTACGCCATTCTGTGCGATGTCGCGCATCACGGCGTGCCATGACGTGTAGAGCGCATCGCAGCTATATTCCTTGCCATTGGCAATCGCATACATCGTGAAAAGACTGGCAAAGCGGCGGTCGTCCACGTAGGCATTTACTTCGCTGGCAATTTGCTCATCGTACACCAATTTTTTGTACAAACGAGAACTCATACCATCCGAAATAATGCTGCACAGCACATCCGCCGTGTGGACATCGCGCTCCTGCATATAGCCGTCGAAGTGGTAGGAGCAAAAAAGCGAATCGGCTGCAACCGTGTCCGTTACACGCTCGTAGCTTTTTCCTTTGCGATATTCCTGTGCAAAATTCTTTTCCTGTGGCACTGCGCCTTGTGGCGTGATTCTCCCAAAATGCTTTTCTGCAAGGCGCAGTGCTTCTTGGGTTTCGACTGCACCGCAGACCACGAGGCAAGCGTTATCGGGACGGTAGAAGGTGGAGAAAAAATCTCGCACATCCTGAAGCGTGGAAGCTGCTACGTGCTTGGGATTGCCATAGACTTCCCAGCTATACCCCGCTTCATTGCTGAACGCCGCCCGCGCTAATACCCGCGAATATGTGCCGTAGGGCGAGTTTTCTACGTTCTGATTGATTTCCTCCAGCACAACATTTTTCTGTACCTGCAAGGCTTCTTCGTCAATGCCGAACGCTGCCATACGGTCGGCTTCGAGCCACAAACCAAGCTCTATCTGATGTGCTGGCAACGACATATAGTATGTTGTTTTATCGAAGGTCGTGTAGGCGTTGTTGTCGCCGCCTGCTTCGGAGCAGTATCTATCGAACATTCCATGCGCAACGTTTTCCGAGCCTTCAAACATCAGATGTTCAAAAAGGTGCGCAAAACCAGTGTTCACGGGCTGTTCAGAGTATGAACCAACCTTGTAGGTAACAGCAACCGAAACAACGGGAGCATTCATGCGGGGAATCACAACGACGCGAAGTCCATTCGGAAGTGTTGTGTATGTAAGGGGTGAAGTCATGCTGAGGGAAAGAAAAATAAAAAATTGAATATCAAAATTGAATATTTAGTGGTGCAGTGAATCATAGTGCAAACCAAAGCGTGAAGTGCTTGTCCAAGGGCGTTACCGTGCGCGTTTCCAGAGAAAATACACAGGAATACCAGAGAGAACCAACGCTAGTCCTGGGTAGGTGAAACGCGGCTTAAAAATAAGCAAATCTATACACATTGCCAATGCCATGAGGATATACACAGCAGGAAGAATTGGGTAGGCAAAGGCTTTAATGGGTCGTTCTGCGTTGGGACGCTTTCTGCGAAGCACGAAAATTCCCGCAATGGTGAGAATGTAAAAAATGAGAATTGCAAACACGACGTAATCAAGCAAATCGCCATATGTGCCAGACAAACACAGCAAACTCGCCCAGACCGCTTGAATAACCAGCGCAAATGCTGGTACGCCCCGCTCGTTCAGCAGTCCAGCTCGCTCAAAAAAGAGACCGTCGCGGCTCATCGCGTAGTAAACACGCGCTCCGGCAAGGATAAGACCATTGTTGCAACCGAAGGTGGAGAGCATGATGAGAACCGCCATAATACTTGCGGCTGAATTGCCAAAAATCACCGAAGCCGCCGCTACGCCGACTCTGTCTTCGGCGGCAAACTGTATGCCGCGCTGGAGTGCAGTGCCAGCAGTGGGGTCGCCCACAAGCGGCAAGGTAACCAGATACGACACATTCGCCACCAGATACAGAGCCGTTACCAGCATTGTACCGATAAATAAACTGAGCGGAATTGTGCGTTTTGGGTTCACCACTTCGGCAGAAGCAAAGGTGATGTTATTCCACGCATCGCTGGAAAAGACCGAGCCAACCATTGCCACGCCCATTGCCGCCAGAAGAGACCAACCCGCAAGCGGCTCTATGCTTGTGATTGTACCGCTTTCTACGTGTGTCCATGCGTGTTGCCAAAGGTCTGCGGTATTGTGCATGAGGGCAAGTTCATTGCGTCCCCAAATCAGTCCAGCAAAAATTAATCCCGCCAAACCCAGCACCTTTGCGCCCGTGAAGACATTTTGCACCAAGCGTCCACCACGAACACCGCGTAAATTCAGGGCTGTAAGAAAGATAATGCTCGCAATAGCAAATATCTGTGCCGCCGAAACAGAAAAACTACCAAGCGAAAACAAGATATTTTTCGGACTGAGCGCAGGAAAAAGCACCGCCGAGAATTTTGCAAACGCGACGGCAACGGCAGCAATCGTGCCAGTTTGAATCACCATAAAGAGCGTCCAACCGTACAAAAAGCCCGTCAGGGGATTGTATGCTTCGCGCAAATAGACGTATTGCCCGCCCGCTTCGGGCATCATTCCAGCAAGTTCGCCGTAGCTGAGAGCGGCAATGAGCGTCATAATGCCTGTCGCCAGCCACACACCCAACAGCATTGCTGGCGAGCCAACCGTGCGAGCAATATCGGCACTCACAATAAAAATTCCCGAACCCACCATTGAGCCAACGACAATCATTGTGGAAGAAAGCAAGCCGAGTTCACGGCGAAAGCCTTGTGTTGGTGGGGTTTCTGAGCGTGTGTTCATGAGAATGCGCAAGTGAAGTGTGGTATGTGTTCGTGCGTACATCGCCAGCGCATAATAGAAAAAGTTTCGATTCTACACAATTAGGACTTTCGCACACCTCACAGGAAAGAATGCCTGTGCCACTACAAAACTGATAAATACTGGCTTTGGTGGCACAGACATTCCTGTCTGTGAGCTTCAAAAGCACATTGTGCGAAAGTCCTACGAGAGTCCTACGAGAGTCCTAACAATGCTCAAGAAAAAGGCGTTAGTCAAATGCACGAGGATTGCTGGCGGTAAGTTGATAGCGAAAGGTGTAGAAGCGTGTCGTTGCGAGGGCATCAGGTTGGACGGCATCTTTGTAATAACTGAGAATTTGGATTTTGGCAACAGTCTGCCCGTCGGCGCAGCGCACCACAAGGCAGACGTTTTCAATCGGGCGAATGACCGTTGCATCGTAAATATACCAACTTTGCCCTGTGCGCGGCGTAAAAGCGAGATTCTCTTCGCTCTCGTCGGTGCGGAAGCCTGTTGTGGGAATCGTGCGAAGCGTCTCAAATGCTTGTTCGGTGAGGCGGAGTCCCGCGCCTTTGCCCGTGCGAATTGCCCCGCCATTGACGATAATGCTGGTTTTGCGAAAGCCAACATCCCACGTGCTTGTGGCAGAATCACGATTTTGAACGATTGCACCTGTGCGAAGATTGAACAGCGTGAAGCGGTCTTCCGAGCTTGCGTTCAGGTTTTTTACCTCGACAATGCTTCCTGTTTTGGTAATGGTGGGTGGCTGTACGTTTGTTTCGACGGGAGTGCATGATTGCAAAAAGCCGCCGAAAAGCGTGATACAGACAAGCGCAACAAGCACTTGCTGTGAGCGAAAAGAAGTATTCATGGAAGTATTCATAAAGCGACTGGAAAGTGGTTCAAGTGGAAATAAAAACGCTTCGTTTTCTCTACGTGTGTTTATACAAATATAGGAAAAAATATTTTGTGTAAAAACATCCAGCGAGGGAAAATGCGCCTTTTTAGCACTGGTAAATATTTTACCACGCCTCGCTGGGAATTCTTCCTTTCTGAAACCAAAAAAAATGCTATTTTTACGCCCTTGTGTTTGACTATCTGTCTTTCCTTTCAACAGATTTAACATAAGGATTTCGTCATGGCGCGAAGCGTTAGCAAAACCACTCCTAAAGCGGTTACCAAAACAAAATATATTTTCATCACGGGCGGCGTACTATCGTCACTTGGAAAGGGCATCACATCGGCATCGCTGGGCTTATTGCTCAAAGAGCGGGGCTTATCGGTGACGATAATGAAATTCGACCCGTACATCAACGTTGATCCAGGCACAATGAATCCCTACCAGCACGGCGAAGTCTATGTTACCGATGATGGTGCGGAAACCGACCTTGATTTGGGGCATTATGAACGCTTCGTGCAGGCTCCGGTTACGCGCAGCAACAGCATCAGCACGGGGCAAATTTATTTCGAGGTGATTCAGCGCGAGCGACAAGGCAAATACTTGGGCAAAACAGTGCAGGTTGTGCCGCACATTACCGATGAAATTAAGAATCGGATGGTAAGTTTCGAGAAAAAATTTGATATTGTGCTGATTGAATTGGGCGGAACCGTTGGCGATATTGAATCCATGCCTTTCCTAGAAGCCGCACGACAACTGGGCTTGGAGAAAGGACGCACCAACGCGCTTTTTATTCATCTTACCTACGTGCCGTTTATCAAGTCAGCTGGCGAATTTAAGACCAAACCCACGCAGCACTCAGTCCGAATGCTGATGGAATATGGGATTCAGCCTGATATTTTAGTGTGCCGTTGCGAAGAAGATTTGGAAAAAGATATAAAATCGAAAATCGCGCTGTTCTGCAATGTGGATGAAGATTCCGTCGTTCTCGCGCTTGATGCCGAGACAATTTACGAAGTGCCAATGCTGTACGCAAAAGCAAAATTGGACGATACGGTCGTCAAAAAGCTCAACATCAGCCGCACACAGAAGCCTACCTTGAATGATTGGACGAAATTTGTCCAGCGCGTAAAAAAGCCCAAATCTGCCGTTACCATTGGCTTTGTGGGCAAATACGTCCAGCACCAAGACGCATACAAAAGTATTTTGGAGGCACTCACTCACGCTGGAGCCGTGAATAATGCTCGCGTTACGGTGAAGTACATTGATTCCGAAAAAATCACCACCGCCGAAGAGGCAATGAACGCACTTGAGGACACTGACGGGATTATCGTGGCTCCGGGCTTTGGTTCGCGCGGAATTGAAGGGAAAATTTTGGCAATTCAGCAAGTCCGCGAGCGCGGGATTCCTTTTTTTGGAATTTGCTTGGGAATGCAGTGTGCGGTGATAGAATTTGCGCGGAATGTGGCGGGCTTTGCGGGTGCAAATTCGGCAGAATTTAAGAAAGTGAAAAATAATGTGATTGACCTCATGCCCGACCAGCGCGGCATCACCAACAAGGGCGGAACGATGCGCCTTGGCTCGTATCCGTGCGTGTTGAAGGAAGGCACAAAGTCGCTGGAGGCGTACAAATCGCAGATTATCCGCGAGCGGCATCGGCATCGGTACGAATTTAACAACGATTTTCGCGCAGAATTGGAAGCAAGCGGCTTGATAATTAGCGGCGTTTCGCCCGACGGACGCTTGGTGGAAATGGTTGAATTGCCAGACCACCCGTGGTTTGTGGGCTGCCAGTTTCATCCAGAATTTAAGTCGGTTGCTGTCGGTGGGCATCCGCTTTTTGTTGGGTTTGTTGGCGCGGCGTTGCAACGGCATGAAAAGCCACAATAATACTTTACGATAATTAGTGCGGGAAAGCCCACGCGCTTTAGCCGTGGGATGAAAGCACCACGATTGCCGACTGAGCGGTCGCGGTCTGCGTTGCTTTGAACGCAGGGCGCGGCGCGATATAGCGCAATCGTCATCGGTGCAAATGGTAGTCAATAGAGATTCTTTAAAA
>RDXM01000007.1 GCA_004292595.1 Candidatus Kapaibacterium sp. | reverse complement strand
TAGGGCAGGAATTGCCCGAACTAACGCTTGGGGAGTCTGCTACCACGAGGGGCGACGTTGAACCAAGAAGCCCCCGCCTTTAGGCGTGGGGTGATTCACCAGTAAAAATGTCAATACAACATTAGCAAGGAGCAACAATTATGAGCATTCGTTTTGAGCGCCCATTGGCGAGTGAACACGCGCCCTATCATGCCCGATACATAGATTTGGTACAGGGAGAGTATCTGCTCGAAGAATTTCAGCGATCGCTGGAAGAAACACAAGCATTGGTCAGGAGTTTGAGCGAGGATAACCTGCTCTTTCGCTACGCTGAAGGAAAGTGGAATATCAAGGAAATTCTGCTCCATATTTCCGATGCCGAGCGCATTTTTGCTTATCGCGCCCTTCGCTTTGCGCGACAAGATTCCACGCCGCTTTCGGGCTTCGATGAAAACAGCTATGTTCCCGTTTCTGGGGCTTCTGAACGCGAGGTAGAGAGCCTTTTGTCTGAGCTTGCTACTGTTCGTGCGGCTTCTATTGCGCTCTTTCGCACTTTTACCCCCGAAATGCTTCGCGCAACGGGCAGCGCAAGCAATAGCACAGTGTCTGTGCGTACTTTAGCATACCTTATTGTTGGGCATGAAACCCACCACCGCAACGTGATAAAAGAGCGATATTTACACTAAAGTTGTCGATGTAAAAAGATTCAACCAAACCCTTCGACAAGCTCAGGGTAAAAGCCGCTTGAATCCTCATGCTGAGCTTGTCGGAGCATCTTTAACAAATGACTGTCCACAACCTTCGATTCTCAAATATTCCGTACCTTTCTGCAAAAACTTCTTGACTCTCACCTTGGGTTAGTGCCTATCTTTGTCCTGCAATCGTGAACGGCTGATAAATTCTTGTGTTCAGGGAATTGGGATAAAACCTCATGCCCTGTAAAAACACGGAATTTTTCTGCTTGTGCGCGTCCTTTCGCGTGAAACAAAACGATTCTTCATGCGTTGTATGAAGGAGAGAAACAAATAACGCTGTTTTTGATTTTTTTTGGAATTTGTATATGAAACTATTGCATACCTTTTGCTTGCGATTTGTGATGGGGTCTGCGCTCGTTAGTCTTGCGCTTGGAAGCGCACCAGCTCTTGCACAAGGAACAACGCCCGCACAAACTGCCGCACTGCAAAACGCCGCAACTCCTGGCAACAACATCCGCACCTTCACGCTGGAAGAATGCCTGAAGTTTGCGCTAGGCGATAACCCAGAAATTCTGGCTGCATCGGGGCAATTTCAAGAAGCGGCAGGGCGCACAAAATCTGCCTTTGCGAGCTTTCTACCAACATTGAGCATTAACGGCGGATATAATCGCGGACTGAATGATACGACGCTGAATATCTTTCCGCGTCAAAACCCTGATACAAAGCAAGTAGAACTTGCTTTTACGCCGTTTTACAATCCTGAAATTTTTCGGAATAATTTTGCTCTCAATGCCAATCTGAATTATACAGTTTTCAACGGCTTCCAACGCGAAAACGTGTACGCTCAGGCTCAAGCCAGCCAAAGTGCTTCCGATTACACGCTTTCCCAAACGCGGCGGCGTATTCTTGCCAGCGTTCGCAGCCAGTATCTTGCTGTTATGCGGGTAAAGCAGATATTGCGTGTTCGTCAGGAAGATTTTACGATTGGCAAAAAACAACTTGAACGCATTCGTGCGCAGTTTGAGGCGGGTGTGATTCCGATTGCGACGGTGTTCACCCAAGAAGCCGACCTTGCCAACCGTGAATTGGCGGTTGTGCAAGCAGAAAACGATGTGGAATTAGCAAAAGGAACGCTTCTCTCCACGCTGGGCTTGAATCCTGGTGCGGCGGCTGATTTTGCCGACCTTGCCACACCACAAACGCTTACGCCAAGCGATATGCAAGCCTTCCGCGCAACGGTCGGGGATTTTAGCAAAGCATTTTCATCCGCCCTCGAAAAACGTGCCGATTTTGCTGCCTCCAAAGCCTCGCTTGATGCTGCGAATGCCGGAATTGCCGTGGCGAATGCCGCATGGTTGCCGACGGTGAACGCCAGCGCAGGCTACAACTGGAACAGCCCTGCTGTCGGAAATTTTCAGTACGGAAGCCAATCACTGGGCATAAATTTTCGGTATCTTCTCTTCGACGGCTTCGACCGCGACGCAAGCAATCAACGCGCCCGCGCACAAGTATCGCAAATCGAAGCACAAAAGCGTCAAGCCGAACAGCGCATCGCTTCTGATGTTCAGAATGGTTTTATCCAACTCAATACTTCTGAGAAAAACCTTGACATCACCGCCCGCGCACTCAAAGCGGCACAACAAAACTTCGATGCGGCTGAAGAACGCTTCAAAGTTGGCGCGGCGAATATTCTCGACCTTACGACCGCAAATGCAAACCTCGCAACAGCGAAAATCAACCGCATCACTGCGCTCTACAACTATCTCGGCGCACAATATCAAATGAAATTTGCCCTTGGCACGTTGGATGAGTAAGAGAAAGGCAAAGGGATAAAGGTTGAGCATAATGCTCAAAGGGCAAAAAGTCGGAAAAGCGCGTCAATACTCGAAGAGAACTTAAAACTCAACACTTAAAACTCAACACTTTTGAACAAACGTCATGGCGAAAAAGAATAACAAAAAACGGAACATTATTTTAGCGATTATCGGCGTACTTTTGCTCGGCGGCAGCGTGGCTGCGTACATGATGGGCAAACGCGAAAAAGCTATCGAAGTAACGGTCGAGCAGATTGGGCGGAAATCCATCACGCAGACAGTTTCGGCGACAGGGAAAATTCAGCCCGAAGTGCTGGTAAAAATTTCGTCGGAAGTGAGCGGAGAAATTATCACCTTGCCCGTGAAAGAAGGCGATACCGTGCGCAAGGGACAGTTTTTGGCGAAAATTCAGCCCGACCTTGTGCAAGCGCAGTTGGAGCAGGCTCGCTACGCTTCGGAGTCGTCGCGCTCGCAAATAAGCACGGTTCGCGCTGATGTGGAACGCTCGCGCCTTGATTTTGAGCGCATCAAAGGCTTGTACGAAAAGCAGTACGCTTCTAAGAGCGAGTTCGACCAAGCACAAGCCGCCTTCAACAGCGCACAAGCCCGCTTGGAAGGCAGCCAGAAGGATTATGAACGCTCACAGGCTGTTGTGCGCCAATCTAGTGTTACAAGCGGTCGCACGACGATTTACGCGCCAAGCGACGGTATTGTCGTTGCAATGCCCGTTGAAAAAGGCGAAAAAGTGCTGGGAACAGCGCAGTTTCAAGGCACAGAGATTATGCAAGTCGCTGACCTCAGCACGATGAACGCTGAAGTAGATGTGGATGAAAACGACGTAGTAATGATTTCTGTGGGCGATACAACCCGCATCCGCATTGATGCTTTCCCGAATCGTGTATTTCGCGGCTATGTCTATCAAATCAGCAATTCCGCAAAACGCGCTGCAACAGGTACGCAGGAAGAAGTTGTGAATTTTGCAATTAAAATTCGCCTCATTGATACCGATGCTCGCCTTCGTCCAGGAATGAGTTGCGATGTGGACATTGAAACCGAAACCCGCTCTAATGCTGTTGCCGTGCCGCTTCAGTCGGTCACCATTCGCAAGCCAGAAGAAAAGAAAGACGACAAAGAAGAGCCAAATCCCGCACAAGCGCAAAACATGGAGAAGAAAAAACCCGCTTCGGGCGCACAAAAGCTGCCTTCGGTGGTCTTCTTGAAGGAAGGCGAAAAAGCGAAAATGGTGCAAGTGGAAACGGGCATCAGCGACGGTGGCTATATCGAAATCACGAATGGCGTGAAGGAAGGGCAGACCGTTGTAAGCGGGAATTTCCGCGCTATCAGCCGCGAACTTGAAGACGGTGCGCTGATTAAAATTGATACCGTCAGCAAGAAAAAGCCGAGTAAAAAGTAGCCTCCATTAAAAAGCTCCACGATATGATTCTCAAAACAAGCATAGTTATTGAAAAAGACACGCATGGTTTTTATGCGTATTGTCCCGAATTGCAAGGTTGCCAATCACAAGGCGATACATTTCTTGAAGCCTTCTACAACATTAAAGAAGCGATCGCTCTTTATCGTGAAACGCTTGTCAATGCTGGTGTGTAGGCTACTCAACCCCAACGAACAGAACGTACATTTTCATAATACTATGAACTCTGAAAATACTGAACAAGCCGTCCTCATTGACATTCAGAACATTGCCAAAACCTACGTCATGGGCGAAGAACAAGTCCATGCCTTGAAGGATGTATCCATGACGATTCGTAAGAACGAATATGTTGCGATTATGGGTCCGTCGGGGTCTGGTAAATCAACCCTGATGAACATTCTGGGCTGTTTGGACACCCCTTCTAAAGGCTCATATACGCTGAATGGCAACATTGTCAGCGATATGGACGACAACGAACTTGCCGATATTCGTAACAAAGAAATCGGTTTTGTGTTCCAAACCTTCAATCTTTTGCCGCGCTATTCCACCTTGCAAAACGTGGAATTACCGCTTGTCTATGCGGGCTATTCGGCAGAAATGCGCCGCGAAAAAGCGGAAAAAGCCTTGCTGAATGTCGGATTGGAGCATCGCATGGGACACAAACCGAATGAGCTTTCTGGCGGTCAGCGTCAGCGCGTGGCGATTGCCCGTGCGCTTGTGAACGACCCCTCCATCATCCTCGCCGACGAACCCACAGGAAACCTTGATTCCAAGACGGGCGACGAGGTAATGCGGATGTTTGAAGAACTCTGGGAAAAAGGCAACACGATTATCGTGGTAACGCACGAGCCAGACATTGCCGCTCACGCTCACCGCGTTATTCGTGTCCGTGACGGTTTGATTGAATCGGATATTATCAACGAAAACTATGTGTCGGAATTGCGCAAGCAAGAAGAAATCTCGACCGAAGAGCATTAGTGCTGAAAAATAACGCCTACAATCAGGAGTGGCACGGACATTCTTGTCTGTGTTCGTCGCCTGAAAACCGCATCAGAACTCACAGACAAGAATGTCTGTGCCACCAAAACAAAAGAAAATCATGTTCCAACAACTCATCGAAGGCATGAAAATCGCCTTCAGTGCTATTCGCTCCAATAAACTCCGCTCTGGGCTGACATCGCTCGGTGTGGTTATTGGCATTGCGTTCGTTATTTTCATGGGCTGGTTCTTGCAGGGCTTGGACAATGCCTTCGAGAGCGCGATTGCCACGCTCGGCACGGATGTTATCTACATTGATAAGTTCGATTGGGCTGGACGCAAGTCCTGGCGCGAGACCATGGGCAGACCCGATATCACCATTCGCCAATGCGAAGAGCTGATGAATCGGATGCAAACTGCCGAAGCCGTCTCCGTTATTGGGCGCAAGTGGCAATCAAACATCAAGTACGGCAATCAGAATTATAATGGTATCACGATTGTCGGTGCAAATAGTGTTTATGCGGATATTGCGGCAGGTGTTATCAAAACAGGACGTTTTTTCTCGCCTGTGGAGGATAACTATGGCGCAAACGTCGCGGTTGTTGGGAATGATATTGTGAAAAATGTCTTTGGCGAAAACATTGACCCGATTGGGCAAACGATTAAAATTAAAGGAATTACCTTCACGGTGATTGGTAAAATTGAGAAACAAGGCTCAATGTTCGCGCCGCCCTGGATTGACAATCAAATTATCATCCCGCTCAAAGGCTTTTTGAATCTCTACGGCACCACAAATAAAATGAAAAGTATTTCGGTTGCCATCAAAGCTGGCGGCGAGGAAAATGTTGAGAACGTAAAGCTCGAAGCCGTCGGGCATATGCGCCAAATACGCCGCTTGGAGCCGAGTGAAGAGGAGAATTTTGCGGTGAATGAATCGCAAGCCTTTCGGGATAATATCGCTAATATCCGTCTTGGTGTCTGGGCTGTGGGACTTGGCTTAACGATGCTTTCCTTCCTTGTTGGTATTATCGGCATTATGAACATTATGTTTGTGTCGGTAACCGAGCGCACGAAGGAAATCGGCATCCGCAAGGCTCTGGGGGCGCGTCGTCGCTCAATTCTATTCCAATTTCTCGTGGAAGCCTCTGCGCTCTGTTTCATGGGCGCAGTAATTGCCTTCGTCCTCTGCGCCGTCGTGATGTTCGGCATAACCCGCATGGAATGGGCAACTTTCCTTTCGCCGTATATTCCCGTGAACTTGCTCATTATTGCCACCGTCGTTTCTATTTTCGTCGGCATTCTTGCGGGAATGATACCAGCGATGCGTGCTTCACGCCTTGACCCCGTTGATGCACTTCGGTACGAGTAAGAAAGGATGAAATCTGAGGGCTGAAATATGAAGTCGGAAAAAGTGAAGTACCCCACGCCTAAAGGCGGGGGCTTCTTGGTTCAGCGTCGCCCCTAGTGGTAGCAGACTCCCCAAGCGTTGTTTCGGACTCTTCCAGTCCTACACTGAGCGTTATGCTCATATTTTTCAACCCAAAGGCTTTGATGTTACACGCAGCCAATATATCGCGGTCATGCTCACGACCACACTCGCAACGCCATGTTCTATCGGATAGTGTGAGTGCATCATTCCGCTTGCCGCAGGAACACTGCTTGCTTGATGGCTCAAAGCGTCCGATTTGCACGAAGTTTTTGCCCGACCATGCACACTTGTATTCTACCATTGTCAAAAACTTCGACCAACTCACGTCCCCAATGGCTTGGGCAAGATTGTGGTTTTTCATCATTCCCGCAATGTTCAGATTTTCCACACAGACCGTTTGGTTTTCACGGACAATGCGAGTGCTGACCTTGTGCAGGAAGTCATTACGCTGGTTGGTTACTTTTTCGTACCGCTTGGCAAGCCGCTTGCGGGCTTTCTCACGATTTTTACCGCCTTTAGCTTTCTTGGAATGTTTGTATTGCAAGTATTTCAGACGTTTCAAAGACTTTTTGAGATGCTTCGGATTGGCAATTTTTTCGCCCGTTGAAAGCGTTGCAAAGTCTTTCAAGCCAACATCTATGCCGATGCTTGTTGATTCTTCCATCGGTACAAGCGTTGGTGCGGTCTCTAGCGTTTCCACCAGAACACTTGCAAAATACTTGCCCGTAGCAGTTTTGCTCACGGTTACGGTTTTGACCTTGCCTTCAAACGTGCGATGGAATACGGCTTCAACAGCACCAATTTTGGGCAAGGTGAGCGTTTTGTTCTCAAACGAAACTTTTGTGTTTTGCGGTACAGAAAACGAGTTTTTTGCGTGCTTGGATTTGAACGCAGGAAAACCTTTTTTCTCACGGAAAAACCGCGTATATGCTTTGTCCAAATGTTCTAGGGCAGCTTGGAGCGATTGCGAATTGACCTCAGAAAGCCATGCGGTTTCTTCGGTTTTTTTGAGCGATGGTAGTTCAGCCGAAAGTTCAAACCGCGAAATACTTCTTTGTGTTTGTTTGTATGCCGTCGTTTTTTTGTTCAGCCCCCAATTATACAGCCATCGCGTACAGCCAAAATGCTTTGCAAAAGCAGTCTGCTGTTGGGCTGTGGGGTATAGGCGATATTTGAAGGCGCGGA
>RDXM01000106.1 GCA_004292595.1 Candidatus Kapaibacterium sp. | reverse complement strand
TGAGTTGTGGGCTTTACCTGTACGTTATGTACTGTATAACCATCAACCTTTTTGTTGATTCTTTTTTGTGCTTTCTGCTTTCAAAGAACGCTTCATGTTTCCTCCTGCTCTCCAACCTCATTCTTCCCGTTTGCACAACTTGGCTATCTGTTGCGAAAAGAATGATTGCTGTTTTCTTGCTGCTGGTGTTTGTTGAGCGTAATGCTCAGTAAAAACACCCGAAAAATGATACTATCCAAAAGATAGTTTTTGATTCCGTGCCGCAAGGCGTTGTCGAAGAACGTGTGCCGTCGTGAAGTAAACGGACTGCTAAATTAGGGGTTTCTTCCAACAAATGCAAATCTTTTTTATAATTTACCCGAAAAAGTTTTGAAATTACCTCGTAGAAATACCACCAATGCCGCGCCAATTCTTGCCGCTTGACCTGTTCAAAATTTTTTACTTTTTTGTACTTTTACCCGTTTTTTTCTGCTTTTTTCACCCCCTTTTGAGGCACTTTTTTGATGAGTTTCTGTTTTTGGACGGTAATTGCTCCCAAATTTATCCCCTTTTTGTCCCAGCTTTCTTTTGACCCAGTACTTCTGTGTGAAAAAATATTGTAGAAAATTCCACAAACCCCTTCAATACTAGCTTTCTAGACATAAGGTTGTGGACATAATTACCTTCAATCATTTTGGTTGTAACCATTGGTGGGTCGTGTCCTAAAAGTGTTGCTATGAAGCAATGAAGCCTGTTTACAGGCATGAAAAGAAGAAAAGCCACAAAAAAGTCAGGAAAATGGCGTAGTTTTCTGACATGGCTTGTACAGAAATCATTCTCGTCCGTTGTCCTGACTGCGACAGCGAAAATATAAAACGCAACGGAAAAAGCAAAATCCATCAACAACGGTACTCTTGCAAATGTTGCAAACGCAGTTTCCAACGACAGTATCAAAGAAAAGCATGGATGCCAGAAGTGCGTCGCATGGTTGTTCGGATGACCATGCATAATAGTGGCATCCGCGATATTGAGGATGTCTTGGATATTCATCGTGATAGCGTCATGGCAGCAATCCAACGCGCTGCCGATGCTATTCCGACTTCACCAGCACCCAAAGCGCGTGTGGTACGCACGGCGGAATTGGATGAGTTTTGGTCGTTTGTGCGCTCCAAAGAGCATCAACGATGGACGTGGTACGCTTGGGATGACAAGCGCAAGCGGGTGTTGGCGTATTGCAACGGGCGACGCACCGATGCCTCGTGCAAAGCCCTCTGCAAAGAGCTGTTTGCGAACTACGACATTCGACGCTACAACACCGATAACTGGCAGTCCTATCACAAAGTGTTACCGCCAGAGAAGCATCGCGTGAGTAAGAAAGGAACACAACGGATTGAACGACAAAACCTTAATTTTCGGACGCATTTGAAACGCCTGAATCGGCAGACCATTTGCTTCTCAAAGTCAGAGGTCATGCACGATGCCGTCATAAAGCTCTACATATACCGCATCAATACTCGAAAGCAATACTTTTAGGACACGACCGCCTGTTTTTCGATTTTCACACTTCAGAGTAGTTTTCCCTACAAGCGAGACAGAATCTTATCTTCAGGCGTTTTTTCTTTCAAGGTCAGTGAACTCTCCAACACCGCATCATCACTCGCATCTACGCACCTGCTTTTCATGCCCTTCTTGGCGTTGTATTTCCCTAAAAAAATCGCTACTTTTGCTATTGATGAATTTCAAACAACCATCACGTAATGCTCGCTCATCAGTGCGCCCACTGCCCAAGCATGACATCATGCTTCGACGGTGGGCGTTTCCTTATTTTGAAGAATTTATTTTTTTTGAGAATTGGAGAATAATCATGGCGCAGAAAGAAGAACCGAAAGACCCCAGAGCTACGGCAACAGCTAGTGTCTGGGGAATTGCTTGCGGCATATTGGGAATTTCCATTCCGCTTATTGCGATAACGCACGGCGATTTTGGACTTGGTTACTTGCCGCTTATGGCGGTACTTGGCGCGGCAACCAGCACAGCGGCAATTTGGCTTTCACCACAACGCGGACAAGCACAACAGCTTCCCGCACACGAACTCGACGACATCAAAGACGGTCTTTTGGACATCCACGACCACGTAAGCGCGTTGGAGCGGCGGCTCGACGACCAAGAATTGCGTTTGCGTATTTCACAAGCAAATACGGATGCGCCAAAAAATGAAGGCTCAAATAGCATTGGTTAATCGTCATCTTCACTAGCTGCACAAGCGCGTTATTGTTCATGTTGTTTCATTTTTCTTTTCAAACGTATGCTTACCGCACTCAAACAACACGCCACCGTCAAAAAAGGCGGACTTATCGAACTGTACGCGCCAGAATTGCCTGAAGGCACGGAGGTAGATGTGGCGGCAGTTTTATCGCAGGAAGAGGCTATTGAGCGCGATGATACGACGTATCTGCGCTCTTCGCCTCAGACGCACCAGCAAATCCTCACAGCCATGCGTAATGCAAAGGAACAGCCGGAAAATCTCGTTACCTTCACTATGGAAGAGTGGAATGAGAACTATCGCATTTGACCCAATTGCATTCACTCAATTCAACGAATGGTCTCAAACGGATAAGCAAATTCATACGAAAATCATTGCTTTGATTAACGATATTGCTCGCAATCCATTCACAGGCTTAGGCAAACCCGAACCGCTTAAACACGACTATCAAGGCGCGTGGTCGCGGAGAATAACCGATAAACATCGCCTTGTGTATAGCGTCAGCGACCAACAAATTTTGATTCTTCACTGTAAATATCACTATTCCAAATAACACCATGCCCAAACGTCCAGACATCAAAAGCGTTCTCGTCATCGGCTCCGGTCCTATCGTCATCGGGCAAGCCTGTGAGTTTGATTATAGCGGCACTCAAGCCTGCAAAGCCCTCCGTGAAGAGGGTTTGCGCGTGATGTTGATTAACTCGAATCCCGCAACCATTATGACCGACCCCGACATAGCCGATGCTACCTACATCGAGCCAATTACGCCCGAATACATCGAAGCCATTATCGCCAAAGAGCGTCCCGACGCGATTTTGCCGACCGTCGGCGGGCAGACCGCTCTCAATGCCGCATTGGAAGTGCATCGCTTGGGTATTTTGGAAAAATATGGCGTTCAACTTATCGGCTCCAAACCAGAATCTATCCGCATGGCAGAAGACCGCGAGGAATTTTTGGAAGCAATGAAACGCTGCGGGCTGGAAATGGCGCGGGGCGGCTTCGTGGATACGATGGAAGAAGGCATCAAGCAGGCAGAAATTATCGGCACGTTTCCGCTTATCATTCGTCCGTCCTTCACGCTGGGTGGCACGGGCGGCGGTATTGCGTATGATTGGGATGATTTTAAGCAAAAACTGAGCGCAGGCTTGGAAGCAAGCCCCGTGCGGCGTGTGCTGGTGGAAGAAAGCATCATTGGCTGGAAAGAGTACGAGCTAGAAGTGATGCGGGATACAAAGGATAATTGCGTGATTATCTGTTCCATTGAAAACTTTGACCCGATGGGCGTTCACACGGGAGACAGCATCACGGTTGCACCCGCACAAACACTCACCGACCGCGAGTACCAGTTTATGCGGGATGCTGCGCTGAAAATTATGCGTGAAATCGGCGTGGAAACAGGCGGCTCGAATGTGCAGTTTGCCGTTAATCCGAAAGATGGGCGCTTGATTATTATTGAGATGAACCCCCGCGTGTCGCGCTCTTCCGCACTTGCATCGAAAGCAACGGGCTTTCCGATTGCGAAAATTGCGGCAAAGCTCGCCATCGGCTACACGCTGGATGAAATCACGAACGACATCACGAAGAAGACTCCTGCTTGCTTCGAGCCAACGATTGATTACGTTGTCGTGAAAGTGCCGCGTTGGGATTTCGAGAAATTCAAGGGCGTGGACGACGAACTCACCGTGCAGATGAAATCCGTCGGCGAAGCAATGTCGTTTGGACGTACCTTCAAAGAGGCTCTACAAAAGGCACTCAGAAGCATTGAAAAAAATCGTCATGGTTTTGGCTATGACAATGCTTCATACTTGGAGCCGATTTCTCACTTCCAAGTGGATAAAGAAGTCCATTTGAAGCGGCTTTTCCGCCGTAAATCGGATTCTATTTTCGACCTTTGTGAAGCACTTCGTATGGGCATGACCACCGACGAGATTTTCCGCGCAACAGGCTACGACGCGTGGTTTATTGAGCAGTGCAGGCAGATTGTGAATGAGGCGGAAACGCTCTTGGCAGAACATCGCGCTCATGCTGATGCTCACACTCAAAACTCAACACTCAAAACTCAACACTTTCTTCAAACCCTTGATTCTACGCGCCTTTTCCGCCTAAAACAATACGGCTTCTCTGACCGCCAACTCGCCATTTTGACGGGTTCGAGCGAAAAAGAAGTACGCGCTCATCGCCTCGCGCTCGGCATAAAACCTGTCTTCAAGACGATTGACACCTGTGCGGCGGAGTTTGAATCCGAAACGCCATATCACTACTCCACCTACGAGCAAGAGAACGAATCCGTGCGGTCTGCACGGAAAAAAGTGGTGATTTTGGGTGGAGGACCAAACCGCATCGGGCAGGGAATTGAGTTTGATTATTGCTGTGTGCAAGCCGTCTTTGCCTTGAAACAAGCGGGCTACGAGGCGATTATGATTAACTGCAATCCCGAAACTGTTTCGACGGATTACGACATCACCGACAAACTCTATTTCGAGCCGCTCACGCTGGAAGATGTGCTGAACGTGCTGGAACACGAGCAGCCGGACGGCGTGATTGTTACCTTCGGCGGACAAACGCCGCTCAAACTCGCCCACGCGATTGACGAAGCGGGTTTCAAAATTTTAGGCACATCGCCTGAAGGTATTGACCTTGCCGAAGACCGCAAACGCTTTGGTGCGCTGATTGACAAGATTGGCGTTCCCTGCCCCAAATACGGCACGGCTACTACGGTTGAAGAGGCGTTGGAAATTGCCGCGCGGATTGGTTATCCCGCGCTTGTGCGCCCAAGCTACGTGCTTGGCGGACGCTCAATGCAGATTTGCTACCACGATGATTCCTTGCGGGAGTACATGAGCCGCGCCATCAACGTTTCGCCAGAGCGCCCGATTTTGATTGACCAATTTTTGGAGAATGCCTACGAGTTCGATGTTGATGCCGTTTCCGACGGAGAGCGCGTCATTATTGGTGCGGTGATGCAGCACATCGAAGAAGCGGGTGTGCATTCGGGTGATTCGTCATGCGTACTGCCGCCGTACAATATCACCAACGAGCAGTTTGACCGCATCGTGGAATATACCCGCAAACTGGCGAAAGCACTGAATGTGGTGGGCTTAATGAATATTCAATTTGCCTTGCAGGAAGATGAATTGTATGTGCTGGAAGTCAATCCTCGTGCTTCGCGGACGGTTCCTTTTGTCTCGAAGGCGCGTGGTGTGGCACTTGCGCAAATTGCAACGCACGTAATGACGGGCAAAAAGTTCGGCGATGCAGGTGTTCCACCGATTGAGGAATTTTCTCTCTCGGCAAGCCGCGTGGCGATTAAGGAATCGGTGTTTCCGTTCAATAAGTTCCCGAAGGCTGATATTTACTTGGGTCCCGAGATGCGCTCCACAGGCGAAGTGATGGGCATTGACCGCGATTTTGCGGCGGCAATGATAAAAGCGAATATCTCTGCGGGCATCAATATCCCCGACACGGGGCGCATATTTGCCTCGCTCTGCGACCGCGATAAAACCTCGCGCACGGCTCAAATCATCAAAGGCTATAACGAACTTGGCTTTGAAATTTTTGCCACTTCCGGCACGGCTGCGTGGCTGAAACAACACGGCGTTCCTGCTTCCACGCTGCTGAAATACTACGAAGGCAGCCCAAACGTCATTGATTATATCGAACAAGGCTCTATCAACCTCGTTATCAATACGCCAAAGGGCGAAAATTCTCGCGTGGACGAGCAAGTCATGGGGCGGGCTGCGATGAAATTCAAAGTGCCGTTTATCACGACGCTGGCAGCAGCACAGGCTTCGCTGAAGGGCTTGCAGAATGTTCGTGCGTCGGATGTAGTGCGGGTGCGGTCGTTGCAGGAGTATTATGCGGAGTGAGGTTGTATGAGCGCAATCAAGGTGAAAGAAATGATTCGCAAGTTGGAGGCAAACGGCTGGCAACTTGTGCGGATGAACGGTAGTCATCGGATTTTCAAGAACCCTGTTACGGGCAAAACAACAGTCGTTGCGGGAAAAGAGAATGGTGATATGCCTAAACCGACAGAAAAGCAAATCTATAAACAAACTGGACTCAAGTAACGATAACGCTTGGAGGATATATGACATCTTTTCTCATTGTCATTGAACGTGCCGAAAACAACTATTCGGCATACTGTTTAGATGACGTTGCTTGCATAGCGACAGGCGACACCATAGATGAAACCTTGCAGCTTATGCAAGAGGCGATTGCACTATGGGTAGAATATACGCTTGAAGAGGGCGGCGAAATACCCGAACCCAAAAGTCTGCAATACCACCTTCATTCCGGCGAACTCGAACTTTCGCCCGATGATATTCTCACGCACGTTACGGTGAATGTGCCAGAACTCGCATAAATCAATACTTTTATTCTCATTTGATGTTCTCACCGAGCAAAGAGGCAACACTATGATTCTTTACCAAAACATCATCACCATCGAAGAAGGAAAACGCGGTGGAAAGCCCTGTATTCGCGGGATGCGGATAACAGTGGAAGATATTCTTCGCTGGCTGGCTGCGGGCATGACCTTTGACGATATTTTGATGGATTTTCCTGAACTTACCCGCGAAGATATTACGGTTGCTTTGCAATTTGCCGCAAACCAGCAGCAACGTATCGCGTATGCAGCATGAAAATTCTGCTCGACCAAAATATCTCGTATCGGCTTGTAGGGCGCATACAAACTGTCTTTCCAGAGGTTCAGCACGTGAAGGATATTGGCTTAATAAATGAGAATGACTACGTTGTCTTCATGGCTGCGCGTGAAGCAAGTTTTGATGCGGTTGTAACGCTTGATGCAGATTTTCATTACTTGTGGCAGCAGTACGGAACGCCTCCGAAAGTAATTTGGCTGCGGGTTGGAAACTGCTCCACAGCCTTGTTGGCAGATATTCTTTTGAAGAATCGCTCTCGTATTGCCGATTTTCTTACCAGCACCGAAAATGATTGCCTTGAGATTTTCTTGTGAAGACCGTTTCGCCTATTGTCAAAATATTTTCCGCAACTTTTACACTTGCAGACATTCCATCATGACCAAATCCCTCTCTCTCGCCGCACTATTCCTCATTTGTAGCACTTCACAAATATTTGCCCAAACAACCGAAGCGCTGCGCCAAACAATACAAACTATCGTTGCAACAAAAAACGCAACCGTCGGCGTTGCAATTATGGATAAGAATGGCAAAGACACGCTCTTTCTGAACGGCGAACAGCATTTCCCAATGCAAAGCGTGTTCAAGTTTCACATTGCGCTGGCGTTGCTGTCGGAGATTGACAGAGGGAAATTTTCATTGAAGCAAAAAATAAGTATCAAAGGGAAAGACTTGCTGCCAGGGCTGTATAGCCCAATCAGGGAAAAATATCCCGAAGGAGCAAACCTTACCATTGCAGAAGTTATTGAATACACGGTTTCTCAAAGCGATAATGCTGGATGCGATGCACTGCTCAGGCTTCTGGGCGGTCCGCACGTCGTTGAACGCTATTTTGCCAAAAATAATTTCACCGATATTGCCATAAAAATCAACGAAGAAACAATGCAAAATAATTGGGATTTGCAGTTTCAAAATTGGACAACACCAAAAGCTGCAAACCACGTGCTGGCAAGTTTTTATGGCAATAAAAATAAATTTCTTTCCGCAAAAAGCCATAGCTTCATTTGGAAGGTGATGAAGCAAACAGAAACAGGCAAGGACAGGCTAAAAGGGCAGCTCCCAAGCGGTACCGTTGTTGCGCATAAAACAGGCTGGTCGGGCGCAAACAAGGATGGCATCACCGCCGCCGTGAACGATATTGGCATTGTATTTTTACCAAACGGACAACATTTTTTCATCAGCGTTTTTGTGACCAATTCCAAAGAAGATTTCAAAACAAATGAAAAAATCATTGCCGACGTAGCAAAAGCAGCGTGGGATTATTTCGTAAGTCGTAAAAATTAACGCTTGTCCATTCAAATTTTTCAACGTCGTCATACGAGTACGCGACAAAATTTTTTCCATAGTGGCACAGACATTCTTGTCTGTGAGTGTTGGTGCGAGGTTCAAGCGATGAACACAGGCAAGAATGCCTGTGCCACTGAAGCCTGATTTTACGCGCTTTTCATAAGTTTTGTCGTGTACAAAGGTTTTTTCGTGTAAAACTTTCCTTATTATCCATCATCATGCACCAACGAATACTTCTGTTATTGGTATGTTGTGTTATCTGGCAACCAGCGATGACTCTTGCCCAAACACCAAAACTCAGTAATCAGCAAATACAAGCTCTGTACGAGCGTGCCAATGCTTTTATGCAACAACAAAAGTTTGCAGAGGCATTGCAGGACTTCAATACGTTGGTGCAAGCCTTACCAACGAATGAAATGGTTCTTATTGGTCGTGCAGCGGTGAATTTAGAACTGTCTCGTCCCGAAGCCAGTGTGCGCGATATGGATAAGGCTATCAGCCTCAACAAGAAAAATCCTCAACCGTACTTTGTGCGTGGACTGGCGTATCTCCGCCTGAAACGGCACGATGCCAGTATTGCCGATTTTGAATATGTTTTGAAAATTACTCCAAAAAATACCGACGCGCACTACAACTGCGGGGTGATGTACGTGCAAAAAGGAAATATAGAAAAAGCATTCTACCACATCAACACAGCACTGAAACTTGAGCCAAAGTATTTACCTGCCCTCGAAGCGCGGAATTTTTTATACACACAAACAGGACGCACACAGGAAGCGGAAGGTGATTTACAAGCAATTTTGCAGATAGAACCTAATAATTACAACGCATTACATAACTTGGGACAGGTCTATCTTCTGACAAAAAAATTCGATAAGGCAAAAGCAGTCATTCAAAAGAAAATTCAGTTGCGCCCAAATGAGCCGTTAGAACGAATATTGCTTGGGTCTATCGCTCTTCGCACACAAGCCTTTCAGGAAGCCATTGAGCAGTTTACGGACGTATTGGCAAAAGACCCCTCCAACATCAAGGCGCGTGGATTTCGTGCCGAAGCGTATTTCCGCAATACGCAATATGCGGAGGCTGTCAAGGATTGTAATATTTTTTTTACGGATAATCCAAGCGATGTCAGCATCACGAACCAAATGGGGTCGCTACTTGATTTGTCGGTTTCGAGCGTTTCGCTTGGTGTCAGTGTGCATTCGCACGCAGTAATGTTTGTTATTCGTGGTTTATCGACAATGATGTTAGGTCAAACGGCGTGGCAGAACGACATTCAGAAGGCAGGAGTTCTTGGCATTCCAGAGGCGAATATTCTCGCATTTGCGCAAGGATTTACCAGCCTCAAAGAAATGCTCAACACTGATTTCCGCACCAAAACCACGCTCTGTCTGCACCCTGAGTATTGGAAATTCCCGCACAATCTGCAATTCTATCCTCGCGCTACAAATGACTCTGCACAAGTGCCACTTCAAGGTACAATCGCTCATACAGGCTACGATTCCGTGTACGTGCGGGTCTTCAAAAATGCAGTATTGATGCGTCGTTTCGCCGAGGCACTTCGCTATGAAAACATCAACGATAGCGTCCGCCGCGCACCTTTTTCCCTCAGCACCAATATCCATGCGGAAAAAGCACTTTACCGCTTTGAACTCGGCGTGAAAAATGCCCAGCGCGACACGCTGCTCGCAGTGCGGGACAGCATCGTTTGCGGCGATGCTTTTATGGTTAGCGGTCAATCCAACGCTATTTTCGGCGCGGAATACACAGCACACGAAAGCGAGTATTTGCGCAGTTTCAGTATCAATACTAGCGAAACATTTTGGACAATGCCGCCCACAACGCGCAATACGCTTGCTAGTGCGCTCATGGAAAACCTTTTACAGCGTTCTGCCGTGCCGATTGCTCTCATCAATGGTGCATTCAACGGTTCAAAGATTGAGAATCATTACTCTTCTGCAAAAAACGACACCAACGACCCGTTCACGCTCGGTGGACAACTAAAAATCATGCTGGAATATTCTGGTATGAAAGCTGCTGCAAGAGGAATGATGTGGTATCAAGGCGAGGCAGACGTTGCCGCGAAATACGCAGAAAAATTCGATTCGCTTCGTACAATGTGGAAAGCACACTATCCAGCATTACAGAAAATCTATGCTGTGCAGATTCGCCCTTCCGCGTGCGGGCAGTCCACGCAACATCTCCTCCGCGATGCGCAAGGACGCTTCCCTGTGCGCTATGCCGACGTGGAAGTCATCGCTGCCTCTGCGCCTATTCCCGCACACGACGGTTGTCATTACGGCAATGCAGGCTACATTGCGCTTGGCAAGCAGCTTTCCGCGCTCGTTGCGCGTGATTTTTACCGCTCGCCCGATACACTCGGCATTTCCTCGCCACGTCTCCTGAAAGCCGCATGGACAAATGCTTCGCGGAATGAAATCGCGCTTACCTTTGCAACAAACGACGCGCTCATTTGCGGCGCAGATACAAGCATTGGCGGAAAAATACGCAGCTTGGCGCAGGATGGATTTTTATTGGACGAAAAACCCGCAAAAGCAGTATCGGTACGCTCGGAGAAGAATATGGTGTTTGTGAAATTTGCCAGCGCACAGCAAGCCAAAACGATAAGCTATATTCCAGAGAAGTGCTATGCAGCAAGCGACAATGCGCCCTGCACGGTGTATGAGGGTCCCTGGCTTGCCACGCCACGCGGCGTAGGAGCATTAACCTTTGCTGATGCAGCGATTCAGTAAATACTCAGTAAATACGTGCTTTTTGTACGCTCTTTTGGTTTCCTGCCCCGTTTCTTTTAACGAACCAATGACTATTTTCCACGAAAATACTACGGAAAAGTGGCTATTGAGTGCAGTTCTTCGTATATTTGAACAAGTACGGCATATAGTTTACACATCAACTATTTTGCTATTTTCGTCTTATATTTCAAGATTTTGTCCACCTTCGGAAAGAACCATTAGAAAGAAAAGGATACTTCTATGAACAACGTCCAACGACCATCGCTCTCGACCGCGCGCCTTCGCGCCGTGCATTCTCGCACCCTACGCTTTGCCGCCGTATTTGCCGCATCAATGCTGATGTTTTGCTGTTTTGTGCCGCGCGTGGCAGCACAGCAACAGCAGCCAGTTACGTTCCAGCTTATTCACCTCGCACCCGAAGCCACGCTGAGTCCCGTTGCGTTTTGGGCAGGGCTTCCCACTGGCGGAAGCACAGTGTTCGCGCCAGTATCGCAAAATATTTCTTTTCGCGCTGCAACGCCCGCCATTTCTGGCTTTCCGCCCGTTGTTCCTTCATTGGCTCCTCTTGCCAATGTTCCTATTGCCACAAACATCACCCGCGTAACAAGCACCAACGGCACGACGGACGTTCTCCGTGCAGCAACGGGTATTCGCTTGCTTAATGGCGCGAACTACGTGTTTATCGCGGGTTTGAGCGATACCACTGCCTACGCACCGAATCCGCAAGGCATTGCTCGCGGTTTGAACATCTACACGATTGGCGGCGATACGCTTGCTTTCCCACAAAATTTTACACGCCTCATTTACTTTAATGCGACAACGGATGCGCCCGGTATGGACTTTGTTGTCCGCGAACTTGGGCGCATTGTGGTAAATGGTATGGGCTATACAAGTCTTATTGGCGATGTGATTCCCACCGACGATTACACGATTGATGTCTATACAAACAACGGCGCGACGCTTGTCAATTCGTTCCGCTTGCCGCTTCGCTCACAGTTGAACGCCGCAGGACAGCGCGTGGTGCTGACCACAACGGGCTTTTTCAACCCGACGACAAACCGCAACGGACCAGCTTTCGGGATGCTCGCCGTACCGCACACCAGCACAGGCGTAGCAACGGCACTACAAACAACCACGCCGCCCACGCCCGCGCAAAATCCTTTCGGAACAACACGCCTTGCGCCCGTGAGTTTGCAAGCCATTCATGCGGCTGCAGACCCCGCCGCTTCTAGTGTTGGCGTATGGTTGGGAACAATGGCACTTATGCCACCGACCTTTCAATTTTTCCCGCTTGTCAATAATTTCCCTTTCCGCAGCGCAACGCCAGCAATTACCAGCATTGGCACATTGTTGCCTCTTTCGCAGGTAGTAAACATGAACAACTTTAGTTTGAATATCACTCCACCGAACCAAGCTGCTCCCACGCCAACGCTTCGCGGCTTTACGGGCTATGGCTTGCAAGCAGGCGGGAACTGGGCAATCGCAATGGGTGTTTTAGACACAACGCGCTTTGCTCGCAATCCCGAAGGACGCAGCACGAGTTTGACCATTTTGCCCATTATTGATACAACAACGAGCGTTGCAAATTCTAATGTTCGCGTTCGTTTTGTAAACGCCGTAACCGATGCCGGACCGCTTGAAATCGTGCTTCGTGGCTTTACCGAAACCGTACGCCCGCTCAGTTACGCAGCATCGGGTATCAATGCTAATTTGCCCCTTTCGGATTACACCTTCGATGTCCGCCAAGTTGGCACGACCAATATTCTTGGGACGTTTAGCGCAGAATTTGCACGGCAAGGCTTAGGCGGCAAGCGCATTCTCGTTGCAGCAACGGGCTTTATTTCGCCCTTGCGCAACCAAGCAGGTCCGTCGCTTGGTCTGCTTGTTGTTGTGAATGACAGCACAGCCAGTGCAGGCAATGTGGGACGCAGCTTTATGATGCCAACGATTGCTCTTTCTGTCCGCGATAATGGCGGTCTGACGGTGCAATCGCAAGGAATGACCATCTCTCCCATTTCGCCAAACCCCGCCCGCGACCAAGCAACACTGAACTTCGCGCTGAACGAGACCATGAACGCTTCGGTGCAGGTAATTGACGCGCAAGGGCGCACCGTGTGGACTTCCGCAGCGCAGCAATATACCACAGGCAAACACACGATGGCGATTGACACAGAAAATCTTCCACAAGGCACGTACATTGTGCGCTTGGGCAATAGCACCGGAGGCAGCGTCGTTACACGCTTGTCGGTGGTGAAATAAGCCTTCAAGACGTTTATTTCGATTATCTCGCACTACCATCCCATTTTTCTTCATTTTTTTTCATCATATGCTCAAATACAAATCCGACTGGCGCAGCCTCGCCTTTTTGACCGCAATGATTGCCATGCTCGCAACGAATTGGACTATCGGTTTTAACCCGATTCTCTACTTTCTCACGCTGTATCTCGCAATTACGGCAGCAGTTATCGCCCACAACCACAACCACGTTCCGATGTGGAAAAATCAAACTTTGAACCACATCACCGATTATTGGATTACGCTTTTTTATGGTTTCCCCGTCTTTGCGTGGATTCCGACGCACAACCGCAATCACCATCACTACACCAACCGCGAAGGTGATTACACGATAACCTATCGCTACAGCGAAAAAAATAATTTAGGCACGGTGATTACCTACCCCGCCGTAAGCAGCTATTTCCAAAAGTTCCCGATTACCGCATATTTGCAAGACCTCTGGACGCGCAATCGTTCAAAGTTTTTGATTTCGATGGGTCAAGGTATTGCACTTGTGGCATTTATTGGAACGGCATTGTATCTGGATTGGCAAAAAGCATTGTTGTATATCATTATTCCGCAACAAGTTTCGACCTTTACTGTGTTAGTGTTTAATTATATTCAGCACGTTCATGCGGACGAGGAATCAGAATATAATCACTCGCGCAATTTTGTGAGTAAGTTCACCAACTGGACACTCTTCAATAACGGCTTGCACACGGCACATCATATCCGCGCAAACACGCATTGGAGCGAGGTTCCAGCATTGCACGCAAAAATTGACCACTTGATTGATGATTCGCTGAAAGAGCGTGGTTTCTGGCCCTACATGATTCGCACCTATCTCGTTGCGCCGGTTGTTCCTTCCGTCCGCCGCAGTTCTATGCGCTTGGAGCGTATGGCTCGCGAAGCAGCAGCCCGCGAAGTTGCGGCAATGGACAAAGGTGCAATCCCGTCTGAGCATGGTCATCATCACGCTCACGGGCATCATCACCATTCGCACGCACCAGCAAAAGGATAAGAAAAAGAGAAAGGAAAGATATTTGCTCATGTTCTCGGAGTTTGCTATCTTCCTTTGTGTAAAGATTCTCAAGTTCCGTTATCTTTTAGGGTAACGGAACTTGTTTTTTTAGAAGCGGTTGCAATACAGACAACAAGCCTCACAAGCCGCACCAAATCTGCTTTTGCTTTAAAAAATTGCCTCTGTTCTCTTCTTCAGATATTCATTCAAAACATACTCATTCAATAATCCCTTGCCCGCATGAGTGAATCGCAGGAACGCCCTTTTGATGACGACCATCACAGCGACCAAGCCCATGAGAGAATCAACAAAAAAGCTCTGGAGAACAGTACCAGCGCGAGCGATGCGGCTGTGCCATTACCAGAACACCAAACCCCGCCAAACGAGATACCTCAAGATGAAGTTCCGAACCATGAAACTTCTCACCATGAAACTTCTCACCATGAAGCTCCGCAAAGCGAGATTCCACGCGAGATTCAGCCACTTCTTGCCTCGAATGACCGCATTCTGACTGCTCCAGAGCAAGATGAGCCGTTTGCGCACGCAAAATATGCCTTTGTTGCGGTGTTTGGCATTTATTTGATGTATCAGTTTGCTGGCGGTGCGTTGCATTCGGCAATGCGTTCCCAGTCTATCACAATGGCAGCGATTGCGCAGGGCGTTGGGCAGGTGCTGTTCATGCTTATTCCTGCGCTTTTTGTGATGCGCTATTCGCCGCTCCGCATGGAGGGTTTGATGCGCTTTGGCGGGGAAATTACGCTTGTGCAGTGGTGCGTCGGATTGCTGGGCGTGTTTGGTGTGCAGCTTTTCGATGCTGGGTTTGTGGTTATGCAAGAGCGGATGATTCCCATAATTGCGCCGAGCTTTTTTGAGCAATTACGTCACTGGTCGGAACTCGTCGAGCAGGCATACCGCGACTTTTTTGCTGGAACAACGGCATGGCAAGCCCTTCGTGCGCTCATCATTGGCGCAGTTGTGCCAGCCTTTGCCGAAGAGTTCCTTTTTCGTGGCTTATTTCAGCGTTCTTTGGAGGAAGTGTATTCTGTACGCCGCGCTATTGCTATCACGGCGGTCATTTTTGGTGCATTGCATTTTAATCCGCTTTCGCTCGTGCCGCTTATGCTCATTGGTGCGTATTTGGGCTTTTTGGCATATTACACCCAAAGCCTCGCACTGCCGATAGTTGCTCACTTTCTCAGCAATGCCATTGCTATTGTCGCGCTCTTTGCGCCGCAGCAAAACGGCGAATTGCCGCCGCAAAGTATCACACTTTTTCAAGCCTTTTTGGTTGCTTTGCTCGGTATTGTTATATTGTCGCTCGCGTTTATCACAATCCTTCGCCAAACGCCGCAGGTGGCTATCCCGAAACGTGGAGCAGAGATTGCCGAGCGCAATGAAGTGTAAGATGAGATATAGAGCGCATCATAATGCACTTCATCCCTCAGATTTCATCCCTCATTTTTTCAAGCCAACTACTCACTCTTCCTTTTCACTTTTTTACATTTGGGCATTATGAATATTTTCCCCCATTTTGCTACTCGACAGAGCCTTCGGCGACCGCTTGCCGCATTCTTGCTTGTTTTGGGAATGCTCACACTCACACATTGCAAGGATAAACGAGATAGCGAGCCAATCATCGAAGATCCGCGCCTTGCCAATAAAACTCGTGAAGAACTTGCCGATGAAGTACGGCGTTTGAGCGTTACAGCCAGCGAAAAAGATAGCTTGTTCAATGAAGTTGTTGAAAGTACAAAGTTTATCAGCGAGGTTTATACGGAGCTTTCGTCGCTTTCTGGTGAATTGAATTCCCGCAGCATTGAGCAAAAATCACCCGATTATCGCCAAGAAATTACCAAGAAGATTCAGCTTCTTTCCAAGCGCATGAGCGACAACGAAAAACGCTTGAAAGAAAGCCAATCGCGGATTCAGGAATTGAAGAAAAGTAATACGAAATTTGCGAACCAAATTGCCAGCTACGAACAAGTCATTGCGGACTTGAACAATATTATCCAAAATCAAAAAGAAGAAATCGTTACCTTGAATGGTAAAGTTTCTGAATTGACAGGCAAAGTAGCCACGCTGACGGAAGAAAAAACAGTGCTGAACGACCAAGTAAATACGCTCACCGAAGAAGGAAACACCTGTTACTACGTGGTCGGGACGCAGACGTTCTTGCAGCAAAATAAAATTATCGACCGCAAGGGCGCAGTGCTGGGCTTTATTGGCGGGAAAAATGTTCCGAATGAAAATTTGAATACCAGCGCGTTTACGGCAATCAATATCACACGCCAAACCGAAATTACTTTGCCTGCGAATTTTACAGAAATTGTGTCGCCGCACAATCCGCAGCTCCTCAAAGTGTCGGATGATAAAAAACTTATCACGATTACCGACCCGAAAAAATTCTGGCAAACCTCGCGCTATTTGATTGTACAGATTGACGGATAGAACCATTTCTTCCAATGTTTGTTCTGTTCATACAACATATTCATACAACAAAGAAGGTCTGATGCCGAGTAGAGCGTCAGACCTTCTTTGTTTTTCAATGTTTTTGCAGCTTATCGCCACATCATTCCGCCAAACTTTTCGACAGTTTCTTCCAAAATAATAATCACAATAGCCGCAAGAATGCTGAAGAGCAGAACACCGATACGAAGGCGTTGCATTGCGAGCGAATACTGCGGAATCACGCGCTTGCGTAGCGAATTGATGCCGTTGATTAACACACCCATTCCAGCAATCAAAAAGGCTACCGAGCCGATAATATCTCGTCTGCGCACGGCAAGCGCACCCATAACGAGCAACAATAAGCCCAAAACGATGTACAAACGATGTTCATTCATAGTGATTATTTGATATTTCGTTTTCTGTGGATTTTTAACAAATTATTCCGCCAAACAGTCCGAAAATACTTGCTTCTCAGGATATTTCAGAGTATTTTTTGCGCTTCTTTTGCAGACGGCTTGTTTTCTTCGTGCAACAGCCAATACCGTCGCCTCAATCACCATATTTTTTCACCCAAAGAAAGGTCTATCCAATGAAACGATTGTTTCTCAGTATAGTGCCGATACTGCTTGTGTGTGTGTGTAGCTTTACTGCTTTTGCACAAAAGACAGTTTCGGGTCGTATTATCTCTGCCGACGACGGTGCGCCATTACGTGGAGCGCGTGTTGTCGCAAAAGGTACAAAAGTTGGAGCATTTTCCGATGCTCGCGGGCAATACAAAATTACCTTGCCCGAAGGCGCATCAGCACTTGTGTTCAATTCCGTCGGTTATGTGCCGACAGAAATTACCGTCGGCGACCGTACAACGCTTGATGTGCGCCTCGAACTTGATGCAAAATCTCTCGACGACGTTGTTGTTACTGCTTTCGGCGTGAAGCAAGAGAAAAAAGCTCTTGGTTACTCGGTGCAGGAAATTGGCGCACAGGAAATTAAGAGAACAAATCAACCAAACGTCGTGGCGGGCTTGCAAGGGCGCGTGGCGGGCGTAACGATTACCGGCTCAGGTGGCGGCGTTGGTGCGGGTTCGCAGATTATCATTCGTGGTATTTCCTCGCTTTCTCCGGGCGCGAATAACCAACCGCTTTTTGTCGTGGATGGTATTCCGATTAGCAATGACACACAAGCTGGCAACGTGCTTCCCAGCACAGGCAGCAACTCGCCCAGCAGTGCGGAACAGTTCGCGTTCACCAACCGTGCGGCGGATATTAACCCCGACGACATTGAATCTATCAACATTCTCAAAGGTCCGGCTGCAACCGCGCTCTACGGCTTGCGTGCAGCCAATGGTGTTGTGATTATCACCACCAAAAAGGGATTGACGGGAAAAACACAAATCAATTTCAGTTCTAACGCTACCTTTGATGAAGTTGGCATGACACCGCTTGTTCAGCGCAAATGGGGGCAAGGCGGCGGTGCTGACACATCGGACACCCGCACAAATTTCTGGTCATTTGGTCTGCCGCGCGCTCTCACGGGCGGTAACGACCAATTTTTTGACAACTATCGTAACTTCTTCCGTACAGGACAGCGTTACGACCAGAATTTGAGCATCTCCGGCGGCACGGCAAATACGAAATACTTTATGTCTCTTTCGCGGATGGATCAAGTCGGTATTGTGCCAGGAACAGATTTCCAGCGCACAACCGTCAGCCTTCGTGCCTCGAATGATTTCGATGATAAACTCAGCTTTAGCGGCTCGGTAAATTATTCTAACTCAGGCGGTAATCGCCCGTCTGGTGGCGACCGTTCTATCTTCTCTGCGCTTAATTTCTGGATTCCTTCTTACGACATTAACGATGCTGCCATTGCCGCATCGCCTGTTGGACAGCGCGTTACCGAGCAGTATCGCCCAATTCGTACTCCCGATGGGCGTATCACGAACATCAATTTTACCGATGGTGTTATTGACAGCCCATTATTTTACGCGCTTCGCAGCCCTCTTTCCGACAACGTAAACCGCGTTTTTGGGGATGTTAAACTTGATTACAAGCCGTTTGACTGGCTTACGGTTATGTATCAGTTCACGATGGACTATTACAACGATGCCCGTCGTCGTGTTGCGCCACCAGAAGTTGGTCCTGCGCAAGCATTGAACGGCTTTATCATTGAGCAAAGCATCAACCGCCGTGAAATTAATTCTCAGTTATTGGTTACCGCAGCACAAAAATTCGATGACTTGGACGTTTCTTTCACCGTTGGTAATGCAATCACCGATATTGAAACAAGCGGCATTTTTGCTCGCGGCGAGCGTTTGGGTATTAGCGGCTTTTTGGATATCAGCAATACCATTAACCGCTTCAATACACGCGAGTTTGCGATTCAGCGTTTGGTCGGCGTTTTTGCCGATGCTCGTCTCAGCTACAAAGATATGCTTTTCTTGAATTTGACTGCTCGCAATGACTGGTCTTCCACGCTTCCCGCGCAAAATCGTTCATTCTTCTATCCTTCGGCAAGTTTGGGATTTGTCTTTAGCGAACTCTTCAAAGGCGATGCAGGTATGGAATGGTTCAGTTTTGGTAAACTTCGTGCTTCATGGGCGGAAGTCGGTAAAGACGGCATTGGTCCGTATCGCATCGGTGAATACTACGACGTAGCAACGGGTTTTCCTTTCAATAACCCGCAAACGAATACATTCTTGCTTGGTTACCGCGTTTCGCCAAGTGCAGGCAGCACCAATCTTCGCCCTGAGCGCACAACAGGCTTGGAATTTGGCTTGGAAGCGAAATTCTTCGAGCGTCGTTTGGGCTTGGACGTGGCATACTTTGTTCAAGATATCCGCGACCAAATCGTGAATCTGCCTGTTTCGCAATCAAGCGGATATAACACGTTCCTCATCAACGGCGGCAGCATTCGCAATACTGGTATTGAAGTCTTGCTGACGGCAACGCCGATTTTGACCAGCGATTTTTCATGGGATGTTACCCTGAACTGGTCGCGTCTGCGCGGTGCGGTAACAAGTATCGCCGAAGGTATCAACGAAATTGTCTTCTTCGATAACGTTGGCGTGGCACTTTCCAAAGCAACCCGCCCAACACCCGAAAATCCTGAGCCTGCTGTCGGTGATTTATACGGTTTGGACTTCCGCCGCGATGCTCAAGGGCGCGTCATTGTGAGTGCTGACGGCTTTCCGACGGTGAATGTTGGTCGTCAGGTGAAAGTTGGTAATGCACTTCCCGATTGGCAAGGCGGCATCACCAATACGTTCTCATGGAATGGACTTTCGCTTTCCTTCTTGCTGGAATTCCGTCAAGGCGGCATCGTGCATGACATGGCAGAGCGTAATCGCTTCCGCAACGGCATCAGTGCTTGGACGGAGCCACGTTTCCAAAACATGGTCTTTCGCGGTGTGAATGAAGCGGGCGAAACGAATACAACGCCCGTACTCTGGACACAAGCTGGTATCAATACCACAAACCTGCTCTATCGCAGCTTCGGGCGCGTGATTGATGCGTACCCGTTCAACTTCCAAGACGCTTCATGGATTCGCCTGCGCAACGTTTCGCTGACCTACAATCTGCCGCGCACAATTCTTGGCGACGACAGCTTTATCAAAGCCTTCCGCGTAACCTTGACCGGCAACAACCTTTGGGTAACAACACCGTTTTACGGTTTTGACCCCGATAATCTTGCCTTTGGTGCAGGTAGCAACAATGTGGGCTTTGTGGGTCGTAATACTCCCGCAACCCGCAGTTATGCGTTTGGTATCAGCTTGACCTTCTAAGGTTGGCTTCACAGCTACTTTTGTTTATCATTCAAATTTTATAGAAATCTCATGAATACGTTCAAACGTTCTTTTCTTGCTTCCGGCAGTATGCGTTCGGGCTGGCGAAAAGCGGCATTCGCTCTCGGAGCAGTCGTGAGCATGACGTTCAGTGCTTGCGAAAGCTACGTCGGCGGTAATGTGAATGTGGATCCCACGCGCCCTGCGCCCTCGCAAGTTACGATTCAATCGCTCCTTCCGAGTACGATTCTTTTTACGGCGAACAGCCAATATCGTGTCGCATTTTTGGCAAGTCAATGGTCGCAGCAAACCGCTTGGCAACAGGCGGGCGGCGCTGATTCCCACATTACAAGCGGCGACGGCTCTAATTCTGCATGGCAGAGCATTTATCTGGATGCTCTCACAACGCTTTCCCGCGCTTCGCTCCTTGCGCGTGATACAGTCGTGCAAGCACCACACTACCGAGCTGTTTTCAACATTTTGCAAGCCGTTAATCTTAGCTACGCAACCGATTTTTGGGAGAATATTCCATTTTCGCAAGCGTTTCAAGGGCAAGCAAATTTCACGCCTTCCTACGATACGCAACAGCAACTGTACGGACGTATGGACACGCTTTTGCGTGAGGCGATAACGCTTTTGGAAGGCAATCCGCGCCCTGTGCCGATTAGCCCTGTTCCTGGCAATGACGATCTCGTTTTTCGCGGCGGAACGGCTGGCTCTGACCGTTGGCGCAGAGTAGCAAATACGCTGCTCGCGCGAAATGCAATTCATCTGACGGCAAAAGGCTCTCGCCAAGCGGCTACCAATGCTTTGACTGCACTCCGTGCTGGCACATTGCGGAGTAATGCGGATGATTTCGATGTTCCGTTTGCAGCAGCAGCTGTTCCGAGTTTGCTGTTGCAAAATGCGAACGAGACTGTGCAAGGGCGCATTTTCACCATTTTGTTCTCGGATTATTACATGAGTTCAATGGTTGCAATGAACGACCCGCGTTTGCCGCTCATCGCACGCGGAACGCCTACGACCAACAGCGACCAGCTTTTGACGAGTTTTATCGGTGCAGTCAATGGCAACGGAACAACCACCATGGGCAGAACAGCAAATGCGTACATCACACCGCTTTCGTGGTATCCCTCTAACCCGCTCCAAATCTTGACCTTTGCGGAATCAAAGTTTATCGAAGCGGAAGCACTCTTCTTAGAAGCGGGCGGCACTCCGACCTCGCTCGGTGCGCCAGCAGCAGCACGAACAGCACTTGTGGATGGCATTCGCGCAAACATGACGAAAATGGGTATCGCTGCAACAACGGTGGATACATACTTGCGTCAAATTCCGTCTGCTGACAGTGTGCGCCTCAGCACGATTATGATGGAAAAATTCAAAACTATCTTCCTAAACCCTGAAGTTTGGGTTGATATGCGTCGTTATGATTACAATGCGAGTGTTTTCCCGAACTTGCGTTTGCCTTTGGGACACAATCCTGATTTGCAAGGACGCTGGATTCAACGGGCAATTTATCCGACAAGCGAGCAGACACGCAATGCCCAAGCGTTCCGTGCGAATTGGACAGGTACAAATGCTGCCTACGCTGCTGAAAAGATGTGGCGAGACCGCCCGTAGTATCTAGCTTGCATCGGTATTCTCAATTACCATTTTTTGAATTTCTCTTGATTCTCAATAACTATGAAACGTTTTTCAAATCTTTGTATCGTCGGTATTTTTAGCGTGATTGTCGGCTCTACGCTGCTCAATTCTTGCTATGCACCGAATAACCCTTGGAATGGCGTGGTTGATATTGGCGGTCCAGTGGCGATTATTCGGACATTTACCGTCGTCAATCCCACAAACAATGCACAGGTAGCGGCACTCACTGCCGCCGCAGGAACACAACTCACGTTTGTAATGACGTACACAACACTTGAATCACCAGTAACGGCAGTAAATCTGTACACGCAGATTGGTCCAAGCACAACGGCAAGCGTTTCTCGCACCCGCGTTAGCAATGTTGCGGTAAACATCAGCCCGTCGCCGAACAGGGTAACACAAAATCTTACCTATACGATTCCCACAACAGCAGCACCGAACTCCCGTATTTTCTTGGTTGGAAGTGCTGTAACCGCAGGTGGAGAGTCCTTCTCTGGTTCGGGTGTTTCTGGCGCGGGAACAGTAATTTTAACAGTGCGATAAAGCATCTTCCTCGCTTTACAGAAACACAAACCGCCGCTTGAAACCCAGATTTCAAGCGGCGGTTTGCGTTTTATACCAAATTTTTTTGGTAGCTGGTCAGGTATTCCCGTCCTACGCTTTCCTAAGCGTAGAACGGGTTTCGCGATAACGGTTTTCCCAAAAAACAGTGCCGTGAAACCCGTTCTACCGTTCAGAAACGGTAGGACGGGAAGACCAAGACCTGACCAATTACTTCTTTCGTTACTTCAGCACACCCAGCAATCGCAGCAAAAACGAGACCGTATCTTGGTTGGTGATGAAAATAGCGCAAAGAATGACAATCATGTAAATTGTCAATTTGCGGTCAAGACGGGCTTCGACGGCATCAATTCTACCTGACAATCGTGCTTCGAGCGTATCAATTTTGCCTTGAAGTTTATTCTCAACTGCTTGAAGTTCTACCCGCACTAGTGCTACATCTGCCTTCGAGGCAAGTTCTTTGCTCATTTCATCCCGAATTTCAATCTTCTTTTGTTGGGCAACATTCTGTGCTTCTTGGGCAAAAGCATTTGCCGCCTGCTCCATTGAGCGAGCAATGTGTAATGCGGCTTCCTGACCGATTTGTTTCTCAAGAAGCGCGTAGGTTTCGATGGGAAAGGTAAACGTCATGGCGTGAGATAGTTGATGACAATGCGAATACATCAAAAATACATTCATTTCCCAACATTCGCAAACCGCCGCTTGAAACCCAGATTTCAAGCGGCGGTTCTCTTTTGTGGCAATAGTATTTGATTGCTCTAGGAACGATACGCACGTGCAGACACGATGAGGTTTTAGCAGCCAATCTCAGCATAATTCTTCGTAATTCTTTCCACCAAACAGCATTTAGACTCCATGTTCTTTGCATAAAAAGCGTAAATTGCGGTCTTGCACTGTTTTTTGTTCATCTCAATTTTGAATTCGAGAATATCCGTCATGAAAAAGAAATCCATCAAGGAAAACCCCGCATTGCAGAATGTCTTGACAACGGAAATCCCAAAGCGGCTTTCTGTACTACCTTTGCGCGAGGTCATTGTCTATCCGCATATGATTTTTCCCGTGCTGATTGGGCGAGAATCGTCATTGCAAGCGGTCTCGGAAGCATTGAAACGCGAGAAATATATTTTTCTCTCTGCACAAAGCAATCCCCTCGCCGAAGACCCGCGTCCGGGTGATATTTACGAAGCTGGCACGATTGCAAAGATTATCCAAATTGTGCGCTTGCCGAATAATCTTATCAAAATCCTCGTTGATGGCGTTGTGCAGGGACGTGTGATTGAATTCACCGAAGAAGAAAATTTCATGGAAGCGGATGTGGAAATTGTTCCGCCAAGCGAAGAAGATGACAATCCCGAACTGCAAGCAATGATGCGCCATGCGGGCGATTTTTTCAAACAATATGTTCGCACAAATCGCGGCATTCCACCAGAAGTGCTGACCGCATTCGACAACCTCCAAGACCCCGTCCGGCGGCTCTACTACGCGGCAGCGAATATCGAAACGGCGATTGATGAAAAGCAAGCAATTTTGGATAAGTTCACGCTGCAAGAGCAGTATTTTGTGCTGGTTGCCTTGCTGACCGCCGAGCTAGAAGTGCTACGCCTCGAGCAGGATATTGATGATAAAGTGCAGGAAACAATACAAAAAACGCAAAAACGCTACTTTATTCAAGAGCAGATTCGCGCTCTGCAAATAGAACTAGAAGAGGACGAAGGCGATGCGTTTCCGGAATTGACCAAAATCCGCGAAGACCTTGATAACACAAATATGCCGCCCGAAACGCGCAAAAAAATTGATGAAGAATTTGAGAAATTGAAAAAAACGCAGCCTATGATGCCCGAATACGGCGTACTGCGCAATTATTTGGAGCTTGTTGCAGCCTTGCCGTGGAGCTATGCCACCGCCGACACCCTGAATATTATGCACGTCCGCACCATTTTGGATGAAGACCATTTTGGTTTAGAAAAAATTAAAGAACGAATTATCGAATATATTGCGGTTCTCAGCTTAGTCAAGGGTGTGCAAGGGCAGGTTATTTGCTTTTCTGGACCTCCAGGCGTGGGAAAAACCTCGCTCGCCCGCTCTATTGCTCGTGCGCTGGGACGGAAATTTGTGCGAATGTCGCTTGGTGGTGTGCGCGACGAGGCAGAAATTCGCGGACACCGCCGCACCTACATTGGCGCGATGCCCGGACGCATTATCCAAAGCATGAAACGTGCTGGCACAGTGAATCCCGTCATTTTGCTGGATGAAGTTGATAAAATGGTAACCGATTTTCGTGGCGACCCCTCCGCCGCGCTGTTGGAAGTTCTCGACCCCGAGCAAAATTCAGCGTTCAACGACCATTATCTTGAAGTGGATTACGACCTTTCCAAAGTGCTGTTTATTGCGACGGCAAACGTGAAATACGATATTCCTGCGCCGCTCTTAGACCGCATGGAAATTATTGAGCTTTCGAGCTATTTAGAGTTTGAAAAAGAGCAAATCGCGCATCAACACTTGATTCCGCGACAATTAGAAAAGCACGGCGTTCAGGAATTTCCTGTGAAATTTACCAAGGATGCCGTTTTGGAACTTATTCGCAGCTATACCAAAGAAGCAGGTGTGCGGAATTTAGAACGCCAAATTGCTGCTGTGATTCGCAAAACCGCACGAAACATTGTGTTTGATTTGAGCAAAACCGAACAAGACATGACCGACGAAGCACGGCACAAAGAATCGGCAAGCACAAAACGCCCACGCAAGAAAGCATTGCATCCAGAAATTGCAGAGGTTGTAGAACTCACCTCCAGCGAAGCAGAAGTCCTTTCACATCCCCATAAAATCAAGGCTCGTGAGCAAGTGCGCACAGTGGAACGTGAGATTACAGGAGCATTGGTACATGAATACCTCAAAACGCCCGTCAATCGGAGGCGCGAGAAGGAATTGAGCGATAAAATTGGCGTTGTTACTGGGCTTGCTTGGACGAGCTTAGGTGGCGATATTTTGCCCGTCGAAGTAACGATTATGCCATCGTCCAACAAAGAAAAACTGACCCTGACCGGCAAGCTCGGCGATGTGATGAAAGAATCCGCAATGGCGGCATTGTCATATGTGCGGGCAAATGCAGAAAAGCTCGGCATGAGCAACGATGCGCTTCAGGAGCGAGAAATTCACATCCACGTGCCTGAGGGCGCAATTCCAAAAGATGGTCCGTCGGCGGGAATTACGATGACGATGGCACTGATTTCTGCCGCCGCGCAGCGTCCAGCGCGAGGCGATATTGCGATGACGGGCGAGGTAACGCTGCGCGGCAATGTGCTTGCTATCGGCGGACTTACAGAAAAACTGCTCGCAGCAAAGCACGCAGGAATTACGACCGTGCTTATTCCCAAAGAAAATGAAGTTGATTTGTTGGAAATGAACGAGCAAACGCTTGCAGGTTTGCGCATTGTGGCTGTGGGTCATATTAGCGAGGCACTGAGCGAAGTATTTCGGAATTGATGCTAGAGATATTGCGAGGTTTATTACTGTTCATTAAACTTTATCCAAGTTAATTCCTCAGTGGCACAGACATTCTTGTCTGTGAGTCCTTATCAGAGTTTGAAGAATCACAGACAAGAATGTCTGTGCCACTGAAGGCAGATTTTATGAGCCTTCAGCGTAATCTTGCTCGCTATATTGACTAACTTAGATAAAGTTCATTACTCATTTTTTCTTTTATGGCACAAATAACATATCTTGGTGAGCGCATCGGCAGCAAACGAGAGGGCGCAAGCGTGGTGGATTGGTTCTCGCTTTTTTGCGTTTTCGCTCTTTGTATCATTGGCTTGGTATCTATTTACAGTGCGACGGTCAATGCTGGTATGCCGACCTATTTTATCCGACAAGGCATATTTACGCTTGTCGGTGTGGCAATTATGGTAGGAATTATCTACATCCCGACGCGCTGGCTCGAAGTAGCTTCGCCATTTTTGTACGGCATTTCTCTTGCGTTGTTGGGCGCGGTGCTGTTCGTTGGAAAAACAGTCAATGGTCAAAAAAACTGGCTTCCGCTCGGACCAGTAACGTTTCAGCCATCGGAAGTGGCGAAAGTCTGTACGCTCATGGCAATCGCGCTCTACATGGCACGTCCGAATGTGAATTTACACACCTTGCGCGATTTATTTACTGTTTTTCTCTACATTGCCGCACCAGTTGGCTTGATAATTCTCGAACCAGACTATGGCTCTGCGACAGTTTTTATGGGAATGTTTTTGGGAATCGTTCTCTGGGGCGGAGCAGATTTATTCCTGCTCTACGCGCTTGTCGCACCGCCGATTGCGGCAGTGGCAGCGTTATTTGGGCAGCAAACATTGATTATGACACTCGTGTTGATTAGTTTGGGTGTGTTTGCTTTTCGGCGCACCGTTATCGTTACGGCTGTGGTGATTGCGCTCAGTGTTGGTGCGGGCTACGGGATGCCTTGGGTGGTAAATAATGTGCTGAAACCATACCAAAAAACACGGATTGAAATTCTCCTCGACCCCAACAAAGACCCACGCGGTCAAGGCTACAACGTGATGCAATCAAAAATGGCAGTAGGAAGTGGAGGCTTGTGGGGACGCGGCTTCCAACAAGGCACGCAAACCCAACTTCGCTACATTCCCAAGCAATGGACGGATTTTATTTATTGCGTACCAACGGAAGAATTTGGATTTGTCGGCGGAACGCTTGTTCTTGCCTTGCTTGCAGGCTTATGTATGCGTTTAGTAAGCATCGCAGAACTTGTGCAGCGTCGCTTTGAAAGCACGATAATTGCTGGGATTGCGGCGATTTGGACCTACCACACGTTTGTCAATATCGGTATGGCGTTGGGATTATTGCCCGTCATTGGGATTCCTCTGCCGTTTATGAGTGCAGGCGGTACATCGCTCGTTATCAATTTGGCAATGCTGGGTTTGGTGATGAATTTCTTCCGCCAAATGCGCCGCCGGTACGATAGTTAAAATTAGTCGTAACTGGTCAGGTCTTTCCCGTCCTACGCTTTCCTAAGCGTAGAACGGGTTTCGCGGTAACGGGTTTCCCGAAAACACGTTGCAAAAATCCTTTGTAGAAAGCCTTCACCGCCGAGCTTTTGTGCGGGTTTTCGCAGCAGTCGTGGCGTTTTCTAAGCGGTGGTCGAGTTTGACTAACTGCTCCAAAGCCCGTACTTCCAGTGGCGAAAGATGGCGATACTCGCCGCGTCCCAGCCCACGCGAGGAAATACCTGCATATGCCTTGCGGTCGAGCTTTTCCACTTCATAGCCCAGAGCCGCAAAAATACGCCGTACCTCACGGTTTTTTCCCTCAGCAAGTTCCACCGTAACGGCGCGTGGGTCTTCGGGGTCAATGGCAATGTTACACTCGCCAGAAATATAAAAATCACCGTTTTCGTCCTCTACTTTCACACCTTTGGAAATATTGCGCATATCGTTTTGCGTGAGGCGTTTGTCAATATACACACGATAAATCCTTGATACTTCATAACTTGGGTGCATGAGACGGTGCGCTAAATCCCCGTCGTTGGTCAGCAAAAGAACGCCCGTCGTATGACGGTCGAGCCTACCAATGGGATAAATACGTTGTTTCAAAGGAATAAGCTCCATCACGGTTTTGCGCCCTTTTTCGTCGCTGGTCGTTGTGATATAATCTTTTGGCTTGTTCAGTACGACGTATGTTAGATGCTTTTCCGCATTTATTGGCTCGCCGTTTACCGTTACGAGGTCAGCAAGATGCACCTTCATTCCCTGTTCGGTTACCAATTTGCCATTGACCTTGACCCTGCCTTGCTCAATGTACTCATCTGCCTGCCGCCGCGAACAAATACCTGCATCGGCAATGTATTTATTCAAGCGCAGAAGCGCAGTGTTGCTGGCTTTCGTGCTTGGTGGTCGCTTCCCACCCTTGCCCGCTTGCGGACTGGATTTGGCGGACGCGGCAGCTTCTGAAACGGCTTTGTGGCTTGTTCGATCTGATTTTTTCGTGCTAAAGTGTTCATTTTCAACCCTCTTACCTTCAAACTTCCTCCCTTCAAATCGTTTCTCACCGAATTTCTTTTCGCCAAACTTCTTCTCGCCGAGCTTCTTATCATCAAACTTCTTCTCACCAAATTTTTTATCCTCAAATTTTTTATCCTCAAATTTTTTATCCTCAAATTTCTTTTCACCAAACTTCTTCTCAGCAGATTTTTTGTCGTCAAATTTTTTCTCGCCAAACTTCTTCTCACCAAACTTCTTGTCCCCGAATTTCTTGCCTTCAGATTTTTTATCACCATAGAGCTTTCGTGCGGGCGCACTGGTTTTGCGAGCGGGCTTTGTTTCGTCGTCTGTATCGGGTCGAGCGGTGCGGGAGCGAGGGGATTCGCCAGCGCGAGTAGGTTTGGTGCGGCTTTTGGGAGGCGCATTGGGGTCGAGTTTGCGGAAGGATGTTTTGCCGCCACTACGAGAAATAATGCCCGTTTTGGGTGCGGGACGAGGAGATTTTTTCATGGAAAGGTGTGAATATTCTGAAGGGAAGAAAAGAAAAAAGTTGGAAACTCCTTCCGAAGCGGCTTCCAACTGGAAAAATTGCGCGAGTCAAACATATTGACAATGCTTTTTACAATACTTCATCGCATTCGACGGTGTACATAATATCGGCAAATTCGTCGGTAACACTGGTATTGACAACAAGTTTGCCGCGAATGCGCACCACGCCACCTTTGTAATCAGTTTTTTTGCCTTTTTTCATCTGCACAAAAATCACCTCGTTTACCCGAAGCGGCGGATGGCAAAAGCAATTCATTGGCGGTGAAGAAGAAAGCACAAATTCATCAATCTCTTCTAGCTGCGTCAGTGCCGCCATAAAGCCCATAATTTCAACGCTTTTGCCATTCAATTCCATGATTTCTTGCGGCGGCTTCTTGCCCGGAAGATAGGTGCGAAGCGTACGGAAAGAAAGCTGCTGATATGCAGTTGTGGCGCGGGCTGCAAGCAACGGTGGCGTGAAGAAAGCAGATGCTTCTTGCACGGAAATACTTGCCATGACGCAGACGCACAAGCACGGAATGATGCGGTTTGTAAAGAAGTTTTTCATGAGATAAGCATGAGGAAATTATTTGTTTGTTTTTTTCACAAGCTCTTCTACGTCCATGCCTTGTTCTTTGAGCATGGTGCGAAGCCCGTCGTAGTCGGCATCTGTTGTTGGAAGCAAGCCTTCAATGCCGTAGAGATGAATCATAATCGGCTTTCCTTCGGGTGAGTTTGCGTAATCAACCAATGCCTTCACAATACGTGCTTTCATATCGGGCGGAAAATCGCGGCGAAAGCTAATCGGGTCGTTTGTGATTTTATCCGTATAACCGATATTCACAACTTTTTCTGCTACGTCGGGATACTGCTTTTTCACCAGCGCACGTGCGTCCTGAAGCTCGCCTGTTTTCTGGTCTGGCGCAGAGTAGTAGGCTGCGCCCGCATCCACTTGGCGTTGATAAATCATCATCACAACGTTGTCGTGGCGTTGAGCAAAGACTTCCTGGGCGGGCTGCACACCGAGCTTTTTCAGCATTGCTTTCGGAAGAACGTAGCCAGAGCCAGAGGCGGGGTCGGTAAAGGCAACACGCTTGCCGTGCAAGTCTTTAATAGAGCGAATGTTACTGCCTTTCAAAGCGAGAAACTGCCCGCCGTAGCAGGTATCGCCATTGCGACGCACAATCTTTAGCACTGCCGTCGCGCCATATTTTTGATTTGCCAAAAGATAGCTAAAGGTTGTTACCATCGCAATATCAACCTTCGACGAGCCAAATCCTTCAATGGCAACGATGTAATTTGCGGGCATATACGCCGTGAAGTAATAGCCTGTTTTTGTGTGCAGATGCTCAAGGAGCTTTTCAGCATTGCTTATCACCTTGCCTGCTTCCTGCGAAGGCACAAGAGCCAAGCGGATAGGATTGTCCTTGCTCCCGAAGGTTTTGTCTGCGAAAAGTGGCGCAATAGAGAGCTTTCCGAGAAGAGCAAGAAGAAGAACAAGGTAAAATTTTGCATAGTTCATGAACGCAATTTCCTCAATCTTCGGTGATAATCAAAATTTTAGACTGCGCCCAAAACTTCTCTGGTTTACTGATTTTCAGCATATACGGCAAAACTTCCGACGCATTGGGCTGTGGCGCGAGCAAACGCTGGTCGTGGGCGGAGACAAGACGATAAAATTTTGATTTCATCGGCAATTCCAGTGTTTTCGTGATATTGATTTGTTGGAAATTGGAATCCACTTTCAAGGAATCCGACGGCTTCCACGCACCACCGAAAATCAGCACCGAGCCTTTCTTTTCGATGTAGCCTTGCTTTGCGAGGTCGTCTGTTTTGCCAATGATGAAAAATGCGGTGTTGAGTTCTTCGGTTGTTGCTTCAAGCTCTTTTTCTTTTGCTAAGAGCGATTTTGCTTTTGCTAAGGCATCGGCACGGTAGCGGTCGCGCTCGGCGCGGGTGATGTTGAGTTCATCCGAAAGCTGCGTAATGCGTATTTCTTGCTGCGCAATCGTTTCTTGGAGTTTTTTGACGGTTTCCTCCAGCACAACAAGTTTTTGTGCGAACCCTGCGTTGCGCTGCTTCAAGGATATCACGCGGGATTCGGCAGTTTTCATTTGATTTTTATAGCTATTGACCATATCGCTAATACCTACGAGCTTCGATGCTACCTCGCTTTTGTAGTTCACGTTATCAATGTTTTCAAGCGTCCGCGAAATTGCAACCGCGCCTGCTACATTAGATACTTGATTGTACACATTATTGATAGACTGCGTTGCATCTGCCAGCACCTGCGTAATACTGTCCTTCTCAGCAGAAAAAGCAACGAGTTCTCGCCCTTGAACTTCGAGCTTTTTTGCTTGGTCGGAGCGGGCGCGAAAGAGCGAGCCAATGATAGCCAGCGCAACAATAGCAAAAACAAAGAAGGCAAAAATAAGTGTGCGATTTTTCATGGTAATACAAAAGATTGAAGATTCGTAGTACGTCGTAATTTTACCAAACTCTTACAAAACTAAGATGCCGATGTACAGAGAAAAGGCAATGTACAGAAGAAAGAGAACAAAGAAGAATATCATTGCTGGAAAAAACTTCCATTTTGCACTTGAAAAATGTACATTCTTCAAACAAAAGAACAAATACGGAAGCGGCAAGAATACCGCAAAGTTATCCAATGCGGGAAACCGCGCCGCAACGATAATAAGACCCATCCAAAGAATGAGAAAATATGCGATAAAATGCAAGGAAAAGACGAGATGCTCAACGTAGTACCAATGCGGATAAAGAACTTTCAAACACGCCGCAAACATAATCACCATAAAAAAGGTATAGATGGGAATAAAATTCTCTAATGTATTATCTACACGTTGCTTAATGATTTCAATGGGAAGATTATTTTCCTGCGCTTTTTGGGTAATCAATTCCGCAAGCTGCGGTGCTTGTTGGTAGAGAACATCAGTACTAAAATCTAAATTGATACTTACAACAAAGAATGCCGCCGCAATAACAAAATAGAGCTGCGTAGGAAGCGTATAGCTTGCTTTTTTTGCTTGCAAATACTCAAGCGTGAGAAATCCAGGCTTGGTCAAGAGAAGCTGCACGGTATGAAAAAATTTACCGTCAATGTTCAAAATATCGGGAATCGTCGAGCGCACAAAGTTCCCAAGCGTTAGTTCTTGCGCTACGGTGCGCTCTTGTCCGCATTGCGAGCAAAAGTTCCAGTCCTGCTGTAAGGACGTTCCGCAATTTGGGCAATACGGCGACAATGCCAGCATTGATGCGTCTTCTGCGCCACGCTCCATAAAAAACTGCATACTTTCGTCGTCCGTACCGGGCAGAATACCCACATAGCCCGCAAATAATGATACGGCAAAACTAAAGATGAAGAGTCCCGCAAAAATATCCGATTCGTGCATGGTTGCGTAGGCATATGCCATACGTGCGCCTGTGTTGCGGAACTGCTCCTTATCGGGCATCGGCTGATTAGATTCATCCAGCGTACCGTCCATCATGGCAAGGTCGGCAAACTCATATGCGGTTGAAGAAAAATAGACAAGACAACACGTAGAAGTGAGAAGAAAAAAAACAAACGTCCACAGAATGGAAAAAAATCCTTTACGAACGAGGTTGTGATGCTGCGGTGTCATGGTAATTGTAGAAAATGACGTGATATCTGAGCCAGACAAGGAGTACCGACATGAAAACCCACTATTTTGCGCCCTTGAACAGACAGCAACTTATTGAAAATTCCATGAGTAACCAAACAAATACGACGTTTTGCGCGTCGTTTTTCATGGAAAGAAGGTAATTTGAATCCTTGCTTATCACTGAAAAATTTATTATTTCTTCCTCATATGTTCACAAAAATTCTCGAAATGCTTCTGACTCGCCCCGCAAGCAATACTGCACCTCAGGGACGAGCAAATACCTACCGCGAACGCTTTGTTGCCTTGCGCAATTTACCCAAATTCTTCGCTCTGATTTGGCGTGTCAGCCCAGCAATGATGCTCTCTACCATGCTTTTGCGCCTTCTCAGAGCGGCAGTGCCGACCTCCATGTTGTTTATTGGAAAATTGATTGTGGATGAAATTGTGCGCCTTGTGCAAATACAATTCATTCACACCCAAACACCAGCAACGACGGGCGTTCCCAGCAATATTTCCAGCAATATTCCCAGCAATATTCCCTTGCCGCTCGAACAGCTTTTTGCAAGCGTGGAAATGCAGCATTTATGGTTGCTCGTCGGCGCAGAGTTTGCTTTAGCAATCGCCTCCGACCTGCTAAACCGCACCATTGCTTTCTTGGATAGTATGCTAGGCGATAAGTTCACCAATGAATCCTCCGTGATGCTCATGCGCCACGCAGCGACGCTAGATTTGGAGATGTTCGAGGATTCCACGTTTTATGACAAACTGGAAAAAGCGCGTCGGCAGACCACTTCGCGGATTTCGCTCATGACGCAATCACTTGCGCAGGTGCAGGATGCAGTGTCCATGCTGGTTTTGGCGATAAGTCTTGTCGTTTTTTCCCCGTGGCTCATTTTGTTGCTTTTTCTCACCGTCATTCCAGCATTTATCAGCGAAACCCGTTTCAACCAGCGCAGTTACTCGCTTATGAATGCTTGGACACCAAAGCGCCGCGAACTTGATTATCTGCGCTACATCGGTGCGAGCGACGAAACAGCAAAAGAAATAAAAATCTTCGGACTGGCGGATTATCTCGCCTCGCGCTACAAAGAGCTTGCGGACAGCTACTATGCAGAAAATCGCTTACTTGCGGCTGGACGCGCCTTCTGGGGCGGTGTGCTGGCTATTTTGGGAACGGCGGGCTACTACGGCGCATATACGTTTATCATCGTCCAGACCGTGCGCGGACAGCTTTCGCTGGGCGATATGACCTTTCTTGCTGGCTCGTTTCGGAGCTTGCGCGGTACGCTGGAAGGCGTATTGGGGCGGTTTGCAAGCATTGCCGAAGGTGCGATGTATTTGCAAGATTTATTTGACTTTTTTAAGCTCCAAGCACGCATCACCGCTCAGGTTGCGGGCAATTTGAGTGTACCCCACGCTTCGACCACAAATTCCCTCCAAAGCTCACAAAACCTTGCTTCCAGCCCTCGTGTGCCAAACAGCACTATTCTTGCACCGCGTCCCTTGCGCAACGGTTTTGTCTTTGAAAATGTTGGATTTAAGTACATCAATTCAGAACGCTGGGCATTGCGTAATGTTTCGTTTCACCTGAAGGCAGGAGAAAAACTGGCGTTGGTGGGCGAAAATGGCGCAGGAAAAACAACCTTAGTCAAACTGCTTGCGCGACTGTACGACCCCAGCGAAGGGCGTATTCTCTTGGACGGGCGGGATTTGCGTGAGTACGACGTGGAAAGTTTGCGCTCAGGAATTGGAGTGATTTTTCAAGATTTTATCCGCTATCAAATGCAAGCCGCGCTCAATATCACGGTTGGGCGGATTGAGGAGCGCGAAAATCAAGCACGAATAGACCACGCAGCCGCACAAAGCCTCGCGGATTCCGTTATCAAGCGGCTTCCCGACGGCTATCAGCAAATGGTTGGGCGATATTTCCAAAAAGGCGTGGATTTGTCGGGCGGTGAATGGCAAAAACTTGGGCTGGCGCGAGCATATATGCGCGATGCAGAGGTACTGATATTGGACGAACCCACCGCCGCGCTCGACGCACGCGCCGAACACGAGGTATTTCAACGCTTTGCGGAACTCACGCACGGAAAAACGGCGGTTCTTATTTCGCATCGTTTTTCAACGGTGCGCATGGCAGATAGAATCTTAGTTTTGGAAGGCGGAACCCCGCTTGAAATCGGCTCGCATACAGAATTACTTGCAAAAAATGGACGCTATGCCGAGCTTTTTCGCTTGCAGCAGCAAGGCTATGTGTAAGCTCATATGACGTTCGCATATGAGCATGACATAATGAGCATGATTTGGAGTGCGGAATGTATTTCGCAGTCGCATCAGAAGCCAGCACAGTATGCGAAGCATGAAACATATTCCGCACTCCACGTATTTTGCGAAAGTCCTCACTCAGACAGCAGCAGACGGCATCGTTTTCTGGTCGTGATACCGTGCCATTGTTAGGATAGGTTCGGCAAATTTGTACACATCCGATAGCGTTTGAATGTCGTATTTCTTTTCGGTATTTGCCTCGAACACACCAATTTGCTTTTTTTCAGTGTTGTTAAAGTACAAACGGCAGATAGTTTTGCGAACATTGTTGTCCAAAATCACAGCGCAGTACGATAGTGTGTCTTTGTAGCTTACTCTTTCTGGTAAAACAATCGCTGTCAAAAGACTTTTCACCAAGTAAAATCCTTCCAACTCCTCGACGGTTGTGATAATTTCTTTGCCCGTTGCTGCATCGCCAACGACATTCACAACCGTGTCCATGCCATTTTCTTTGGCGTATTGGGAGTTGTGGGCAGCAATGTTCATTGCTCTCACCACCTGCGCGACACGCTCTTCGAGAAAGCCCAGAAACGCCTTTTGTACAACAGGTCGAAACTGCTCAATCGCTTTGGCGGTGCGCCGTCCAGGATAGACCGCACCTAAAAGTGTTGCCGCAAAGTCGTCGCTCGGCTCTTGCACTTGCTTGAATAAAAACTGCTTGATGCCTTCGGCATACTTCATTTCAATCGCCATGCGTCCTGCTTCGTCAATCTTAAAATGCTCTCGGCTAAAGCTCCGAATCTGGTCAAGTATCGCTGCATTGGTCATGTCCAAAGTGCGCATATCAAATTCCAGAAACGGCTTCAAGTCCATCTTGTTGATTTCCTCTGTGTCCGAAAAGAACTTGTACTGCACACCATTTGTCAAAATAGCAATTTTTGCGGGGGTTACCGAAAAATACCGATACAACTGCGCTGCATTATCCACCGAAAGCGTATCCGATGCTTGCTTGCACTCAATCAAAATCACGGGCGTACCATTCATCAAAATGGCGTAATCTACCTTTTCACCTTTTTTCATACCCACATCCGCGTTGTACTCTGGCATAACCGAAAGCGGATTGAAAATATCATAGCCCAGCACAAAGTTGATAAAGGGTAAGATAAAGGCTGTCTTTGCACCTTCTTCAGTCAGGATGTCGGCGTGAAAGGCCTGGACGTGCTTTTGAATTTGTGCTAATTGCTCTTTGAAAACATCGCGCTTGGGTTCGCTGTTTGCGCTTGGTGCAGGTGCGGTCGTCATGGCAAGAAAAGGAATGGTTTTGAGAAGAATTTATTGGACGGAAAGCTAGAAAAATCTTGTTTTCTCTTCAAAAAGATTTTTTGTGGAAGAGAAAAATATTAGCTTGTGGAGAAATTTTCTACGTTTTACTTTACCGTTACGAGCGAAAGCACGACAGGTATAAATACTTGGTAAATTCAATATCATTTTGACTGTTACTGCTGGAAGCACATCGTTTTTTGTCAGTACGGAGTTTGATGATTATACTGAAAAAGGTTTGGTGCTTCAGATGTAGTCCACCTTCAAGGTGGACTACATCTCAACTCCTTCACGTTTCGATATGCAATTTTTATCCATTTTTAGTATAGTGATAGTCGTAAAAATCATAATCATCTCCCATGCCAAGACTTGCAACACGAGAATCTATCAAAAGCGAATCTGACGAATTGCGGAGCGAGCTTGCCCGCCTAGATGCAGGCGACCCAGAAATGGTGAAGGAATACAGCAACTACGAAGCCAGCACTATCAATATGTATCGCGGTATGGTTGCTTTTGCCGATAAATTTGCCGCCATGTCGTTTGAGGAACAAGAGCAAGAGCTAAATGCTATCAACCGTATGAACCGCAAGAGTTCGTCGGGCTTGGTGGGATTCGTCGTCGTCTTGTAGCTCACAAATGCGCCACGGGCATCGAAGAAAAATCCTTCCACGCCCGCACCGCTTCAAAGAGCGCAATACCGCCCGCCACACCAACATTGAGCGAGTGTTTTACGCCATACATCGGAATATCCACCGCGCCAGAGCAAAGCTCTAAAACATCGTCATCCACGCCCGTAATTTCATTCCCCAGCACCAAACACAACGGATAATCTTCGCGCTGTAAGGAATACACGGGGCGGCTCTGTGTCGTCATTTCTAGTGCCATCACGTTCAAGCCTTCGGCACGGAGACGAGGAATGAGCAGCTTCGCGTCGGGCGAATATTCCCAAGGCACAGTATCTACCGCGCCCAGAGCCGTTTTCTCAATTTCCTTACGCGGCGGGTGCGGCGTGTAGCCGCATAAATACAACTTCGTGATGAAACCTGCATCACCCGTGCGAAAAAGCGAACCGACATTGTACAAACTGCGAATGTTATATAGCAAAAGCGAGATGGGATGCCGCGTTTCGGCATGAATGCCTTCTAGCGAGCGGCGCTGCTGAAGAAGTTCGTCGTGGCGGAGCTTGCGGTGCATTTCTGATGATGAAAGGATAGAGGATGACATAACGGCGGGAGCAAAATCAAAAGAGGAATGAATTTCACAGAATCAAGCAAATACGGGCTTTGCAGTACTTTACTTTTTCGATACCGATTTCCCCAAGCGCAAGAGCTTAGAACTGAAGCGGAGTTTGGAGGATGGGATTTCTTCGGCGTTATATTCAAAGCGGACTTTGGCGTTTTCCACATAAAAATTTATCAAGCCGCCTTTGTCAAGAAACCCATCGTCGCGCCCAATCGTGAGAATAGGCTTACTGCGCGTTTTCGCCAAGAGCTGTGCTGTGCGAATTGTTTCGCCTGGCGCAATGAAAATTGTATTGCAACGAAGCGCATCCTCAACACTCCCCAAACGGCGTACTTCTACACTTCTGCCTTCGCCAAGTTGCTTTTGCCGTACCACTTCTTGCAAATAATTCTCTACACGGGTAATGCCCAAAACACCCACAATAAACGGCTCTTGTGGGGTTGTAGGTGTAGGAAATTCAATAAACTGCAAAAATTGCCAAACATATAAGGCTTGAAGTTTTTCCTCTTCGGCGGCGATTTGCTGTGATCCCGTTGTTTTTGCTTCTATCAGCTTCAACGCCTCATCAATACTACCGTGCATGGATGGAGCCACTGCAAAAAATATCACCACCACACCACACCACACCACCGCTTTGGTGCGAACTGTGGACAATATTGCGGAAAGATATTTTGTTGCTCTATTCACGTTTTCGTCTTTTTTGTTGTCTTCGTTTTTGCTGTTGTTATTTTCTTCGGAGTTGCCGCTTTTGATTCGCTTTCACCATTTTCAGCATCAATCACTATTCCATTTTTTTTCGCTGAAGCCGATTTCACAGATTTTTCTGATGAAGATTTCGTTACATTCCGCGAAACCGCCGTCGTTACGCCATTTGCGCGTAAACGTGCATCACGCTCAAACTCTTCGGTGAGATATTTCCCTGTGTACGATTCTGAAACAGCCGCAACCGCTTCGGGCGTACCTTCGGCAATAATCCGCCCACCCAACTTTCCGCCCTGCGGACCAACATCCACCACCCAATCCGCCGTTTTTATCACATCCAAGTTGTGTTCAATTACCACAACCGTATTTTTCTTTTCGACCAATTTATGCAACAATTCCATCAAAATTCGCACATCCTCGAAATGCAAGCCCGTCGTGGGTTCGTCCAAGATGTAGAGCGTCTTTCCCGTGCTGACGCGGGCGAGTTCGGTTGCCAATTTCACGCGCTGCGCCTCGCCGCCAGAAAGTGTCGTCGCCGATTGTCCAAGTGTGATGTAGCCTAGCCCGACTTCGTTTAATGTTTCAATTTTACGGTAAATTTTTGGAATATCCTTGAAAAATGAAACTCCTTCTTCCACCGTCATTGCCAGCACGTCGGCGATAGATTTTCCCTTGTATTTCACCTGCAAAGTCTCGGCGTTATAGCGTTTGCCGTTGCACACATCGCACGGAACATAGACATCGGGCAAAAAATTCATTTCAATTTTCTTCATGCCATCGCCCTCGCACGCCTCGCAACGCCCGCCGCCTCTGCCCGCTTCGACATTAAAAGAAAAACGTCCAGGCTTGTAGCCGCGAATGTTCGACTCGGGTAACTGCGCAAAAAGGTCGCGCACCAGCGTAAACAAACCCGTGTAGGTGGCAGCATTGGAGCGGGGTGTACGCCCAATCGGTGATTGGTCAATATCAATTACTTTGTCAATATGCTCCAAACCCGTGATAGTATCGTACTCCAAGGGAACAATCACGGTTTCGGTGAAATGCCGCGCCAAAATCGGAAACAGCGTGTCGTACACAAGCGTGGATTTCCCGCTTCCGCTCATGCCCGTAATACACGTGAAGGTTTCAAGCGGGATGCGGAGCGCGACATTGTGCAGATTATTGCCTTTCGCGCCTTCCAGCACGATTTCCTTGCCGCTTCCCACGCGGCGTTCTTCGGGCGTTGCGTAGGGAATAACTTGCCGTCCCGCAAGGTAATCCGCCGTTGTCGAGCCTTCGAGTTTCGTGAGTTCCTCAGGTGTTCCAGCAAACATCATTTCACCACCGTGAACGCCAGCACGAGGTCCTAAGTCAATCACAAAATCTGCTTCTTCAATCATTTCTCGGTCATGCTCGACCACAATCACCGTATTTCCTAAGTCGCGGAGCTTTTTTAGCGAACCAATCAATTTGCGATTATCGTGCTGATGCAGACCAATACTGGGTTCGTCCAACACATACATCACGCCCGTCAGCTGCGAGCCAATCTGCGACGCGAGGCGAATACGTTGCCCCTCGCCGCCAGAGAGTGTGCGGGCTGCGCGGGAAATGGTCAGGTATTGCAACCCAACTTCCTCCAAAAATGACAAACGCGAGGTAATTTCTTTCAAAATTAACCGCGCAATAACTTCTTCGCGTTCCGAGAGCGTCACTGCTGAAAAGTGCGCCAATGCTTCGCTCACGGACATTTTGCTAATATCAGTAACCGTCAATCCGCCCACGCGAACGTTCAGGCTTTCTGCCTTCAAACGCCCGCCACTACACGTCGGACACGGTACAGACGACATATACTGCTCAATGTTGCCACGAATCGCGCTGGAATTGGTCTTGTCGTATTGGTCTTTCAAAAAGGCGAGAATGCCGTCAAAGCGTTGTTTGTAGGTGCTTGTGCGCCCATTAGAAAACGTATGTTTTATCGAAAAAATTTCCTTGCCAGCGCCGTTCAGCAAAATATTCCATTCGTCTTCGGTGAGCTTAGAAACGGGTTTTGTGGTTTTGATATTGAAATGTTTTGCCACCTCTTCCACTTGCCGCCAAAGCCACGTATCGCGCTTCTTTCCTAGCGGAGCGATGCCTCCTTCTTCCAACGTAAGATGTTTTTCAGGGCTAAAAAGTGCGGTGTTGAAATCTCGAATTTCACCCAAGCCTTCGCACGACGGACACGCACCAAAAGGCGAGTTGAAGGAAAAAGCATTCGGCGCAAGAAGCTCGTAGGAACGCTGGCACATTGGGCAGGCGTTGGCTTGGCTGAAAAACATTTCTTTGCGCTCTGGCAGCCCAATCACGCCCGTTTTGCCGCCTTCTTCTTTCGCCTGCTCCTCCACAAGCACCGTCATTACGCCTTCGCCCATTTTCATTGCAAGCGAGGAGGAATCCCGCAAACGCTGTTCCTGTGCGGGGTCTGCGGCAAGTCGGTCTATCACAACTTCGATAGTGTGAATTTGATAGCGTGAAAGCTGCATTCCGTCGGTGATTTCCTGCAAACGCCCATCCACGCGAACCCGCGTGTAGCCTTGTCTGCGAAGCTGTTCAAACTGCTCGCGGTAATGCCCTTTGCGCCCGCGCACAATCGGCGCGAGAATGTACAATTTCGCACTCATACCCAGCGCGAGAATGCTTGCAATAATTTGGTCGAAACTTTGCTTTTTTACAGGAATGTCGGGATGCTCCACGCAATGCTGCACGCCGATTTTTGAGTACAGAAGCCTGATGTAATCATACACTTCTGTCACCGTGCCGACGGTCGAGCGAGGATTCGAGCCAACAGTTTTTTGTTCAATCGAAATCGCGGGCGACAAGCCTTCAATCGACTCTACATCAGGCTTTTCCATTGCGCCCAAGAACTGCCGAGCGTAGGGCGAGAGCGATTCCACGTAGCGGCGTTGCCCTTCAGCGTAGATGGTATCGAAGGCGAGCGAAGATTTCCCCGAACCCGACAAACCCGTCATCACGACAAGCTGCTCGCGAGGAATATCCACCGAAACGTTTTTCAAATTATGCTCTTTCGCGCCGCGCACAATGACGTGCGTGTATTCGCCAAATTCGTTCAATCCGTCGTGGTTACTGGCGTTGGTATGGTGAGATTCTGTTGTCATGGTGTGAACGGGGTGGAGAGAGGTAATTGCGAAATGGGTGACAAAAATGATTGCAAACAAATGGGAACAAACCTCGCACATTTGCGTAAATGCTCAAGGTATCGTATTTTAAATGCCGACAAATCCCCGTAATATACGCGGATAACGAGGATTACACAAAAAAATCTCTACATTCTCACCTTCTCCCGCGTTACGCTTTCGTAAAGCGCAAAACGGGCTTCAAAGCACTGCTTTCCCACGCTCTTCCTCACATTTTATGCGTCAATTCTTCGCTTCCTTCTGGTTCAAGCTGACGGGAAAATATCCTGCAAGCAGCATCACGACTGGTCTTTCCGAGCAATCTTCTTCATTACCAACGCAATCGCCCAAAAGTCGCTCTGAAAGCGGCATTACGGGCTTACATCGTGGCAAAATGATTGGTGGAATTGAGCTTCGGAGCTTGGGAATTGACACAAAAATCAGCGACCTCGACGAGCGCGAGCTGCATCCACACGCATTTCAATCACGCCCGAAAAGCACCGACGACGACGAACCAAAACACCCCCTTAACCGCAGAGATGCTGACGTTATCGACAATAAAAACACCGACGACATTGATAAACTCGTCGATGATACGCTTGAACACTCGCGTTTCTATGCGGAGGAAGATGAAAGCAATAGCAGTAAAGGCACGAAAGGCTCATCGCAGCTTGTGTACAGTCCTGTACCAGAAATTACCGTTGGTTCAATTTTACTGTGGGGCTTGATAAAAACTGCTGTTCTTGTTGCGCTTACGTGGTTCGTTGTGGAGCGGTATCGCTTGTACGAGTATTGGTACGCGGGCTTAGGCGTGTTCTGGCTTTTGGTGGCGTATCCAGCGTACTTGCAGTACCAACGCTTCAAATCACAAACCGAGCATTTAGAGCAAAACTCGCTCTGCGCCACCTGCCGTTACTTCGATGCAACAGGGCATTTTTGCCGCGTCATGGATGAACACGTGAGCGAAAGCTACATTCCATGCGAAGGCTTGCGCTGGGAAGGGAAAGAGAAATAAGAAAAATTGCGAGCAATAAAAGTTATTGATGTTTCCAAGCAATAGATTTCCGTTCTCGTAAGGTCTTGTAGTCTTCGCATTGCAAGGCTTTTTTCTTGGGAACTTCCCCGTGTTTTTCGCACATTTTTCTCGCACATTTTTCCTAAATTTGCTATTGATGCTGGCATAACCCCAGAACCCGCATAAAAACTCACTTTTTCCCAATAGTATGAAAAACATCGGACTTTTTGTAAACACCACCAAACCCGAAGCAATCGCCTGCACGGAAGCGGCGGCGCGGATTACCCGCGAGAGGGGTATGAGTTGTTATGTGTCGCCAGAAGTTCACGCGCTCTTTAGTGCGGAAGCAAAAAAGCTCGCTGAAGCGCATGAATACGCACATTTCGACAAGTACGTGGATGCAATCGTTTCTTTTGGCGGCGATGGCACGATGCTGGGTGCGGCAAAGGAATTTCTCGCGGCGGAATTGCCGATAATGGGCGTGAATCTTGGGAAGCTGGGCTTTTTGGCGGAATACTCGGTGAAGGAATTGGAAGATGGTTTTAATGCGCTTTTGAAAGGAGATTTTATCATTGAAGACCGCACCATTCTTGAAACAAAGGCAAATAATACGATGCTCTACGCGCTGAACGATTTCGTGATTCACAAACGCGATTTTGCCCGCATGATTACCATTGATGCGGTGATTGATAATGTTCCCGTCGCAGAATACCACGCTGACGGCTTGATTATTGCCACGCCGACGGGTTCAACGGCGTACTCGCTCTCAAGTGGTGGTCCAATCATCGCGCCGAATTGCCACGTGATTGTGCTAACGCCCGTTTCGCCGCACTCGCTGAATATGCGCCCCTTAGTTATTCCCGACACGCTCGAAATTATGCTCACCACTGGCGCGGAAAGTGGCATTACAAGCCTTGTTGCCGACGGGCAGCATCTTACGCCGCTTGAGCCGCAGGAGCGCGTTGTTATTCGCAAATCAGAGCGCGTTGTGAAGCTCCTGAAGCGCGTGGAAAATTCGTACTATGATTTGCTGAAAAACAAGCTCCTGTGGTCGATTCATGCGAAGCAGTAGGAAAATATCACCTCTAATACTCAATCACGTCATCACTGCCATCGGCAATAAGTTCAGGATGCTGTGCATACAAACTCGCAGCCGCAATACTCTGTTTTTGCAAGATAGAATCACGTTCTTGTCGAGACAATTTATAGAGTTCCGATGGTCGTGGTACTCCTGAGTGCGGTTGCGCATCGGTGCCTTGCGCAGTATGAACAAGCTCCATGAGCAGTCGCCTATAGGAAAGTCCTTTTGCTTGAGCAAGTTTGCGGAATGCCGCCTTCTCCTCTGGCATAAGGCGAATGGTTATTGGCACAGCATCTTTTGTCTGTTGTGCAAGACTTTTTGAGGAGGAATGCAGAGTAGCCATAATGGTACAAAAATAAGAAGAGAATTGAATCAAAGCCCAATACACAAGCCAACGGCAAGCGCAATTTCATTCAGTTCGCTCGGTGTAACAGAACCAAGTTTTTTCACAAAACGGTCAAGTGAAAAACTTTTGCATTGAAAAGCATCCGCGCCGCTTGGCTTACGAAGTCCACTCGCTGTGCCTTGAAGAGCGATAAACCACGAATACGACTCAAACTCAGGTTTCCAATCGGTGCATGGAACGACCATACGCAATGGTAAATGCCCGATGCTATCTACGGACAAGACAACAGCAGGGCGTTTTTTCGCAATCTCCGCACCACGCTGAGGGTCGAACTCGACAAGCCAGATTTCACCACGTTTTGGAAGCATTTGATACAAAAAATAGTGGGAAATATCGTATTTCAAATCTACTGAAAGAACCTTGTTTTTCCAACGGTGCGTTATCGCGGAATCGTCGTACTTACGCCAATGCGCACACCGTCGTAGCCAAGCACCCAATTCCGCCCAGGAATGTAGGAAACAAGCGGCACGTAGGCGGTCAACGATACTTCATCTTGGAACATGAAAAGATACCTGCCTGCCGAGCGTGTATCGGCGAGATTGATGCTGAGGGAAATGCCAGAATCGAAGTGGAATGTATTCAGCAAACTGCCTGAATTTCTGCCAAACTCCGCCGCCGCAAGCCCAGCCGCCAGCCATATTCCAGGCTTCAGAGCATCAACACCGATGAGGTCTAAACCGAAAGATTGTCGCAGTGTGCGATTGCCAAGAAAGAGATTAACGGCAGCAATTCCTTCCATAAGTTCGGGCGTAGAGCGCACAAAACCTGCTCCGCCAGGCGTAAAGACGGGTAAACCCAGACTGTATGCGGCAAAGCGCGTGAAGCGCGACGGAATATTTTCAAAGCGTTCAATGGCTGTGCCACTTTGCAGTGAATAGCGCGTTGCAAACGGCGTTCCTAAGGAAAGATTGCCAAATAATCGTGCCGAAAGCACAGCAATATTGCCGCTTACAAGGTTTTCTGCCCATTCAAAACGAATTTGCGGACGTACCGATACATTGCCCGATAAAGTGATTGCAAAATTCGCTTCCATCTGCGTAAAACCTGTCTTCCAACGCTGTTCGGCAACTGTTCCAAACCGTATAAACTGCTCATTGCGTATGAACAATTCCCCGCCATAATGCGACGGGTCGCGGAAGTTCCAAATATCTGTATAAATCGAACTAATCTGCAAATTTTCACGCGCATAGCGCACAGGTCGAACATCAGTCAGAATACGGTTTGTGAATGCCGTAACGCCGTCCATACTAAAAAAACGAGCCTCTACTTGCGCAGTTCCCGACGCACCTGCACCGCCCAGCATTTGTGAATATCCTAGCTGCCAATCAAAACGCTGATTCCCCAAATTGTAATACGCCCCAGCCGTGAGTTTCGGCGTATTGTAACCACCAACACCATCCGCCCGAACCCCAAGCTGTAAGCCCCCAAGCGGGTCGTACCACACCGAAGGGCGCACCGACACGCCATAATAATCAAGCGGCTGTGCTTCATCGAAGCGCGTCATAAAGCCAAGTTTCACTTCTGGCATTGCGGGAAATAATCCACCAGCTTGAATTTGATTTTTCGTAAGGTCGTTCCGAAGCAGATTTCCTGCGGTGTCCAGTCGAACACTCGTTATGGGGCGCGGCGTGATAAACTCCGCCGTGTAGTCGCCTGCTGCCCAAAACCAAGGTGCGAGGCGGCTTGTGTCCTTATTCGGCGCATTCAGCATATCGCTCGGAATATGAATTTTAGCCACAGAACCCGCACCATCACTTGCGTAGAGATTGAGCGGTACGTGGGCGCGTTCTCGCTTCGTTAGCTGCAACGTGTTTTTGTATTTGCCGTCGCTTGTCGGCTCAGAACGCAAGGATTGGAGCGTGTAGTCGGGCAGTTCTGTTCCACGCAAGAACGTGTCAAAGACTTCATCCATGCGCTGTCCGAAGGTTTCCGACGCAATTTTCTCAAAATCTGGCGGATACGGATGACGGAATCGCCACAAACCCTGATAATTCCTGAGTAATTCATCCATTTTATTTTTTCCAAACGAATACTCAAACTGCCGCATCCACGCCGAACCTTTGCGATAGACCATCACGGCGGTCATGTCCTCGTTGAAGCGGTCATGCGGGATAGAGAGCGGTTCGTCGTAGCCAAGCGCGTACACGCGGAGAAATGCGCGGTTCGATTCCAACGCATCCTTGCGACGCGGAATAAGCGCGTTTTCAAGCCACGTAGAGTGCGTCTGTTCGTCAATGTTGAACTCTTCCGACATAATGCGGTCCGTGAGATAATCCGTGATGCCTTCGTCCATCCACGCGTGTTTGGTTTCGTTGTTCGCCGCCATGCCGTAAAACCATTGGTGAATCGCCTCGTGCGCGACTGTTCCCAATGTGCCGTTGTAGTCCGAAGAGCGTATCATTACTAGGTTCGGGTACTCCATACCGCCGTCGCCCGCTTGCGTACAGGTGAATTGTTTGTACGGATACGGCAAATATTTTTCGCCCAAAAAGTGGAAAATACGCGGCAGCCAGTCCGTCGCATTCTTCCAGACCGCATCGTACTTGGGTTTGGTAAGAATGTGAAAGGTCATGTTTGGTGAAATTGCTGAAGAAGTAGGCATTTTCACAACGCGGTGAATGTAGTCCGCATCCGCCACCCACGCGAAATCATGCACGGGAAAGGCGACGAAGTGCCATGTTTTTGTGCCTTGCGGCTTTTCGCTGTCAGGCGCAGGAAGTTTCACCGAATCGCGGTCGAATTCGTAGCCGTATCCCATTTCAAGCGGGTTTTGGAGGTCGCCCGACGCGCCCACGACGTACTTTGCGGGCAGCGTAATTTTCACATCGTACTTGCCCCACACGCCGTAAAATTCGCGCAGCACAAACTGGTTATTTTGCCAGCCGTGCTGGTCGTATTGGCACAATTTCGGAAACCATTGCGCCATCGAATAGCGCACACCCTGAGCATTATTGCGCCCTGAACGCCGCACCTGCACTGGCACTTGTCCCTCAAACGCAAACTCAAGCGTGGTGCGCTCCCCGGGCAAAAGCGGTTTGGACAAATCCAGTCGAATAATCGTCCCCAAGCGTTCTACCGTGAACGCCGCACCGATACCGGCTACGGTGCTTGTTCCGGGCAATATTTCTAATTTGCCAATTTCGCTGGGTTTCAAATTCGCAAAGGTTTCAGGTTTTAAGCGGTTCGGACCGATTGCCGCCACGCGCTTTGCCGTCAAACTATTCGGCTGAAAAGCGTTGAAATGTGCGTGGAAGAAGATTTGGCGCAGCGTGTCGGGCGTGTTGTTCGTGAACTCAACGCGCGATGTGCCTTTGAAGGTGTAGTCGTCATCATTCACCGTTACGTGTATGGTGTGGACGAGTCCTGCGAGGCGTTCCTGTTGCAAGCGGGATTCCATGTCTGCGGGAAATCCGCTTGGTTGCTGGGCTTGGAGGATGTTGATTGTAGCAAAAAAAAAGCAAAAAGTAGCGAAACGGAGCATAGTGAACGGAAAAGTATAAATGGCAAAAATGTAGTTTCTAAAAACCTTAGTGGCACAGGCATTCTTGCCTGTAAGTGTTGGTGCAAACTTCATACCAAATTGCATCCCTTGAATTCAAGTTAAGTACGTCGCTTAATATAGTTTGCATTATACTCTTCGACAAGCTCAGGGTCAAGACCGCCTCCGACCTCATGCTGAGCCTGTCGAAGCATCCTCAACTATATTTAGTCACGTACTTAACTTAGCAACACTTTTAGGACACGACCCTTGTTTTTTTTGTTTCATTTCATTCTTTTCCTATCTTTCAAAAATCACAATTTTCAAACAGATGCACGACACCGTTTCGATTGTAAAATGAATACTTTCAATTCTCCGAAACAAGGCAGCATGCTGCCTTGCTAAAATCAAAGTATTCAAAATATAGTCAAAACGGTATAACTGTTGTGTTTTTCTTTCAATGGCTATGAATTTCCAACATTTTCAAAACATCAAAACCGCTCCAACGCAAGCATTTATCGGCATTACAGGCGGAATCGGTTCGGGAAAAAGCACCATTGCCGAGATTATCCGCGCAAATGCCTATACGGTGCTGAGTGCCGATGATATTGGGCGAGAACTTACGAACAGCGATGCAGCCGTGAAAGCGAGTATTAATGCGGAGTTTGGGGAAATGTATCACGCGGACGGAACGCTGAACCGTGCAAAAATGTCGGAACTCGTCTTCGGCGCAAGTCCCGCACACGCTGAAGCACTTGTCCGCTTGAACGCGATTGTGCATCCTGCTGTCTGGAAAGCAGTTGCAGAGCGCGTACAATCGTGCTTTGCAAAGGGAGAAACGCTTGTGTTTAATGAAACAGCATTGCTCTTTGAAACAGGTGCAGATGTGGTGTACGATGCCGTGATTGTGGTGGATGCGCAGGAAGAAATTCGTATCCAGCGCCTCGCAGAAGGGCGCAATATCCCGCCCGAAGAAGCACGGAAGCGCATTCTCGCGCAGATGCCCGCAGAAGAAAAAAAAGCGCGAGCCAATTTCGTTATCAATAACGACGGCTCGCGCAACGACGCAGAGCAAGCAACGATGAGCTGCTTGGATGATATTCGTCAAAAATTTACCGCGAAAAACTAGCGCAAAAACTTCTTTTCCGCGAAAAGATAGATTGGCAGCGCGATTGCGGCAATCAGAAGTAAGCCTTTGATGGAGAAAATCAAAGAAAAGACCGCTCCCAAAATACCGAAGATAATTTTGAGAATAAATCCCGCAATGACAAATGCTCCAACAACAAGCGCGATTTTTTTGAAAAGTTCCATAGACAATCACCTTCGTTCAAAAACAGAAAAATCAAAGAAATACAGCAACAGCGAATTTAATGTTGCACACGGAATATCAGCATTTTTCCGACATTTTTTCAACAACGACCATACCAGACTTGTGCAATGAAACCCATTTGACGCAGAATGATGATGTGAAATTACCGTGTACTTTCATCTAAACGCTTGTTCTGCAAAAAAGTTTCAATTATTTTTCGCAATGTTTGTTGTCTTTCGCCAAAGCCAAGCAACAGAGCGGTTTTTAAGGATTTTTCAGCCAGAATTTCTTTTTAAAGTGCTTCAAAGCACGATATAATCTGCCTTGTAAGCCTATTTTTCAATTTTTGCTCTTTACAAGTCCATTCTCTACAAGCAAGATAGAATCTACCATTCAAGCATTTTTGCTTTCAAGGTCAGTGACGATGATTCTGATATAATTTTCAGAACATTTTGCTCATTTTCAATCCGTTTCCCGCATTCTTGCGTATTATCCAAACAACCTCGGTTTTCATTCACTTTTTCATTATTGTATGATGTCGCATTCTTTTTCTTGCGTTTGTGCAATCGCGCTGCTTTCGGCGTTGAGCGCGTTCGCACGACCGCTCGCAAGCATTGATAATACGGGCTATTCAGCCCTTTTGAGCGAACACGTCAAAGACGGACGGGTAAATTACAAAGCAATCAAAAACGACAAACGCTTCACGGATTACCTTCAGCAACTCAGCAAAACCGACCCCAAAACGCTTTCAGGCAAGGAAGAGCTTGCTTTCTGGCTGAATGTCTATAATGCCTTCACGCTGAAGGTGATGTGCGACCATTATCCGCTCAAGAGCATTACGGATTTGAATTTTCCGAGCGGCGCGGGCGGTTTGATTATTGCCACGATTGCCAAAAGTACGATTTGGGACAAGCAGCTCGTGGAAATTAACGGTAAAAAATATTCGCTCAACGGCGTTGAAAATGACATCATTCGTCCCAAAGGCGACCCACGTGTGCATTTTGCGATGGTCTGCGCGGCGAAAAGTTGTCCGCCGCTGAGGAACGAGGCGTTTCAAGCGGACAAATTGAACGAGCAACTCGAAGACCAAGGGCGTGATTTCCTTGCGCAAACCAAGAAAAATACCTTTGATTTTAGCAAGAAATCCTGTAATATCTCGAATATCTTCAACTGGTTCAAAGGCGATTTTGAAAAAACGGGCAAAACGCCCTTGCAGTACATCGCCCGCTTTTTGCCCAAAGAACAAGGAGATATGCTGCTTGCAAACGCGAACAATTTTTCGGTAAACTACACCGAATACGATTGGAGCATCAACGAATAAGACGATATTTAAGGAACGCTCATGGCGACAGAAAGTATTGTTTCGATTATCATTCCAACCTTGAACGAAGCCGCACGTGTCCACACGCTTGCGGCTTCGCTGTCTTTGCTCGCACAGGCAGAATGTATTTTTGTTGATGGCGGCAGCACCGATGGCACACAAGCATTGCTGCAAGCCTGTTCTGAGCATTTTTCCAACTGCCGATGGCTGCAAGCCGAGCGTGGGCGTGCCAAGCAAATGAACGCAGGAGCCGCATCAGCACAAGGCTCGTGGCTATTATTCCTTCATGCTGATACGGATTTGCCACCAAGCTCCTACGAAACATTTCTCCACGAAGCCCGCATCATTCCTGCACAAACAACCATCCACCACCAACTCACCTCTGGCGCATTCACCTTTCGCATAGCGCATGAACGCTCGCGGTATCGGTATTTGGAATGGTACGTGCAGCAACGATGCCGTTTCCTGAAACTTCCCTTTGGCGACCAAGCAATTTTTGTTCGTAAAGAACTCTTCCAGCACGAGGGCGGTTTCCGCGAAGATTTTCCGCTTATGGAGGATATGGAATTTGTTCAGCGAGTGAATAAAGACGCGGGCTTCAGGGTGATTGATGCGCCCGTGTTTACCTCCGCGCGACGCTACGAGCAAGAAGGCTATTGGAAACGCGCAACGGGAAACATTCTGCTGCAACTCTTGTACCGTGCGGGAGTCCATCCGAAGCGGCTTGCAGCGTGGTATTACAAACATTGAGCCGTGATTTTGACTCAGAGGTCGCATAAAACCTTTCGTGCAAACTCATCAAATCAAAAACAGAGATTTTCTGCCATCGTAATTGCATACTGCCAAGATTCTGCGTAAATTTAGCCGTGCTGTTTCCAAAATACATTCTTCGCTCTCATGCGCATTGATGCGGCATTGCGCTCCACAACTTTTCATTTGTAGAATTTCGATGGTGAAAAATTATGCTTGATGTTTGTATCATTGGTGCTGGTGTAGCGGGTTTGGCGTGCGCTGCCGAGCTTGCAAAGCGTGGCATTGATTACGTTATTCTGGAAAGTACAGGGCGCGTCGGTGGGCGCGTTGCGACTGACCATCTGGACGGTTTTTTGCTCGACAGAGGCTTTCAAATTCTTCTCTCTGAATACCCAGAAGCCAAGCGGGTTCTGGACTACGGCGCACTCAATCTCCGCGCTTTCGATGCGGGCGCGAAAATTTGGCTCGGCGACCGCTTCACAACGATTGCTAATCCGCTCAAGCATCCCCAGAACGCGCTTGAAACCTTGTTCGCACCGATTGGCTCGTTTGCCGATAAACTCCGTATTCTCACCTTGCAACAAACATTGACGAAAATGAGCTTTGATGCGGCATTGCAAGGACGCGAGCGCACAACGGCAGCGTACTTGCGCGAATACGGCTTTAGCGAACGCATGATAGAACGCTTCTTCCAGCCTTTTTTCGGCGGTGTTTTTTTCGATATGAAATTGCAAACCTCCAGCCGAATGTTTGAATTTCTCTTCCGAATGTTTGCGCTTGGGCAGGCAACGCTTCCCGCCGCAGGAATGGAGCAGATTCCCTTGCAGATGACTTCCAGACTAGATGCGAGCAAAGTTCGCCTCAATTCTCCCGTGAATTATTTGGAAGAAACAAGCAATGATGAGGCTTCTGGAATGAACAAAGGAATGAATGTGGTGCTTAATTCTGGCGAAACTGTGCAAGCCCGCCACGTCGTAATTGCCAGTGATTGGCAGACAGCCGCAAAACTCAGCAAAGAAGCGGTCTCTGCGCCAAAAAGTTGTGGCACAACGACGGTCTATTTTGCCGCAAAAGAACCGCCCGTACAAGCTCAGATGCTGGTTCTGAACGGAACTGGGCGCGGCTTGGTGAATAATATGTGCGTTCCGAACTTGGTCGCGCCATTGTACGCACCAGACGGGGAATTTTTGATTTCCACTAGTATCATTGGCATTCCCAAGACCGATGATGAAACTTTGTTGAATGCGGTGCGTCAAGAATGCCAGAATGTTTTTGGGAAGCACGTGCAGGACTGGCGGCACTTGCGCACCTATCGCATTGAACACGCGCTGCCAAGCCAAGAACCGCCCGCACTCTCGCCCACAGAACGCCCCGTGCAGCTTTCGCCGCGTCTTTTTGTTGCAGGAGACCACCGCGATACGGCTTCCATTCACGGCGCGATGGTCTCTGGCAGGCGAGTAGCAGAGGGCATTGCAGCGTTGTAATACGCTGCTTTACTGACCAAATTCAGTAGACTAAACCAATAGTGGCACAGACATTCTTGTCTGTGAGTATTGGTGCTGGTTCTAGGCGACAAACACAGACAGGAATGTCTGTGCCACTATATGCTTATTCGTATATTTTTCAAGCACTCTATAAAATTCAATAAAGGGAAAGTATGAAATTACCCGAAAGCGGACTTATTTGGATGAACGGCGAGTACGTTCAGTGGAAAGACGCAACCGTCCACGTTCTCGCACACGTGATTCACTATGGCACAAGTTGGTTCGAGGGCATTCGCTCCTACGAAACCAAGCGCGGCGCAGCAATTTTCCGCTTGCGCGACCACATCAAGCGTTTGGAGCGTTCTTTGCGCATTTACCATACGGAAATGCCGTACAGTATTGAAACGCTCGAAGAGGCGTGTGTGGGCGTGTTGAAGAAAAATAATCTTTTAGCGGGGTATTTGCGTCCAATTATTTTTCGTGGCTATGGTGAAATGGGCATTTCGCCGATAAACTGTCCTACTGAATGCGCGATTGCCGCATGGGAACTGGGCGCGTACTTAGGCGAAGCAGCCGAGCGCGGCGCGAATATGTGCATTTCCACGTGGAATCGTCTGCCGCCAAACACCATGCCCGCGCTCGCCAAAGCGGGCGGCAACTACATGAACGCCCAGCTTATGAAAATGGAAGCCGTCCGCAACGGCTACGACGAAGCATTGACGCTGGATATCGACGGGAACGTCTCGGAAGCAAGCGGCGCAAACGTCTTCATGGTGCAAGATGGCATCCTTTACACGCCGCCAATAAACGATTCATTGCTTATGGGTATCACACGCGACACGGTGCTTGCATTGGCGAAAGAGGCAGGAATTACCGTGAAAGAAACCCTGCTCCCACGCGGCATGGTCTATACTGCCGATGAAATCTTCCTTGCTGGCACGGCAGTGGAAATCAACTGGGTGCGCTCGGTGGATAAACTGGACGTTGGCAAAGGGAAAATTGGTGAAATGACGAAAATGCTCAAAGACCGCATGGATGCTGTCGTGAAAGATGGTAATGATACGCACGGTTGGTTGCATTTTTTCTAAGTCATTTTCCTCTGTACCATAAAAATCTTCCGTAGTGGCACAGACATTCCTGTCTGTGAGTGTTGGTGAAGGGTTCAGGCGACAAACACAGACAGGAATGTCTCAAGCCACTGAAGCCTGAAACCTCACCACACATCATCAATTTTTCTCCCCTCACTCTCTCTGCCTCCACCATGCGCCGTATTCCTTGCTTTCTCAGCATTTTCCTTCTTTCCTCTTATACTCTTTTCCCTCAAGTCCGCATCATAGGCGGGCAGGGCGGAAATGTGCAGATTACGGGCGCACCGCGCATTGCCAGCGAGCCAGTAAGTACGCGCCTTACAAGCGCACTCAAGCTCCCGCGCGTGAAGTACGGCGGCGGTGGCGATTGGTACAACGATGCTTCTGCCGAAGTTAACGTGCTGCGCTTTTTCCAAGAACAGACGGGAATTGAGACTGCGCCTGGCTTCGAGGCGGTTGATTTATCCTCCGACAACGTTTTTCTCTACCCTGTCCTCTTTCTCACTGGACATGGCACCGTGAATTTCTCCGACCGCGAAGTGCGCAATCTCCGCGCGTACTTGGAAAATGGCGGTTTTCTGTACATTGATGATGATTACGGTATGGATGCTTCGATTCGCAAGGAAATGCAAAAGATTTTTCCCGAACAAAAGTTTGCCGAACTGCCTTTTTCGCATGGCTTGTATTCGAGCTTTTTCAAATTTCAAAACGGCGTTCCGAAAACCCACGAACACGATAACAAGCCGCCGCAAGGCTTCGGGCTGTTCCACAAAGGACGTTTGTGCGTGTACTACACCTACGAAAGCAATCCTAGCGACGGCTGGGCAGATAAAGATGTCCACAACGACCCGCCCGAAAAACGCTTGGAAGCGTTGAAGTTTGGTGTAAACATCCTCGTTTGGGCGTTGACGCATTGAAGAAAGGATGAAATCTGAAAGATGAGGCTCTGAAGTGCAGATTCGCTCTGCCGCTACTGGAGCGGCGCGTATTGCTGAAGAAACCAACGCTCTTGAGCAAGGGGGGTTGGACGATAGAGTTAGGACTTTCGCAAATGAGCCTCTTGGAGTGTGGAATTTATTCCGTAATCACACGAGAAGCTAGTAAATATGCGAAATACATTCCGCACTCCACGTATTTTGCGAAAGTCTATTAAATTTGGTATCATTATTTTTACACAGCATTTTAAAACGCATAACGCCTGTTAGAACCGTGATTCTAACAGGCGTTGCGCGTTTTTCAATCTATAAAATTCAAACAATTATTGCTTAACAACCTTGCGAACACTGCGCGACGCGCCGTCCTGCACTTCCACCATATACACACCGCTTGGGAAGCTGCTCAAATCAAGCTCTTGGCGGTATTCCGCGCCTGCCGAAATTGACTGCTCGGCAACGTGTAAGGTTTCGCCCAAGAGCGAGGAGATTTTTGTGCGAATAATACCCGTTGCTTTTGCGGTAGATTTGACCGAAAGCCGCTCTGTTGTTGGGTTGGGAGATGCCACAAATTGTGCTTGCTCATCGCTTTTTACCGACGTTGTGTTTTGAACAACCGTAACATCAAACTCGTCTCGCGCAAGCATTCCTGTACCGTCATTCGCAATCACTGTCAGAGTTATGCGACTGCCCAGCACTGCGCCTGGCTGCACTACATAAAACAGCGACGGACGACCACCAAAGCGTGTATCTGACTGGAGTGCTTGCACGCTCACGCTCGAAGCATCCGACGAAAACGTGGTGTACGTCATGGCATTGTAGTTTTCATCATAGAAAACCGTGCCAGGAAGCCCGTCAGAGCGGAACATTGGCGACTCCAATTCGATCACATCGCTCACATTTCGCGCTAAATTTTTGTCCTGAATGGCATTCATAATCACGGGACCAACGCGAAGCGGGTCGTCAAGCACCACCGTTGCAAGCGTCGCGCCGAGTTCATATGAATTGCCCAAGGCTTGCAAAAGGCGGATACGCACAAAGCGACGACCTTGCAAACCAGCAGTGCGCGGTTGCAGCGATTGGTCAGACCAACGGGCTTGAAAGCGCAATAATATTTGTGTTTGACCAGGAAGAATGTTCGCGGTGTTCGGCAAGGTTACGCTGCCGAGCGGGAACGAAATGCGATTGCCATTTGGGTCGGTGGTTGTTGGCGAAAGGTCGCCTTGAAAGGTATTGATAGAAACGGGCGTTGGTGCGGGCATTGGCGGAGAGGTAACCGCGCCGCTTGGCAAGGGTTGCGGCAAATTTATTGGACTTGTGCTGGTGTTTGGCAAAAGATTCCCAAGCGAATCCAGATATTCTGCGGAATAGGCAACGACCAAAAGCTGCTCCAAATCGCCACCATTGCGGCGAATAGCAACAGAGCCAGTTTGAAATGCAGAGTCGCGGCGGAAGAGACTCACCGTGCGCTCGCGCAGCAAAAGCGTTCCAGCAAACGTGGAATCATTCGCGGCAGACGTATTCTTGCCTTCGCGCACAACTTCAATCGAAACACGTGATTTTGCGCTGTTTTGCGCGTAGCTTGCCGTCAATGACAAGGAAACAAGCGCGATTGCACCTGCAAGAAGCCCAACGGCACGCCCAAGCAGGGACGAGGGTACGAGGGAGTTCATAAATATTCTCCAAAAAAGGTGAAAAGGTTTGAGAAATTGTTGATACAATGAGGGTTGCAACGAAAAATGCCTTCGAGGTTCAAAATATTTTTGTAGTGGCACAGACATTCTTGTCTGTGAGTGTTGGTGCGGGTTTCAGACGACAAACACAGGCAAGAAGCCTCAAGCCACTGAAGTCTGATTTTATGCACCTTTCAGAGGTTTTGTCGTGTACAGAGGTGGCACAGACCTGAGGGATTCCCTCAGCTTGTCTGTGAGTGTTGGTACTGGTTTTAGGCGACAAACACAGGCAAGAATGCCTGTGCCACTATTGACTTTGAGCAACTCATTCTAAGGTTAATGCACAACAACTAAACGTTGCTGTAATCTTTGCTGTAACCTTTGATACACTGCGGCATTCAAGGGTTTTATGATGGTTACAAAATACACGCCGCTTGCAAAACTTCGCACGGGCAAAACGAAGAAATTCTCGCCCGCATGAGCATTAATGCGCTCTTGCCAGACTTCCGCGCCAAGACTATTTTTCACCGAACACGTGAGCGTCATGCCAGATTCGGCGACAAAGCGCACCGTTGCTTCATCGCGGGCGGGGTTTGGTGAAATTCTGTATTCATCATTTTCCTGACGTTGTGGTGTATTTTGCTGAAAAACAGAAGTCATTTGCAGCGCGGGAACGTTCACGCGAAGGTCGGTTTGGCGGAGAAACGTCTGTGCCGTGCGCACACGTGGAGACGTTGCAAGGCGCGGTGTCCAGCGAAAAATCGTGCCTTCTTCTGGCGCGAGACGTGGCGTTATTTCGCATTTGTCCTCGTGCGAGCGCGATTCTACCGAATTTGCCCACGAAGCCGAAATATCATCCGACACGCGCCGACTCTGAACATCGTGTATTGATGCGCCTTGTAGCGCGATGCTTGGCTGTATTTCCGTGCCGCGAACACCGCATTCGCCATCGAAAAACCTGCTTGCGCGGCATTTGCCAAAAACGCATTCAATCACATTGGAATTTTCATAGAATCGGAGTTGCATTGAAACCGTAAGAGCAGTATCCGTCTCGCGTGCAGAGCGTTTTGCCGTTTGCATGGCGTTCATATTTTGCCATTGCAGAATGCAGACCCGATTCGGTGCAGCACCCTCGGTTTTCGTGCTGATACTCGCATTCGGCGCGGCAGCAACAAGGTCGCGGGCGAAGGCTGCAATATACGCATTTGCGCGGAGACTTGTGCTTAATGGCGAAAAAACGGGCGTACTTTGCGAAACAAGCGTTGATGCGGGCGCGAAAGCGCAAAAACCGTTCGAGCTGACCGTTACACGCTCGTAGCGTGTGCCGTTGATTGCGAACGAAAAACCAAGATTCACGTCTGTTTGAATATCGTCCAATGGTGCTGTTGGCGTGGGGCGAAGCGAGTTTCCATCCGTGATTTCGCGGTACTGCTCGCGTTCTCTCGAAAAATCATACCCGCCTTGAATGCTGCCAAAACTTGTACTGCCAAAGCCCGTATTCCCTTGCGTTCCCGCCTGCGCTGATTGCACTTCTGTTGTGATTCGCGCCGTGCGAAGCCCCGCCATTGCTTGTTGAGAACGAAATTGAATAGGAACTTGCGCCGTCGCTCCCGCAGCGAGCGGAGAAGCGGGCATTTGCGCTGAAAAATCTGATGGATTCACGCCCGAAAGCTGCATGGAAAGAAGCGTACAGCTTTCTGTGCCGAAATTTCTCAGGGTGAGATTCGCTGTTTTGGTAAATGTTGGCAAAGAACTTGGCAAAGAACTGAGTGTGCTGTTTACAACATCGGCAGTTCCGAAGTTTAATTGCGCGGAAGCCAGTATTTGTGCGCCATTCTGCGGACGAAGTGAATACGGAAGGGAGACGCGCTCGTAATTCGAGTAATTCTCATTGCCAATTTGATTATCTGCAAGCATCACCAGTGCAAACTCCGCCGTACGAGCAATCGTGCCGTTTTGCGTGGTTTGCGCCGCACCTTGAAATGCGCTTGGTTCAAGTTGAATGCTGAATTGCGCCGTTTTTTCGTCGTTGTTTGCAATGCTTCCGAGCGTTTGCAATTCACCAACAATACTTGCGCGATTGTCCAGCGAAACCAGCAGCAAACGTACATTTTGTGCGGCTTGGAGAAGATTGCGGCAGCGAATCGTTACCTGTGTTGGAACGGCATCGTTCATCACGCCACCTGCCGCACTAATGCTTGTTTCTGCAATCGTTAGTCCCGGAGGGTGCGTCGTGAGTGCTTTGAGCGCGTTTATTCTACCGAAATAGCCCAGAGGGCGCGTGGTTCTTTGGTTTGTAAGAACATTGTCTGAGCTTGCACGAATCTGCTGAATCACCGCTTCGGGCGACCACGCGGGGTTTTGAAGGCGCACCAGTGCTGCCACACCCGCTACAATCGGCACTGCCATTGATGTTCCCGACCATTCGTTGCTATATCTGTTGCCAATAATCGCGCTGGTGATGCGGTCGCCAGGTGCAAACACATGAACTTTCAAGCCGTAATTGCTGTACGAAGCAGCAATGTCGCTCTGCAAACTCGCACCAACACACAATACTTTGTCGTAGGAAGCGGGAAAGTCCGCATTGTCGCTCACTTGTGCGTCGTTTCCTGCGGCGGCAACGACGAGTGCGCCCATACTATTCACGGTGTGAATGACTTCCTGCTCGAAGCGACTAAATACGCCGCCTCCAAAGCTACACACAATAATTTTCGCGCCCATTTGCGCAGCATACAGCACCGCTTCGTAAGGACGGGAAATCCCGCCAACACGCGAGCCATCGGTCGAGCATTTTATCGGCAGAATGCGGCATCGTGGCGCGATTCCTACGCCGCCTTTGCCATTGTCCATCAGCGCAGCGAGTGTGGAAGCGACGTGTGTGCCGTGTTGCAACTGCTCTGCGGGGTCGAGAGTAGCGTTGATGCGGGGTTTGGGGTCGTTATCTTCACGAAATAAGCCTGCCTCGCGCTCATCTTCGGAAATGCTACCGACAAAATCCCAACCGTGCCAATCGTCAATTTTCCCATTGCGGTCGTCGTCAATGCCATTGAAGCGTTTGTCGCGTCCGCTTGCATCCATGCCGCTTTCGGCGGGATTTGTCCAAATATTTGCCGCTAATTCTTCATGCTCCCAATCCACGCCTGTATCCACAACGGCAATTACCATGCTGCTATCGGGCTGCCGAGCGGAAGAGCCAGAAGCCTGATTCCATGCGGCTGTCCATGCTTCACGCATTTGGATGCGGTCGAGGTGATATTGCTGCGCGGCAAGCGGGTCGGTTACTTGTGTTGGTGTTTGAATTTGGCGAGGAGCGAGTGTTTGTGCGCTTTCGGCGTATTCTACGCACTCGCGCTGCTCTTCCAGCACACTGCATAATTTTTCCGTAGAAACATTCTGCGGAAGCTGAAAGCGAGCAATGACGGCGTTTCCAAGCCGAAAGGTGTGAATGCTTTCTGCGATTACGCCTTGGGCAAATGAGAGAGGTTCTGAAAGCCCTGTAAAATCAGGCTTCCGTGGCACAGACATTCTTGTCTGTGTTTCCGCTAGCATCCCGCGCCAACGCTCACAGACAAGAATGTCTGTGCCACTCTTGAAGAAATGCTGCTGTGTAGGAAGAATAGTATTTCTGTTATTTTCAAAGAACGATGGCGCAGAAACTTGTACAAAAACGCTCCGCAGAAAGGATTGAAGCCATTTCCGTGCCAGTCTTTCCGAGTGAATGCGCGGGCGCATTTTCACGTAGATTGTTTGCTCGTGCGATTGCTTCAAAGCATTGTCATTGCTTGTGTTTGCAGTGTTTTTGCGCGGGGAAGCATTCACCATTGCTGGTCGTATCATTCCAAGACTGAGACCAAAGGCGCATTCTAAAATGAGACAACCAAGCGCGAAAAGATAAATGCACGTGCGAGTGCCGCAAAAGCGAGGTTTCATGCGAGAAGGAGAAGTTTGTAAAGGTATTGAACAAAGTAACGGTGGTAATGATGCAAAAACCATGCTCAAAATTTTACGGCGCAATTCTGAAAATTCTCGTAACTTAGCGGCTTGTTTGCTGGAATAATTGACTACAACTGACACTGTGAACACACCGTAAACATACCGTAAACACCAATGCCACAATCTTCTGAACGGCGCATCATTATTGCGCTGGATGGTCCGGCGGGTTCGGGAAAAAGCACCACTGCCCGCAACATAGCACACACGCTCGGCTACGTGTACATCGACACAGGCGCAATGTACCGCGCAATCACGCTTGCAGCCTTGCGAGCGGGTGCGGCAATTCACAACGACGCTCTGCAAGCAATATTGCAGAGCGCACGAATTGAGCTTTTACCAAGCACCGACGGACAACGCACGTTGCTGAATGGCGAAGACGTAAGCGCGGAAATACGCTCGCATGAAGTAACCGAAGCCGTGAGCGGCGTGAGCGCACTCGGCGTGGTGCGCTCTGCAATGGTCGAGCGGCAGCGCGAACTGGGCAGCGCAGGCGGCGTGGTCATGGACGGGCGCGATATTGGCACGGTCGTTTTTCCGCAAGCAGAACTCAAGATTTTCCTTGTTGCGTCGCTAGAAGAGCGGGCGCGGCGGCGTTTGGCGGAGCTTGGTGCTGGCGCGAGCGCAGCAAACATCACGCTTGATGAAATGTGCGCCCAGCTCGGCGAGCGCGACCGTCAAGATTCTGAGCGCGAAATCAGCCCGCTTACCAAAGCCACCGATGCGATTGAAATTGACACGTCCGCTCTTTCGATTGACCAGCAAGTGGCGCAAATACTCGCTTTTGCGCACGAACGAATACAAAGATAATCAGGATAATACATGAAACGAATATTGCTTGGAATCGTGTTGTGCTGCGCTCTGGCGGCGTGTTCGCGGTGGTCGAATGACGATGAAATTTTTATGCAAACCTACACGGAAGTGATTATTGCGCGGGAGCAATTTCTTGATAGCAACCAAGCAAATAAGCGGGTTGCGGAGGTGTTGAAACAGCACGGATTTACCGAATTTTCTTTTCGGCAGCGTTTTCAGGAATTAGCTGGGAAACCAGAACGCTTGCGGCAAATCCTCGACAGCGCACGAAATCGCGCTCGGCGCATTGGCGAACAAGAACAAAAGCAAGAACAAAAGCAGCACCCACAACAGGAAAAGAAGCAAGAAATTCAGAACAAGTAATTGAATTGTATTGCTTTGACGAATATTGACTCTCTCATGATTCTATGAAAAATTTTGAAGACCGTATGAACAAACCCGTTCCTCTTTCGCTGGCAATACAAGTCGCAGAGCCGCTTGTAGAGCGCAATTCCGAAGAATTGCCCTCGTCACTTGTTGGAATTATCATGGGAAGCGATTCCGATTTGCCCACGATGCAAGAAGCGGCGCAGGTTTGCCGCGATTTTGGTATTCCCTACGAAATGCGCGTTATTTCGGCGCACCGCACACCTGCGGATATGGCTGATTACGCTACAAATGCACATTCACGCGGGATTCGGGTGATTGTTGCGGGTGCGGGTGGCGCGGCACATTTGCCGGGTATGGTGGCTGCGTATTCGCCGTTGCCTGTGATTGGCGTACCGATTCTCACGAAAACGCTTGCGGGCGTAGATTCGCTGCTCTCGATTGTGCAGATGCCCGGCGGCGTACCTGTTGCGACGGTAGCGATTGGTGCGGGCAAGAATGCGGGCTTGCTGGCAGTGCAGATTCTGGGCGCGAGCGATGAAGCACTTCAAACGAAAGTGCTTTCCTATAAAGAGCGCATGGCAGCTGAATCGCGAGCAAAAAATCATACGCTTGCTTCGATTGAAGGCGAAACACACTAAAAAAGCGAAAACGAAACAGAAAATTATTACATTCAGGACGTACAAAAAAGTTGTGGTTATCAAAGAGGTTTTTCGAGGCTCTTTGTCCAGCTTTTTTTGTACGTCCTTTTTTGTGCGTTTTTTTTTGTGCGTTTTTTTTGTGCTTTTTTTATCCAGATTTTACGAGCCTTTGCAGCGATTGGCACAATGTTTGAATCCTCTAAAGTGCATCATGTATCATTTCTACACGCAATCAATTACACATACTTTTTCACAGTTTTCGGAGATGCACATTGTCAATCACCACCGGCTAAAGACGGGTGGCTTGTAGGAAATACAAGCCGACATTGACCAGACTCAGATTGCTCTTGTAGAGAGTAATCTACGTTTTTTCGGTCAGGACACCGTAGGATGCTTGCCAGTCTTACGCTCTGTCGCTCAACATTAAACAGGCGGACGGTGTAAGCCAGTGTGTTGAGTGCAAAAAGCCGTTAAAACATTGTCGAGGCGACCATTACGCGGTGCAAGCCGCGACACTCTTTAAGGAGTATTTTTGATGCAAAAAGTTTTTGTGCTAGATACGGACAAACGACCTCTTGCACCGTGTCGCCCCAAGCGAGCGCGTATGCTGCTTGGCGAAGGCAAAGCGGCAGTCTATCGGAGGTTTCCGTTTACGATTATTTTGAAGCGTTCTTATCCCGATGCAACGCCACGAGCGTTGCGGGCAAAACTCGACCCAGGAAGCAAAACTACAGGTATTGCTCTGGTAGAGGAAACGACGGGCGAGGTAGTGTTTGCTGCCGAACTCACACACCGAGGGCAGCGCGTCCACGAAGCATTGGAGCAACGGCGCGGTGTGCGACGCGGACGGCGCAATCGCCACACACGCTATCGCAAACCACGTTTTTTGAACCGAACACGCCCACGCCACGGTAATCGTGGTGCTTGGCTGCCGCCATCGCTCGAAAGCCGTTTGGCAAACATAACAACGTGGGTGCAACGCCTCACGCGGTTGTCGCCCGTAAAAAGCATGAGTCAAGAACTCGTGCGCTTCGACACACAGAAGATGCAGGATGCGGAAATTTCAGGTGTAGAATACCAGCAAGGCGCGTTACAAGGCTACGAAGTGCGGGAATATTTGCTGGAAAAATGGCAGCGCAGGTGCGCATACTGCACGGCAAAGGATGTTCCGCTTGAGGTAGAGCATATCATTCCGAAAGCACGTGGCGGCTCAAATCGCGTGTCAAACCTGACGCTTGCTTGTCGCAAATGCAACGAGCGCAAAGGCACACAAACGGCGGAAGAATTTGGACACGAACATCTGCACAAGCAAGCACGAATGCCGCTCAAAGACACGGCGGCGGTGAACGCACCACGATGGGAATTGTATAATCGTTTGCAATTATTTGGTTTGCCCGTTGAGCTTGGTAGTGGCGGGCGAACAAAGTACAATCGCAACCGCCAAGGGTACGCAAAAGCGCATTGGATAGATGCGGCGTGTGTTGGTGCAAGCGGCGAAGCAGTACGAATAGACGCAGGAATGCGCCCGCTCACCATTACAGCGCAAGGCTGGGGCAATCGCCAAATGTGCCGTGTGGACAAATACGGCTTTCCACGCACGAGTGCGAAGGGCGCAAAAAGTGTCAAAGGATTTCAAACAGGCGATATGGTCAAAGCGGTAGTTCCAAGCGGTGCAAAGCGTGGAACACACGAGGGCAAAGTGGCGGTGCGGTCGTCAGGTAGTTTTAATATTACGGATAAAAACGGCACTGTTCAAGGCGTGAGCTACAAATATTGCAAGATTGTCCAGCGTTGCGATGGCTATCGGTATGCGGTGTGAGATAGCGAAACACCAAGTTAAAAATGTTGAAAATAAACCAACTAATTCAATCACTAACAGAAGAAAGCGAAAAACTGCGCGTTTGCTCCGCCACGGCAGCCGTGTGACTCCGCAAAACCGCACCTATTTCGCTGCTCTTTCCTCCACCCGCTAAAGCAGGGTGGTTTCCAGAGAAAAGGTCTATGAAAATGTTGCACACAGTATCAACGCTTTGTACGGGATTGGCACTTGCCGCTTCGGTGCTTGCTTTCCAGCCAAGGACGCTTTGGGGGCAAGATGCACCGCCAAACGATGCCCCGACCACCTATCGCCGCACGGGCGGAGTGAATGCAGAAAATCTGGGTGTTCGGTATTTGAAATTGGGCAATAGCTACCGCGAAGCTCGCAACTACGACCTCGCGCAATACTACATCAAGCGTGGGATAGATATGGTGCGGGGCGGACGAAGCGGCACGTACTGGGAGGCTGTCGGATATGAGTATTTGGGCTTGCTCTACCGCGATATGGGCGACCGTCAGCTCGCGCTTGAATACTTGCGTACAGCGGCTTCGCTCTACGACCGCATTGTAACGATGCGCAACGGACAAGGCAGCGATGACGCTCTCCGCGCCGTGATTGCTGATGTAGAGCAGGGTGCATCCGCGCCGCCGCCGTCCATGTCTGCGCAGAACTCAATGGCAATGGCAACACCGCCGCCCGTCAGCGCCACCGACACACGCTTGCAGGACGAAAACACGCGCTTGCAAAATGAAAATCGGATGCTGCAATCAAAAATTTCAGAATTGGAAGGACGCATAAAACAACTGGAATCCAGCAGCGTCATGTCGCTCAAAAGCTCGTCGTCGCTGGATATGAGCGAGTGTAAGCGTGAGCTAGAAGCGACCGCAAAATACCGCGAAAGTACGCTCTGGATGAACGGTTTTGCGCCTTTAGATTTTGGTATCAATGACCGCGCAGTCCGCTTGCAAGGCGGCAATGCGCGAGTGGACGGGACGGTGATTGTTGGCTACTTGAAGCGCGGCGAATCCACGAAAATTGAAATCAACGTGCCGATTGGACAATACCTCATTTTGGGCGATGCCTGTACGCAGAAGGCGCGTGATTTGGACGTGCGCATCATCAATTCGCAAGGCGTAGTGCTTGAGCGCAAGGATATTCGCTTCAATCCCAACGAAGCAAGTGCTGGACAGCGCACTGATTCTAGCTCTACGGTCAATCAGTCCAACAACGGGCAGCAAAATCAGCAGCAAAATCAGCAGCAAAATACATCCTCGCAAACGTCAGGGCAAAATCAGACTCAAACGCAATCAACCGATACCAGCGCACAGCCCATCGAAACGCTCTCTCGCAAGCCCAATACCCGCGAGGCATTAGCGAAAATAGGCTGGAGCAATGAATATGGCGGCACACATACATTCTTGGTAACGATGTACGATTGCGACAACGAAGGCGCGTATTTCTGTTTCTTGATTGGCAAGAAGTAATACTGTTCTGCCTTCAGCATTCTACTATTTTTGTAACTGGTCAGGTCGTGATTTTTTTTGGACGCAGATGAAGATGATTGAATGGATGAAGATGACGAAAATGCAGAAAATATCAACAACGGATGAAGTCTGCATTGACGCTCTTCTTTTTTTATCACTATCATCTTCATCAATCCAATCATCTTCATCTGCGTCCCCTCTTCATGGCTGAGACCTGACCAGTTACCTATTTTTTTGCCTACTTTCTTGTAGTTCAATTCGACCAAACCTCTTGAATTCAAGCATCTATGAAGTTCATATCTTTTTCCTCGCCGCGCTTTTTTGCGCCACGCTTTGCGCATGAATCCTCGTTGTCACGCCTGCGCTTTGTGCCGAGTTGTCTCAATATTTTTGCACTCGCACTCGCATTTGCGCTTGTGTGCTGTTGTGCTTCTTCGGAACTATGGGCGCAGAGCCGTCCCGCGAGACCAGTTCCGACGCGCTCTGCGACGGCACGACCACCAGCGCAAACAAGCGACCGCGCAAACGAGCGAGCAAGCGAGCGCGGAAACAATGAGGAAACAATGCGTTTGCTCAAAATGGGTAATACCTACCGCGAGGCACGTAATTACGACCTTGCGCAGAAAAATATCAATGAGGGAATTGAGCGAGCAACGCGCTCTGGCAACCGCTATTGGCAAGCAACAGGCTACGAATACTTGGGATTAGTTTACCGCGATATGGGCGACCGCCAAGCAGCACTCGCGGCATTGCAACGGGCTTCGGACATTTTTAACGACATCATCAAATCGCGCTCGCCGCAGTCCAGTCGCAATTCAACGCAAATGCTCTTGGATAACATGATGAGCGATGATGCCTCGCGCCTTCAGCCCATGCCCGCCTCACGCGGCGATGCAGCACTGAACGCCAATACCAGCACCAGTCTCAATCCAAACACACGCCGCACTGCGCCACCAACTTCGTCAGTACCGCCGCAGAACTTACGTCCGCGTGATTTACCGCCACGTTCTGCGCCGCCGGCTAGCTCGAATGCGCCGTCGCGTACACCATCACTATCGCCCCTTGAGCAAGAACGCGCTTTGAATGCACAGCTGACGGCACGCTTGGCGGCATTGGAAGAGCGCATTAAAAATTTGGACAACGTACAACCCAGTGCTGGAGCGAGTGCGAGCCGCTCTCCCGTAGGCACGACCACAGCACCGACCACCAGCAGCAATCCTCCGGGCGGAATTGCCCGCACGATGCCACAACGAAGCACGGGCGACAAGCCGCAAGGCGAATTTGCACCCTATCAAACGGATAAAAAACCTGTTCCGCCGCCACCAGCCATAAAACGCGATACCGCACGTGCTGTTGTCAAAGACACTGCCTTGCCCATCTTTACGCTGCGCGTGGGCATTGGTGCGGGCTTCGCGCTGAATCGTCCAATTATGGGTATCCCGGCAACAATTATCGCACCGAGTACTTTTCCCACAGGATTTACAGGCGGTTCGGGCGATGTTTCTTTCCCAATGCTTAGTATTTCAGGCGATTTTTATGTATCGCCGCAGTTTTCTTTAGGCTTGATGTATGGCTATTTTCCAGGACCAAACATCAACGACACAACGCGAATAACCACAGGAACAGGCATTCAGACCACAACCACCACCACAACGAGGATTCGCTACACAGATTATCATTTTCTCACCGTGCGCCCAGCGTACCATTTTGTGCGCAATCAAACTCTTGATGCCTACGTGGGGCTGCCGATTGGTACGATGCTGAGTAATTTTACTCCCGTGCGCTTGTATGTTGGTTTGCTGGGGGGTTTTCAGTATAATTTCACTCGTCAAGTTGGGGTGTTTTTAGAACTGAGCGCGGGCGGGCATTATACGGGACGGAACGGCACAGAACCCCCAATCGACCCAGGCGCAATTCCAGGTTTGACGATAGATGGCGGCATTGTGAATATCGGTGCGTTTGGCAGACTGGGTTTGGCAGTGAATTTTTAAGGAATGTATGATTCAAAGAGCGCATCAATACTGGTGTTGCAGAAAATTGAAAAAACTCTTGTGCAAAAAATGCAGCAAGAGTTTTTCATTTTAGGAACGCAGCATTCGCCAGCCCCACAGATGAATCAGTCCTAAACACAAGGAAACAAGCGAGAAGTACGGGTCTTGCGCACGAATACCATCACGCCACGCAAAGAGATTTAGCGCGGCACTGAGTTCGACCACCAGTGCCAATCCACGTAGGGTGTACATGGTTCCAGTGAAAAGAATGACAGCGCGGAAAAATGGCAATGCCCGCACCACACCTGCGCCTGAAAGCGCGTACACGCCTAAAACGCTGAATATCAGCACAATCACGCTTGTTGCAATGGCGGGAAACAGCAAACCAGCGTCGGAGGCTCGTGCAAATTCTTCACCTGCGCCGAAATAGCGATAGGCTTCCGCACCTTGTACAATCACAAACACGTGTAATACTGCGACAAGAAAGCTGCCGCCTGCGCCGATGATAAGCCATATATTTTTCATGCGATTTTTTTGTTATGGAGAAAATCTAAACATTTTTGCTGCGCCGAATATGCCTGAAATACCGCTATTTTCCAAGAATTCTTTGGCGCTTGCTTGCTGCATTTTTACGTCCTGCGTTGTTAGACTTTTTTGTATTTTTATAGTGGTTATTTTTTATTATCGTTCACTTTTCGTCTTACTTTTCGATATTCATGGCTATCACATCACATTTATTATCTTCTCCCACAGGACAGATTTCATGCGCCTCGCAGCATGGTAAACAACCAGTATTTTCCCAAGAAGAACTCGCCCTCCTCGACAAACCCCAGTGTAATTGCGGGGTTGTGGGCGTGTTCAATCATCCCGAAGCCGCGCTGATGACCTACTACGCGCTTCACGCCTTGCAGCATCGCGGGCAAGAAGCGGCGGGAATTGTAGCGGCTTTGCACAATGACGATGACCGTGTGCGCTTTGCCGCGCACAAAGGCGAAGGTTTGGTGCTGGATGTTTTTTCGGATGCAGGGCTGCTGACCGAGCAGTTACGCGGCTCGGCGGCTGTTGGGCATAATCGCTATTCCACAACAGGCAGCTCGAAAATTGCGAATATCCAGCCGTTTTGGATAAAATATCGTGCGGGAAATATCGCCCTTGCACACAATGGAAACCTGACCAATACTCGCCTCTTACGCGAGCGTTTGCAAAATGACGGTGCAATTTTTCAGACCACAACCGATAGCGAAATTTTCCTCCATCTCATTGCTCGCAGCAAAGCTAAAACGCAGCCACTTCAGTTGAAAGAATCCTTGCAAGGCGCACGAGGCGCGTATTCGCTCGTGGTGCTGACGGAAAACGCGCTCTTTGCTGCCCGCGACCCGCATGGTTTCCGTCCGCTCTGCATTGGGCGAAAACTTGTTGAACAGGCAAATGGCACGAAAGAATATGCGTATTTTGTGGTTTCCGAAACCTGCGCATTGGATATTGTGAGTGCAGAGTTTGTGCGCGAGGTCGGGCATAACGAAATTATTATGATTGACCGCGACACGATTGCAACGGGCGATATCAAATCCTTCCAAATCGAAGCAACCACGCCGACTTCATGCCATTGTATTTTTGAGTATATTTATTTTTCTCGTCCCGACAGCCGTATTTTCGGGCATAACGTGGATAAAGTACGCCGCAAACTTGGCAAAGCTCTCGCCGAAGAAAGCCCCATTTATCCCGACGACAACGGCAATGCCGCGCCCGAACCCGTCCGCGCAATCGCAGTGCCAGACAGCGCGAACACCGCAACGCTTGGCTACGCCTCGAATGCCACCAAACAAGGTATTCCCACGAAATATGAAATTGGCTTGATTCGTAGCCATTACGTTGGGCGCACCTTCATTTCGCCTGGACAGGATTCGCGGGAATTTAAGGTAAAAACCAAGTTTAATGCGGTTCGTGGGGTCTTGGAAGGGCGGAAAATTGTGCTGGTAGATGATTCGATTGTACGCGGCACGACCTCTCGCTCCATCGTGCGTTTGGTGCGCGAAGCTGGTCCACGCGAGGTGCATTTGCGGATTTCCTCGCCGCCGGTTACGCATCCGTGCCAGTACGGAATGGATTTCCCCGACCGTGAGGAACTCATTGCGAATCAGTACAACAACAACGAGGAAGAAATTGCTCGCGCTGTCGAGGCAGATTCCATCAAGTATTTATCGGTCGAAAAGCTCTTGCAATCTGTTCCGCAGGAGGCTGGCGTGGGCTACTGCACGGCGTGTTTTACGGGTAATTATCCTGTTCCGATTGATACCGAAGGTGGGAAGCTCGCAACGGAGCGGGTTTGAGGCGTATTTTTTGCCAATATTTTCTTTACGTTCAAATGAACAACACCAAAACAGCACTCATCATCGGCGCGACAGGGCTTGTTGGCGGGCATCTTGTCCAGCAGTTGTGCGCTTCCGAGCAGTATAGCCGCGTAACAGCACTTGTGCGGCGGAAATTGGATGTATCGCATCCGAAACTTCAGCAAGAAATCATTGATTTCAACCACCTCGAATCCGCCGAAAGCCGCATGAATGCTCAAGATGTATTCTGTGCGCTGGGGACAACAATTCGCGTGGCGGGTTCGCAGGAAGCATTTCGCAAAGTGGATTTTGAGTATCCTTTGCGCGTGGCGGAATTGGCGCAAAAGCGCGGCGCGGAGCAATACTTTCTCGTCTCTGCCATCGGCGCAGATGCTCGCTCGGCGGTCTTTTACAGCCGCACAAAAGGCGAAGTAGAAGAAGCAATCGCTGCTTTGAACTATCGTACTTTTGTAAGTTTTCGTCCGTCATTTCTTTCTGGAAACCGCGCAGAATCTCGCTTGGGCGAGGAATTAGGCATTGCTGGAGCGCGATTGCTGGAGTTTGCTCTTGTTGGACCATTCAAGAAATATCGCGTCATTCAGGCAGAAACGGTTGCGCGAGGAATGCTTCTGGAAGCCGCACGAAATCAAGCAGGAACGCGCATTTTGGAATCAGATGCGATTCAAGAACTCGTAGAAGGCGCGTAGAATCTCGTTATGAAACTCAGTCGGCAACAAAATTCTTTCACTAGTGGCACAGACATTCTTGTCTGTGAGTGTTAGTGCAGGTTGTAGGCGGGGAACACAGACAAGAATGTCTGTGCCACTGAAGCCTGATTTCATCTATTGTTCAGAGATTTTGTTGTGGACTGAGGTTGTGAAATCATCACGTTTATTTGTGTCAATGCCAGAACAATCAACTTCACATATCATTTCATCGGAAACACCAGCATCGGAGGCGCGTTTCAGCATTTCCAAGATATTGCTTATTCTCTTGGACATTGTTGCCACGTTAGCAGCCGTGCAGACTATTTTCAGCTTTCGCGCATCGGAGGCGGTGATTTCCTATTCGCGCAAGGTTGGTGCGCCCTTCAGCGTGGAGCAGTTCGCTTTTTACGCGCTGGCAGCCTTTGCCGTGCCGATATTTTTCCGCCTAAATAATCTCTACAAATACCGCGTCGTTGCGAATTGGCTCGACCAAATTCCGCAGATTTTGAAATCGCTCACAACGCTCAGTTTTGTTTTGATTGTGATTCAATTTTTCTTTTTCAAATCACAGTTTGCGTACTCCGCGCGAGGTTTTTTGCTGGGTTTTGGAGTTTTAACGTTTCTGTTTGTTGCGGTTGAACGAGCCTTCATTGCGTATTTCGTCCAGCGCAGAATGTTCCTTACCGAAGAAGTTATTGCCAAAAAAGCTCTGGTTATCGGTGCCGGACACGCTGGAGAAACCTTCGCTCTTCGCATTTTGAATGACCCCGAACTTGGCATAGAACGCGCATATTTTCTTGATGACGACCCGCAAAAAGCTGGACATTCGCTGTTAGGATTTCCCGTTTTAGGCAGCGTCAGCGAGGTACAGAGCCGCGCCATTGATGTTGCTGCGGATGAAATCTACATCACTATCAATGCAATCAAGCGCGAGCGGCTCTTGGAAATTATTGAAGAATGTAAAAAAACAAAACTACCCGTGCGTGTATTTTCGCGCCACTTCCGCATTGTGCAAGGTGAAATGGACACAAGCGGTGTGATTTCTGGAGCGCTTGAACTCCCTTCGCAAGTAACCATTCAACCTGGACTTATTGCAAAACGCAGTATGGATGCGGTCTTTGGGATGCTTGTGTTTTTGATATTGCTTATTCCTGGCATACTGATTGCGCTGGCTGTGAAGCTCAGCTCGCGTGGTCCGGTGCTGTATGCGTCGTATCGAATTGGCAAGGGCGGCAGACCGTTTAAGATGTTTAAGTTTCGCACGATGTACCTGAACGACGAGCGCGAACACCGCGAAATCGCTGAACAACGCTTGAAAGCTGGTGAACATATGGGCAAGCCCGAAAACGACCCACGCATCACGCCCATCGGACGGATTTTGCGCAAGTACAGCATTGATGAATTTCCGCAAATTCTGAACGTGCTGCGCGGTGAGATGAGCCTCGTCGGACCGCGTCCGTGCTTGGATTACGAACTGCAATACTTCGAGGATTGGCACAAACGCCGCTTTCTTGCACTGCCCGGACTGACGGGACTTTGGCAAGTAACAGGACGGCAAATCGAAGGCTTGAGCCTCCATGATGCCATGATTCTGGACGTTTTTTACGCAGAAAATTTTACGATTTGGTTGGATATAAAAATCATGCTGAAAACAATTCCCGTTGTTCTTTTCGGGAAAAGTCGCATCTGACCAAGCAAGATTTTATGCGGCATTTGAGCAATATAAATCTTCTTGTGATGAGTCAGGTGATGATTTTTGGGACGCAGATTGAAGATGATTGAATGGATGAAGATGATGAAAGAGTAAAAAATTGATAGGCTATTCACTCTAATCATTTTCAACTCTATCATCTTCATCCATCCAATCATCTTCAATCTGCGTCCCCCTACAAATTACGCTAACCTGACCAGTTACTTCCTCTTTTTTTCATTTTGAAATCATCAATGAAAACAATCACAAACTTTGCAAAATCGAACGAGCATCGGAGCGTTATTCACGACCTGATTCCGGGCGGAGCGCATACCTACTCGCGTGGCGACGACCAATTCCCCCAGCTTTCGCCAACAGCTATTTCTCACGGTAAAGGCGCGTATTTGTGGGATATTGACGGCAATAAGTATTTGGATTGCCCAATGGGACTGACATCGGTGAGTTTAGGACACGCCTATGAACCAGTCTTGGAGCGGGTTCGAGAGGAATTGCTGCGCGGCGTGAATTTCCAGCGTCCGTCGGTGATTGAGCGCGAAATGGCAGAAAAATTTCTTGCACTTGTGCCGCAGCACGACATGATAAAATTTGCCAAGAACGGCTCCAGCGTTACGACGGCGGCGGTGAAGCTGGCGCGTGGTTTTACGGGACGCAAGCTCATTGCTTTTCCGGGCGACCATCCGTTTTATTCGTTTGATGATTGGTTTATCGGGAAAACGCCGTGTAGTCTGGGTGTACCAGAGGAATTTTCCGCGCTTTCGGTTACCTACAAAGGCTGTGACATTGATTCCTTACGCGAACTTTTTGCGAAATATCCTGGACAAATTGCCGGCGTCATCACCGAGCCAGAGCGCAATGCGTGTGGGAATGGTTGTGGCTGCGCACACGGGCAAGAAGCTCCCAAGCGATTTTTGCAAGAGGCAATTGCGCTTGCACACAAGGACGGCGCGTTGTTTATTATTGATGAAATGATTACGGGCTTCAAAACACATTTCCCTGGAACGCTGGTGAAATATGGCGTTGAGCCAGACTTAACCACGTGGGGCAAAGGCATTGCCAATGGGTTTTCTTTCTGCGCACTCACGGGCAAAAAAGAAGTGATGGAGCTTGGCGGCATTCGCGCAACAGGCAAAGAAAAGTTGTTCTTGATTTCGAGTACGCACGGCGGCGAAACCCACGCGATTGCGGCTGGTCTGGCGACGATTGATATTTTTCTCAAAGAAAACGTCGTTGCGCATAATCACGCTATTGGTGATTATTTCATTGCAAAAAATCAAGAAGTTATTGCCAAACATGGCTTGGAATCATACATTGGCGTGATTCCTTCAAATTGGATGCCCGTTATGACCTTCAAAGACAACAACGGCGACATCTCCAACGGACTGCGCACACTCGCCATGCAAGAAATGATTGGGCGCGGAGTGCTGTTTCAAGGCGCGTTTGTGCCGTGTTTCAGCCACACAAAAACCGATGTGGAGTTCTTTGCCGCCATGCTAGACGAGAGCTTGGAAATCTACAAACGCGGCTTGGAAGACGGCTTTGAGAAGCATTTGGTTGGCGAGGCAGCAAAACCAGTCTTTCGTAAGATTTTGTAATTTTCGTTGTTTGTTTGGTCGTGTCCTAAAAGTGCTGCTATGTGTAGATGTATGGGTTCAAGAGATTATACCCAGGTCGCCGCATGATAGGGATACTTCTGTCGAAAGACTTCCAACGGTGTTTTGTTGTTGATGCCTTGATGCGGT
>RDXM01000006.1 GCA_004292595.1 Candidatus Kapaibacterium sp. | reverse complement strand
AAACAGGGAAACAGTATCACCAAAGCACAGCGAATGGTAGCGAACAAAATTGACATACTGTTCGACTATTGTTCCAGTGCTTAGGATGCAACAGCCCTCACCCGTGAGCCGACCTGAAGCCTGCGCCAAAGACCAATTTTCAATCCTCCCACCAATATTCCCTGGAATCGCAAATGGACCCTTTGCTCCAGGATAAATACTCAACGAACTGTCTAAATTAACGGCTTGCGTAGCGATTGATGCAAATATTGGAAACCCGCCTTGCAGCGTCACCGACACAGGGCAGAAGCACGTAGCAAGTGTTGATTGTGCGTTGTATCGTGGATAAAAAGACCTACCAGCATCTGTGCGAACAGTAAGGGTGATGGTTGTGGATGCGGGACCGCCTAATTGTACGTTGCGCCATTCAAAACGTCCGTTTGTAGAGGTTACCATTATCGCATTCTCAAATGCAGTGCTAAAATCTACCGACAAGGAAGGAATATAACCGTCGTATGTTAAATGTTCAAACTGTGATGTAAAGCGCATATTTTCAACGACAAGCGAAGCAGTTGTTGGCGGCGCATTTGGAACAAGCTGTCCAAACTCATCAACAATTTCCGCAATAATCGTCGCAACAGTTGGTACACCTGCTTTGAAAGGACCCAGCATTGTTGCGTATTGCCGCGCTGTTTGGGGAGAAATGCCGCCGCCAAGTTCGGGCGAATTTACGGGATTGGGAAAGAAGGGAATACCGCCACCGCGCCCAGAGTCGTAGCCGCGCCCTGCGCCAATCGGATCGCCAAACGAGCCACCAAAACGCTGCCCGCGAACAACAACATACGCCGCAACACCTCGTCCGCGCCCCTGAACACTTGTCGCATTCGTAGAAGCACACGGACAGACAAGCGGCTGTGCGCTTGGTGTGGGCAAAAGCTGGGCAATAGTTGTCGTTTCCGCGCAAAGAAACAGGAAAACGAAGAGGAATTTTTGCATATCAGGGAAAGGAAAAGATTGAAACATCAGGGGAAGGCAAAGATACAACAGGAACATCAAAAACCAAAGGAGCGGTCATCCACACCCGCATCAGCACTTTTTTCACAAGGGCAATCGCACTCGAAACGTCGTTCCTTCGGCGCGGTAGTCTTCCCGTCCTACCGTTTCTGAACGGTAGAACGGGTTTCACGGCAACGTCACAGACGCGAACTATCTCCGCCGTGCGCCGAAGCCCGCAGCCGCCCTTCCATCACCCCATGCACAGGCGTAACCACAACGGCAATACCAACATTCGCCGCCATGCGCCAAAGCGGGATGCCGCCTGTGAAGCGGTCGAGCCAAGGGTCGAGAAACAAAATGGCAAACTCCACCAACATCACCACCGCCGCAAACGACACAAACCGACCAAAACGCTGTCCCCACGCGCTTTCCAGGCTCACGCGCCTACTTGCCAGTGCCAACGCCAGCACAAACAGCACCACGCCAGCAATGGCGGCATACTGAAGCTGTGTTTGGCGTTCTTTTTCTTGGGCAGCGAGTTCGGCTTTGTAGCGGGCTTCTGCGGCACGTATCTGCTCTTCGGCAGCACGTTTTTGTGCGTCGTAATCGGTTTGCAATGTAGTAAGGCGTTTGGCGTTGCTGGTATTGAAAAGCGAGTCGTTGATGCTGTGAAAGTTCTTTTCGGCATCGTAGGCGGCTTGGTAATTGCCGAGAGTCGCATAGATAGCAGAGAGAAGAGCATAACTTTCGCTTTGCTCTTTCCGCACACCTGCTTCTACGCGGAGTTTGAGTGCTTCCAGTGCGTGTGGCAATGCCGCACGATGCTTGTTTTGTTTCGTGAGAACAGAGGAAATGCTGTATTGCGCATTGGCAAGAACGCTTGGATACTGTATTTCTTTGGCTAACGCAAACGAGCGTTGCAGATACGCCAGTGCTGAATCATACTGTTGCAATTCTTCATAGTCAATGCCAATATCATTCCAACTCCGCGCTATTCCTCGCTTATCGCTTAATCCTTCCATCAAGTTCAAACTTTTGAGATGATACTCCAGTGCCTGCGGATATTGCTTGTTGGAGCGATAAATTCCCCCGATATTTTCCAAACTCCGTGATATTCCGACCTTATCAGCCAGTTCTTCTTTCAATTTCAAACTTTTGAGGTGATATTCTAGTGCCTGTTTATACTGGTTTTGGACTTGATAAACGTAGCCGATGTTATTCAAACTCCTTGCCATGCTTTGCTTATCGCCTATTTTTTCGCTCAATTTCAAACTTTTAAGAAAATACTCCAATGCCTGTGGGTATTGGCTCTGCGCCTCATAGCTATTGCCAATATTACCCAAACTCTTGATTCTTCCTTGGGTGTTCCCTAATTCTTCATTCAGCCGCAAACTGGTCAAATAATACTCCAATGCTTGCTGGTATTGGCTTTGAGCAAAATAAACATTGCCGATATTGCCTAAGGCATTGGCAATACCGAGCTTGTACGCGCTTTTCTCAGCAATGGCGAGTGATTGCTGATAGAAATCCAATGTTTCGGTGTATTTATCTTGAAAATCGAATACACGCCCATACTGGAAAAGCGCGTCTGCCAGACCAACACTGTCGTTGAGGCGTTCCGCTAAGGTTTTCCCCCAGTTGGAAGCCGACATCGCGCTATCGTATTTTCCTGTGTTGGTCAGTATTCTCGCCAGTTCCGTCAGCCGTCGCACTTTTAGCGTATCATCCGCAGCAGGGATTATCAGCCTTCGGAGGCTATCGGCAGTGGTGCTTTGGGCGCGAAGTGCCGTGCTGCTGTATGTTGCCCACAGGCACAATGCGAAGAAGAAAGCGCGGAGACAAGTATTTATGCGAGGTTTGAAAGAAATGATGAGGGCGAAAATATCACGCTTGGCGACAAATACAATCTACAAAACTTCCCAAAAAAAAACGGAGCAAAAGCCCAATGGCTCTTGCTCCGTCCGATATGATTGATGCTGCATACCTTTGGCATTCTTACCTTGTGAGCAGAATGCCCCCCCGAGTTTTCGCTATTTATGCGTTACCTTCAGCGCGACGCTTTTGGTATTCTTTCGACATTTCTTCTTGGATGGACTTCGGTACTTGTGCGTACTTCGCAAATTCCATTGAGAACTCGCCTTTGCCCTGCGTTGCAGAGCGGAGGTCGGTAGAGTAACCAAACATCTCGGAAAGCGGAACTTCGGCGTTCACGACGACATAGTTGCCGTCGGTGTCTGTTCCCATAATCACGCCGCGACGCTGGTTGAGCTGTCCGATAACTTGTCCTTGGAATTCGTCTGGGACAGAGATTTCAACGTTCATAATCGGCTCAAGAATCACTGGACCTGCTTCTTTGTAGAATTCGCGCACTGCAGTCATTGCCGCAACTTTGAACGCCATCTCCGAGGAGTCCACTGAGTGATATGCACCGTCGTTCAAGACCACACGAACGCCCACAACTGGCTGACCGATAAGCTGACCATTTTGGAACTGCTCGGTAAAGCCTTTGTCGCAGGCAGGAATGTATTCACGCGGAATAACGCCACCGACGATTTCATCAACGAATTCGTAGGTTTTGTCGCCTTCCAATTCTGCTGGCTCAAAGTAGCCCGCAACGCGACCGAATTGACCCGAACCGCCCGTTTGCTTTTTGTGGGTGTAGTTAAAGTCTGCACGGCGTGTGAGTGCTTCGCGGAATGCCACCTTCGGCTTGCCAACGTTCACTTCGCAGTTATATTCACGCTTGATACGCTCAATGTAAATTTCCAAGTGCAACTCGCCCATGCCTTTTACAATCGTCTCGCCGCTTTCTTCGTCGCGATAGACGCGGAAGGTCGGGTCTTCTTTTGTAAAGCGGTTGAGTGCTTTCGAGAAGTTTACTTGACCAGTTTTGTCTTTCGGAGAAACCGCAAGCTCAATAACCGGATTCGGTACGAACATCGATGACATGGTTACGTTTTGCTTGCCGTCGGTGAAGGTATCGCCCGATGCGCAATCAACGCCGAAGAGTGCAACGATGTCGCCTGCTTGTGCAGAATCAATCTCATTCATCTCGGCAGAGTGCATTCGCACGAGGCGCGGTACTTTTACTTTTTTCTCATTCACCATGTTGATAACCGTATCGCCTTTGGTTACTTTGCCTTGATAGATGCGCATATAGGTCAGCTGACCGTATTTGCCGTCTTCAAGTTTGAATGCAAGCATGACAAGTGGCTTCGATGGGTCGGAAGCAAGAGCAATTTTCGCCTCGTTGTTGTCTTGGTCGAGAGCTTCAATTTTGGTTTCCGACGGGCTTGGCAAAAAGCTGATAACGCCGTCCAACAAGGTTTGAACGCCTTTGTTTTTGTACGCCGAACCAACAAACACGGGCGTAAGTTTCAAGGAGAGCGTACCTTTGCGGATAGCTGCCATGATTTCTGCTTCCGTGATTTGGTCTTCTTGTTCGCCCAAGAATTTTTCCATGATTGCATCATCAAAGTCCGAAACCGCTTCGATGAGTGTATGACGACGCTCTTGCGCATCAGCCAAAAGGTCGGCTGGAATGTCGGTATAGCGGATGCTTTCGCCTGCATCACCATCAAAATAAATTGCTTTCATTTTCACAAGGTCAATAATGCCTTCAAAATCAGCCTCACGACCAATAGGAACGGTTACCATGACGGCATTATGGCTCAATTTCTCGCGGAGCTGGCTGACAACTTTATCAGCATTCGCGCCAGCACGGTCCATTTTGTTGATAAACGCAACGCGCGGAACACTGTAACGGCGCATTTGGCGGTCAACCGTGATAGACTGGCTCTGAACGCCCGAAACCGAGCAAAGAACAAGCACAGCACCATCCAAGACGCGCAACGCACGCTCTACTTCTACGGTGAAATCCACGTGGCCTGGGGTGTCGATGAGGTTGATATTGTAATCGCCCCACATACAGTAGGTTGCTGCGGATTGAATCGTAATACCTTTTTCGCGCTCCAAATCCATGGAGTCCATTTTCGCACCAACGCCGTCTTTGCCACGTACTTCGTGGATGGCGTGAATACGACCTGTGTAGAACAGGATACGCTCAGAAAGGGTGGTTTTGCCAGAGTCAATGTGCGCAGAAATACCGATATTGCGCACCTTGTCAAGAGAAACTGCGGTGGACATGATACGTGCTCTTAAAAACTGTAAAAAAAGAAAAATGAATGAGTTATTTGCTCCAAAATTCGCCAACCGTGCAGGCTGGTAAAGATTACTAATTTACAATTTTTTCTTGACAAAACCTAATTTCCCAAAAAATGCCACGCACTGCCTAGATGTTTGGGATTGACGCATTTACATCACATCAAACGGCAACCCACTACCAAATTATGTCTTGCTTTCAAGTGCTTCAAAGAGAAATGTACGCCAAAAACACAAAACCACAAGCCGCAGAATATCTGTAAAAGCTCGTGGTTTCTGGGGTTTGGGTGGTTTTCGGTGTGTACGTCTCTTCTCGTTATTTCTTCTCCAAGCGTTCCAGTTCGCGCTTCCATTTCGCAAGCGACGACGCACCTGTTTCTTGCAAAATGCCAACGGCTTCCTGCAAGGTTTGAAGAGCTTTTTCGCTTTTTCCCGTCGCACGGAAAAGCATGGCTTGTTCGGCAAGAATTTCGCCATAGACTTCGCGCAGTTTCAGATTTTGTGCGCCTTTGAGAGCTTTTGCAAAATACTGCGCACTTTCCTCGTACTGAGCAGCTTCGCGGAGAATCATGCCCAAGCGTTTTTGCGTGATAACTGCGCTTGTTGCCTCGCCGCTTTGCTCGTAAGTGCTGAGTTGTTGCGTGTATTGGTCAATCGTTTCGCGGAATTTGCTTGCACCGTGAATGCTTGCGTCCGAGCGGGCTTCCTGCTCTTGCGGCGGTGCTTGTGCTGCTGGTGCGCTTGGTTGTGCGACTGTCTGCGCTTGTTCTTGCGCTGAATTGTCCGACTTTTGCGCTGGACTTACCACCGCAGAACGCTCCGAAAGGCGCGTATTTTCTGGGCTTTGAGAAGGAGTGCTTGCTACTGGCTTTGCTGTTTCTTCTGCTGGATTCTGCTGTGCAGAGCTTGGCGCAGCAAGATTTTCTACGCCTTGTGAAGACTGCGCACGTTGTTCGATTGCAGCAATTTGGCGTTCTTGCGCACCTTTGTTCCATTGCCACAAACCCGCACCAAGACTTGCACACACAAGCGAAGCGACAATTATTTTCGAGGCAGTGGAGGCGGTGATATTGGCAAGAATAGAGCCAGTCATCGCGCTTTTTGCGGGAATGCTCGTTGCGGCTGCACTTGTCGCCGCGCCACTCGCGGCAGATGCGGCTGCACCTGTAACAACGACCTGTGCCAGATTCTGCTGCATTTCTGAAAGAAACGCCATGTCCACTTGGTTTTCCCAGTGTTTGCTGGCGTTGGAATCGTCCAAGAAGTCGTCAAAATTGGCAATCGCACGAACTTCATCGGCAAAAGCGGGACTGCTGGTGAGCAAGGCGTTGAAGCGTTGCTCTTCCTCGCCTGAGAGCATTCCATCCATGTATTTCACGAGTAAATCTTCGTGTGTTGCGAGCAGCGTGTTCATTGGAGTTCCTTGAAAATCGGTGTAAGTAGTTCTCGTAGTTGTTGTTTAGCGCGGAAGACCCGTACTTTTGCGAGCGAAAGCGAAATCTTCAGTAACTCCGCTATTTCTTCGTGCTGTAAGCCGTCGTAAAATTTCAACTCAAATGCCTCGCGTAAATCTTCGGGAAGCTGTCCTATTGCGCGGTCGAGCGATTCTTGCAGTAAAAAATCACGCGCTTCGTGGGCATTGCCGTCGTCGCTGGGCGTGAGCGCGTCGAATTCCTCATCAATTTCCTTGTTCTGCACAAGGTCGCGCTGTTGCCGCTTCGAGACCTTCATCACGTGATGCCGCGCAATCGTGAAGAGCCACGCCGCATAGCTGCCGCCTGTAAATTGCTCACGTTTTTCAAAAACGGTACTCATTACGGCTTGGAATGCGTCTTTTGCTGCCTCGTGCGAGGCGGTTGCTCGCAAGCAATACGCATACAAGCGTTTGTCGTAGCGTTTGTACAGCGTGTTGAATGCTGATTCCGAGCCGCGCTCGCGGACTTCCTGAAACAGCTGCTCATCGCTGGGAGCGTTGGAAGCCTTGTCCGTGCTTGCTTTTGAAGGACTTTTGGGTAAAGATTGATTCATCGTTTGCCTTGTCGTTGATGGATTGGTGCGGTCTGTGCGCTGCGCCCGCGTTTGCTCTTCATCTCGCACCAGTACACGCAGCATTGCAGTCGGGGGATGTGTTTGAAAACGAGATTGAATCGGTATCATAGCGGTATTCGACAAAAACATCAACGGCAAATTTAGTGATTTCTTCGGAAGGGGAAAGATTTCTGATTGATTTTCTTTCCCGCGTCTGTACATAAAAAGTGCGGAGTGGGAAAAGAGTTACAAAAAATTTACTGGGATTTTTTGGTAGGATTTTTTGGGGACGCAGATGAAAATGATTGAATGGATGAAGATGATGGAAGAGTAGGAAATGTGAATCACCCCACGCCTACAGGCGGTGGCTTCTTGGTTCAACGACGTGGACGCTTCCACAGTCTCCCCAAGCGTTTATTCGGGCAATTCCTGCCCTAT
>RDXM01000105.1 GCA_004292595.1 Candidatus Kapaibacterium sp. | reverse complement strand
CATTAGACTTTATTCCGAATAGACTTTTTTACGAAACAAGGCAGCATGCTGCCTTGCTCCAAAACCCTAAAAACCTTATTCGAGATAAACTCTATTGTTCCACCTTCTCTGCTTCTATCCCACCAGTGCGCTGCTTGCCCAAGCAAACGCGCCTGTAAACATGAGAACAATCACGAGTGCCGTCGCACCAATACCAATACCTTGTGCGCGCGACATTCCCACGTGGCGTGCCGTTACTATGCCGACAACGAGATATTCCCAAATGGTAAATGGATTAATGCGCCCGTAGAATTGTAGCATAGCTGGGTTTTCGCTCAAATCCATAAACGCGGCGGGCGAAAGTGACAGAAACATGGAATTTCCTGCAAATTGAATCATACACCCAACCAGAATACCGATAGCAGCTATACTCGCTCCATAATTGGCAAGACCGATAATTGCCAGAACTGGAGGCGATTCGCTGTTGAAAAGGCGTTGCAACATCCAAAACAGCAGACCAAAAAGAAACATACTAATCATCACAAAAATAATAGAAATGCCAAGCGTGCGCACAAAAGAAAACTCTAAGCGCTCGCGCACTTTGTCCAATTCTTGTTCAATCTGCCCTTCTGCCACGCCTTGTTTTCGCATAATTCGTTCAACAGTTTGCGCTTGCATCTTGTACATCTGCCCGCTAATACCATCATTGACGGAATACAAATACGACGCACCAACACTGATAAACGTGAGTAACAACGAGGCAAAAGCGATAATGCGTCCAGGATAATGAACAAGGCGCGTGGCAAGTTCTTCGGGCTGTGTGATAATATCCGCAAAGCCTTGAAGCCAGCTTATTTGCTCGTTTGCAGAGGATTCTGCTTCGGGAGAAGAATGTTCCATGTCGTTCATAGCGATTACAATGATGATTGTTGTGGATGATTGTTGTATGGTTGTGAAAGCGTTTGCGTAAAAATACAAAACTTACTGCAATCTTTGCCCAACGTAAAATTCGCTCGTGTATTTCCCAGACTTGCGTAAATTTGCGCTTCGGAAATGTAGCGTACGCGCCGCAGCACATCATAAGGAATGAAAAAAACATGGTAAACGTCAATAGTGGCACAGACATTCTTGTCTGTGTTTATCGCTTGAAACCCGCACAAAAACTCACAGACAAGAATGTCTGTGCCACTAAATATTTGAGCCTTCCTTGATTCCTTTTCACTCTTGATTTTCTCTCACTTTCTTTCCCTTCGACCATGAGCAAAAACCTTCATTTATTCGGCATTGGCGCAGCAATCGTGGATATTCAATTACAAATCCAAGAGCATGAATTTACGCCGCTTGAACTCACCAAAGGCACGATGAATTTGGTAGACGAGCATCGCCAAATTGAGCTTTTACGCCGTTTCTCGCACTACGAACCGAATTGGTGTAGCGGTGGCTCGGCAGCAAATACCATCATCGGTTTCGCGCAGCTCGGCGGGCGGGCGGGCTTTGGCTCAATGCTGGGCAAGGATGCAATGGGGGAATTTTACGCAAATGAATTCAAAGAATTAGGCATCGAACTCCACGCGCCCGTGCTGGACAATCATTCTACTGGCACGTCGCTGATTGTCATTACGCCCGACAGCGAGCGCACAATGAATACCGCGTTGGCTTCCAATGCCTTTTACAACAAAGAACACGTTGCTGAAGAAGGAATTAAGCGCTCAGAGTGGATATATTTTGAAGGATTTAAGTTCACCGAAGAAGCCGGTGTGGCAGCGATTGAGGAAGCATTATTTTATGCAAAAAAGCACGACACCCGCGTAGCCATGAGCTTTTCCGATTCGTTTGTTGTGAATGTTTTTGGTTCGCACTTGCGCAAATCCATTTTGCAAAGCGATCTCATTTTTTGCAATCAAGCCGAAGCTGAAGCATTTACAGGCATTGATAATGCCGAAGAAGCATTTGAAGCCTTGCGTAAAGAAGCTCGCCACGTCACATTAACGCTGGGCGCACAGGGTTCGCGCTTGTATTGGGACGGCGCGGCATACAGCATTCCGCCAGCATCGGCGAATCCGATTGACACCACTGGCGCGGGCGATATGTACGCGGCGGGCGTTCTCTACGGTCTCACGCACGGACACAGCCCCGAAGCCGCAGGACGCTTAGGCGCAGTGGCAGCTTCGCGGGTGATTTCTCAGCTTGGCGCACGCTTGGCACAGAGCGATATTGATGCGGCAAAGCGTGAGGTTGTATCGTAGGTGATTGCTTGCAAGGTCGTGGAGACAGAGAGTTTGGATGCAGCCACAATCATTCCGTACTTCGCTTCACGACCTTGCTGTATCACCAAATATTTTATCGTAACTACTGAGCAAAAACCTTCGCTATGCAGCTTCACTACTACACTCTGCATCATATTGCCCGTGAAATTACGGCTCGTGCTGGGGGTGCATTTCTCACGGAATGTTTTACACAAGAAAAAAACACGCTGCATTTAGTCTTTGAGCAAGCGCAACGCAAGCAATCATGCGTCGTAGAATGCCATTTCGATAGCCGTAACGGTGCTGTTTTCTGCAAAGACAATTTCTCCCGCGCCCGCAAAAACACGCTGAATTGCTTCCCCGAACTTATTGGACGCACCCTAGAGAGCGCAGAAATGCTTGCGCATGAGCGAATTATGCTGCTGCATTTGCCGCCCTATACCCTGCATTGTATCGTCTTTGCGGGCTGGAACGCGCTCGAAGAACATTCTTCAGCAAATGCAATTTGTACTCATCTTTTCAAGCACGATTCAGCTGCAACATTATCAATAGATAAAAAAACAGACAAACAGCCTGAACAGCGCATTATTACGAGCTTTCGAGCCTCATCTGCCCTTGCCGATACACCCTTTCAGGTGCGCACAAGTCCGCTACGTCAGCTTGCTCTTTTTGCTCCAGAGACCAGTATTCATGCGGCATTGGCGCAAGCAGAGTATGGATTAGGCAAACTATACGCCGAAGAAGTGCTGGCGCGACTTGGTGTGGCGGGCGCAGAAATGCTCGGCGCAAGCGATATTCAGGATGCGATTGAGGATATTTCTCTTGTGGCAGAAGATGTGCGCAACGAGTGTTTGTCTGCCTCCGAGTATGCAATTCTTCGCAAAGAAATCACTCCCAGCAAGGCTTCGCGCCCGAATAAACCTTTTGTATCGGTGCTTCATCTCACGCAATGTCGGGTAGAAGCGCGGTTTACGTCCGTAAGCGAGGCAATTCAGGAATGTATTCGGATGAATGCCCGCGAAGCGCGATTCCATGAGATGTATGCCGCAACCGAGGAGCGTGTTCGTTTTTTGAAAGAGAAAGCAGAACGCGCCCACGCGCACATCAAGCACGACACCGACGGCGGCGCACGAGCAATGGAACGGCAACTTTGGGCGGAACTGCTGCTTTCGCAAGCAAATATCAACCACAAAGGCGTGTCTGCACTGGATGTGCCGAATTGGGATGGTGAAATAGTCCATATTCCCCTGCAAGCCGCACTAAGCCTCCGCGAGAACGCCGAAGACTTTTTTGCTAAAGCCGCTCGCGCGAAGGATTCCCGCAAACGCCGCACACAGCGAGAGGGTTGGTATGCTAGCGAAATCAAACGTTTAGAGCAATTATATCAGCAACTTTCCCATGCCACAACCGAGCAGGACTGCGAACGTATTATGAGCGACGTACAAAAAAACGGACAAAAAAATAGTCCAAACACACCTTCGCACCAGAAAACAACGCGCTTCCGTGAGTTTCCTCTTGATGAATCGCACACGCTCTACGTCGGAAAAACAGCCTCCGATAATGATGAACTCACGGTGCGCTTTGCAAAGCCTCAGGATTACTGGTTTCATGCGCGAGGCGTTCCCGGCTCACACGCTGTTTTGCGGATAAACGGCAACAGCCAGAAGCAAAAGCTGCCCAAAATCGTGCTGGAACAAGCCGCCGCCATTGCTGCATATTTTTCCAAAGCTCGCAATGCAAAACTTGCGCCCGTTGCCTACACACAGAAAAAGTATGTTCGCAAGCCGAAAGGTGCTGCTGTTGGGGCGGTGGTGATGGAGCGCGAGGAAGTAGTCATGGTGCGCCCGCACGTCCCAGAAGGCTTGCTGGGAAGCATTGGCGAGGATTCTGAGATGTGATGATGTAATGATGTAATGATGTATAGGACTTTCGCAAAATGTGCTTTTGAGGCTCACAGACAGGAATGTCTGTGCCACCAAAGCCAGTATCTATCAGTTTTGTCGTGGCACAGGCATTCTTGCCTGTGAGGTTTGCGAAAGTCCTAACTTTATACTTTTCACAAGGCGTGAAGAAGAACCATCGCTTGTGAAAATTTTACGAAAAACTCTCTCAGATTTTCCAGCATTTTGCTATCTTTACGTGTTTATGCTGCACTAGGTAGTAGTTTATTTGCTCTGGAACGGCGTAATAACGCGCTCTTGCGGGCAATTTTTTCTCTACAATAACCTCAAACTTTTCGGATTTTACTGACCTTACAGACACATATGCGGACTACGCGACATATTCATACTTTTATCTTGTGTGCATTTTTAATGGGTATGCTCTTTCTTGGAAGTGCAGCACAAATACGCTTACAAGCGCAAACTCTGCTTGATACCGCGCAGATGAGCGCGTTGCAGACCTATACCTCGCTTGATGAAGCCGTAAAAAATGCAGATAAAGTGCAGAAGCTGGATTTAAGTGGCTTGCAGATGGAGGAATTTCCAGCAAGTATTCTAAAACTCAATAATCTGATTGTGTTAATACTTGATGCAAACCGCATCAAAGCTATTCCCCCCACTATCGCCAAGCTCAAATATTTGCAGCTCTTGAGCGCGAATGCAAATCTGCTTGAGTCTTTCCCACGCGATATCACCAAGCTCACGCAGCTGCAAATCCTTCAACTTGGCAGGAATACTATTCCCGCGCTGCCCAGCGATATTGGCTCGCTTATCGAACTTAAGTTTTTGAATTTGCAAAGTAATGTGCTAACGAGTATTCCAACCGAACTTGGCAAATGTACCAAACTTATTCACCTCGATGTAAGCAACAATCAGCTTTCTTCGCTGCCCACCGAGCTTGGACAAGCAACCATGCTGGAATACCTAGACGCAAGCCGCAATCGCATTAGCATTCTCGGCGCGGAACTCGGCTCGTGGTCTGCGTTGCAAGCTCTGATGCTCGAAGGAAATCAGCTCAAAAAACTGCCACCAGAATTAGCAAAATTAGTCAAGCTCAAACGCTTGGAACTCGGTACAAACCAAATGGAAGAGCTTCCTGCGGAACTTGGCAAACTTACCGAGCTGCAATCGCTCCGTATCTTCGGAAACGCGCTTCCTTCCTTGCCGAGCGACATTGGCAAACTGATAAACTTAACGGTTCTGGACTTGAACGGCAATCCAATTACTGCGCTGCCCAACGAAATCAGCAACCTAACGGCATTGCAAATTCTCAACTTGGGAAGCTGTAAAATTACTGAGCTTCCGTCAGGAATCGGCAATTTAGCACGCTTGGAAAAGCTCCAGCTCACGGGTAATCAGCTGACAAAATTACCAACAGACATTGGTAAACTCGTGAATCTGCAAAGCCTGACGCTGAACGGTAATGTACTGACGGCACTACCAAATGAAATTGGCAATTTGACCAAGCTCACAAATCTGAACCTCAGTAATAATCGCCTGACAGCCGTTCCGGCAGAAATTGGGAAATTTGTCAATTTGCAAACGCTTATTCTCACGCGCAACCAGCTTGCTGCCTTGCCGCCAGACGTAAGTAAACTCTCCAACTTGCAAAAATTGTACTTGGGCGATAACAAACTCACATCGCTTCCGTCCAGCATTTCTGGCTTGACGGACTTGCAAGAGATTAATGTTTCCAAAAATAAAGAGCTTTCTAAATTGCCCGACCTGATTCGTATGACGCGCCTTCGCAAGCTCGATTTGCTTGATACGAAAGTCTCTAAGCCCGATATTGACATTCTTTTGAAGCTCCTGCCACAAACGACCGAAGTAAAATACTCGGACCAATAACCACAGAGAAAGAGAAAAACAGCAACGACAAGAACAGCCTTGCTACCGCATGAAATCAGGCTTTGTAGCACACCGTTCTTGTCGTTACTGTTTTTTTATGGATTCTTCATTTTTACACAAGCGCATTTCTGCGTATTTTTGCGCTTCGCACTCTCAAACACACTTAGGACTTTCGCAAACCTCACAGGCAAGAATGCCTGTGCCACTACAAAACTTATAGATACTGGCTTTGGTGGCACAGACATTCCTGTCTGTGAGCTTCAAAAGCACATTGTGCGAAAGTCCTAACACTATCAAATAGACACCAAACAAGATATATTTCTCTTTTTCACCAAAATCACAACGTGCATGATAACTGTTGCCAACTTGACAAAATCATTCGGCGGAAAACTCCTCTTTGAAGATGTAACCGTGCAGTTCGCGCCCGGCAATCGCTACGGCTTGACGGGACCAAACGGCGCAGGAAAATCAACGTTTTTGAAAATTGTTCAAGGCGAAGAAGAATCCACGCACGGCACCGTATCGCTGCCCAAACGTGTTGGCATCTTGAAGCAAGACCAATTCGCCTACAACGAATTCCGCATCTTGGACACCGTGCTTATGGGCAATGCCGTTCTCTGGGAAGCAATGCAAGAGCGCGAAAAACTCTGGGCAGAAACCGATTTCACCAATGAAATGGGCATTCGCCTTGCGGAACTCGAAGGCGTTGTTGCCGATGAAAACGGCTACGAAGCAGAGCAAGAAGCAGAGCAGCTTTTGGAAGGCATCGGCATTCCGCAGGAAAAACACACCGACCTTATGAAATCCCTGCCAACGGACTTGAAATTCCGCGTTCTGCTTGCACAAGCCTTGTTCGGTACGCCAGAGGCATTGCTGCTAGATGAGCCAACGAACTACTTGGACTTGGCTTCGGTGCAGTGGCTCGAAGAAAAACTCTTGGAATATCGCGGCACCTTGATTGTGATTTCCCACGACCGCCACTTCTTGAACACCGTTTGTACGCACATTGCCGATATTGACTACGAAACCGTCATCACCTATCCAGGCAACTACGACGACATGGTGGCAATGAAAATACAAGCCCGCTCGAAAATTGAAACGGAAAACCGCGAAAAAGCAAAGAAAGTATCGCAGTTGCAAGACTTCGTTGCCAAGTTCGGCGCAGGTACGCGGGCAAGCCAAGTGCAGTCGCGCAAGAAGGAAATTGAACGCCTTGAAGCAACGGACTTGAAAAAATCGAACATTCAGCGTCCCTACATTCGCTTCGACACCAAGAAACAATCAGGGCGCGAGACCATAACGGCAGCGAAACTGAGCAAATCCTACACGCAGCCTGACGGCAAAGTTATACAGGTTTTCAAAGATTATTCCATTTCCGTTGGGCGTGGCGAGCGTATTGCGGTCATTGGCAATAACGGTGTGGGCAAAACCACGCTTCTCAGAATGCTTGCAGAAGATATTCAGCCTGATAGTGGCACGGTTACGCTCGGACACGAGGCGAGTATCGGCTATTTCCCACAAGACTACAAAGACGGCATTGCGCGAGGCAAAACGGCGTACCAATGGCTTGAGAGCTTCTCCACCGACGAAGGCGCGGAGGTTTTGAGCGGCTTGCTGGGTCGAATGCTTTTTAGCGGGGAATCGCGCCTGAAAATGACGGATAACCTTTCGGGTGGGGAATCGGCGCGACTGATTATCGCCAAACTCATGTTGCAGCAAAACAACGTCCTTATCCTCGACGAACCCACAAACCACCTTGATTTGGAGTCCGTGAGCGCACTGGCGGAATCACTGGAAAAATTTCAGGGAACGGCACTTGTTGTGAGCCACGACCGCGACCTTGTCAGCCGCTTCGCTACGCGCGTGATTGAGATTCGGCACGGCGGCGAAATTTTGGATTATACAGGAACATTCGATGAATTTGTTGAATGGAAACAGCGCAATGGTGCTGCAAAGTAATAGGTTTATCAACCACAAGGCATCATGAATACTCGCTCTCAAGCATTCCAACGATTCTATCGCAGCACACTTGCGGTGGTGCGAAAAGACCTCCGCAGCGAGCTAAAAACGCGCTACACCATGAATGCCGTCGGGATGTTCGTTCTCACGACCGTTTCCGTGATTGCATTCTCGTCGGCAGGGGAGAAAATCACCAACGGCATTGCGGCTTCGCTGCTCTGGATAGTGCTGTTTTTCAGCGCAATGACGGGTTTGCAGAAAGCATTTGTGAGCGAGGAAGAGCGTGGCACGTCTCTCTTGCTGAGTTTGCACGCGCCGTCGCTCGCGGTCTATTGCGGGAAATTGCTGTTTAATATTTTGCTTACGATGCTGCTCTATGGCTTGGCAACGCTGGCATTTTTTGTGTTTATCAATGATGTCGAAATTCGCTCGCCGCTCCTTTTTGCGGGGGGTTTTTTCTTGGGAAGCTGCGCCACCGCCGCCGCAACAACGCTTATCTCGGCGATCATTGCCAAAGCAAATACCAAAGCAGCGTTATTTCCTGTCTTGTCGTTTCCTGCGCTTTTGCCGCTCATCCTTGCTGGCGTAGAAACCACGTACCAAGCTCTCTCTGGCGTGGCATTTGCTGAGGCGCGGAATAATTTTCAAATTATTGCGTCCTACACGGTCGTTGTGATTGCAGTGTCGGTGATGCTCTTTGATTTTGTCTGGAAAGAATAACACAGAAGAACATATCGGCAGCGCAAACCATACCCGTACCAGCGTACGTTTGAGCATTCCCACGCTCTATTTTTATGCTATACTGAAAAAGATTCGTTGCTTCAGATGTAGTCCACCTTCAAGGTGGACTACATCTCAACTCCTCTACTTTTTGATATGCAATTTTTACCCATTTTTAGTGTAGTTCTTGTGCTGCTGCCAATTCTGCATCGTTCAGCAAGTATTCGATATTGAGTAAAATTTTTACGCTGTCGCCAATCTTTCCCATTCCTTGAATGTAGCGTCCGCTCGAACCTTTGTTCGTTCTTGGCGGGGTAGAAACGTTCTCTGCGGGGATGTTTGCCACTTCCAACACCTCATCAACAATCAAGCCGATAGAAGTACCACCAACATCCACAACAATCGTACAGGTGCGGTCGCCATATGGAATTTCTTCCATACCAAACCGATTGCGCACATCCATCACGGGAATAATTTTGCCGCGCAAATTGATAACACCTTTCAGATAGTCTGGCGTGTCGGGCACTTCAGTAATTTTCTGCACACCAATAATCTCCGTAACATGAAGAATTTCAATGCCATATTCTTCTGCTTGAATGCGAAACGTCAAATAGCGGTCTTTCTGCGTGTCCTCGTCGAGGTCGAGGTCGTCATCGTCAAACGTGTCATTTTGAGCCATAGCCATAGTTCTCTCGCACAAAAAAAGTACAACCTTGATGAATTATTGTCTGAATTATTGTCAATGGAGCGAAGTTACAAATTTTTAATGAATTTCTTTTCATTTTGTGTTCATTGAAAAGTCGTTTTTGTTCTTGTAAGTTTGCATCACGATTTTGTATCATTATGTAGAATTGCTAGAATGATTGATGTATCTATGGTAAAACGAGTGCTTTCTTCCTCGCGCTATATTGTTGCCTTAGTGCTCTTGGCAACAGGAACGTTGTATAGTATCGGCGTACAAGCAGAATGGCGCGTCCTGCCCTTTTGGGCGGCATCGCTGACCAAAGAACCCAGCACTATTGCGGCAAACAGCCTTTTACAGCGCGGTGTTGGCTCATGGTATGGTCCTGGCTTTCACGGACGGATGACCGCCAGTGGCGAAATATACGATATGAATGACTACACCGCAGCGCATCAAACATTGCCTCTGGGAACGGTCGTGCGCGTTACCAATGAAGTGAACGGCAAAAGTGCGCTCGTCCGTATCAACGATCGCGGTCCCTACATTGACGGGCGCATCATTGATTTGTCCTTCAATGCCGCAAAAACACTGGATATTGTGCAGCTTGGCACCAGCGATGTTACTATCGAAATCATTGAGGGGATTCGATTAAGCGACACGACAAAACTCTCGAACTTTCTCAGCGACGCGTACGAATTTGTTGCTATGAAAGACCTTCTCTCGGCAACAGCATTTTCGCATAGCAATCTCGAACCGCTTGTAGTGGAGCAAGGAACGTTTCGCGTCATTCACGAAAATGATAATCTAACCGAAACACTCAAAACATGGAAAAAACTACGCAAAAAGCACGGGCAAGTTTTTCTGATTCCGTTGCGCAAAACCGAGCTTCAATTACAAGAAGAACGCACACAGAAAAAGCGTAGAAACCGCACACCACCGAGCCTGTACCGCTATCAACTCTTGCGCTTGGACGAGGCACCACACCAAAAAGAAGAATTAGCCTAAGAGAAAAGACAGTACCAAATATTCATGCAAATTTCTTTGCAGCGAATACTACACGTTGCTCATGCCCCCTAATTCCTCAATCGCTCTATCGAGTGCGTCCTGAAGGCGCAGCGTCTCTTCCAACGAAGCAATGACACGGCGGTAATGCTCAACGTCATCATAGCTTAGTTCCCGTCCTTTGCGGTCTTTCAGCCACTTTTCAGCAGGCTGGTAGCCGCCTATCTGCATCTTCCAGACTTCCTGCCGAACACCGCCAACATATTGCGTTCCATTGATATACACTCGTTCATCTTCCCATTTCACGCTCTGAATGATGTTCGTGCCACGCTCTGGGAACGTTACCGTTTCTGTAAGGTCGCTCCGTTCCATGAGGTGCGTTTCTACAAGCTGCTTTCCGAGTGGCGTGAGGACGTTCCACGCTACAAGCGAGGATGGAAGCGGCACACGCGGAAAATCTATCTTCAAAAATTCCCCGTAGCGCAAACGGTACTCGCGGCTGTGCAGCACCGCATACCACCAATACAACACCTCCTCGGGCGTAAAGCCTTCATTCATGGGCTTCCCAAGACGTTCCTCCAATGCCGCTACGAACTTCTCCGAAAAGTTTGCCGTCCGTTCCGTTGCCGCAAACATACTGCCCTCGCCGCTTGGATAGCGGTAGAGGGGGAAGAGGGAACCATTTCCAAATCTCCCAGCCGTATCCAAGAAGTTACGATCGGTAATAAGCTGTGTAACAAAAATATGCTGAAAATGCTGTACGGTTTGACGCGAAACAATTATACCAAGATTTTCTGGAGTGACCGAATCAATGAGCAGATGCCTCATTACTTTTTCCCGTAGGCGTGAAATTACAGAACTATCATGATAGAAGTTGTTTAGGATTTTGGAAGTTTGAGAATTCTGCGGATAAAAATGATGATACAGCCGATGAGATTCATTGCCGTCCAGTGTTTGAGTGTTGTTTCGTAGCGAACAAGCAATCCTTTGAAGCCATCAAGCCATGCGAAGGTATGTTCAACACCGCTCCGCTGCTGGTAGAGTTCGTCATCAAAATACTCATCACGGTCGTCCGCATTCCCATTGCGTGGGTTGATAGGGATGTTGGCTTCGATGCCAAATTCGGCGCATAGCGAGCGCACCACTGCGGTATCAAATGCGGCATCGGCATTGAGAAAAATGCCCTGAACGTCAATGTTTGCCTCACGCAGTACGGCAATCATTTCACGCAGAACCTCCTCAATCTCGAAGGTGTCGTGATGCTCACCGCTTCTGGGTGTTGCGTAGGTCAAGGGTGTACCATTCTTATCGCTCACAACAGCAATGTTCGTAGTTTTGCACCGTTTTCGTCCTTGATAGCCGACCGCTTCTCCACCACGCTTGGCAGGGGTATGCGAGGCATCCAACTGTGCAGAGCTCAGATCAATAATGCGGGGGTGCGCCCGCAGCAATGCGACAAAGGCATTCTGCCACGAACCATCGGCAATCCATTGCTGGAAGTGGTAGTAAACACCTTGCCACGTATAGGACGTGGTGGGAAAGAACTGTTTGAGAGGCAAAAAACGCCATTAGCAACCAGTTTTCACGCGATAGAGAATTGCCTGGACAATTTCCGTCGTTGGCACTCCCTCAGTTTTACCCCGTGAGCCAGTGCTTACGGCAGGGAGTATGTACGTTGCAATACTTGATGATGACAGGACTTCCATGACATGGTATGTTGGTGAAGAGTATGTGAGAAATATCCTTCACAGACGATGAAATGGAAGCTCCTGTGTTTTTTGAAAAAAATCCTAAACAACTTCATACTGATAAAGGTTTGTTGCTTCAGATGTAGTCCACCTTGAAGGTGGACTACATCTCATTTTTTTCACTTTTTGATATGCAATTTTTACCCATTTTTAGTATAGCAACACTTTTAGGACACGACCAGAAAATCTATGAGTACCGCACAAATACTGCCTCGCAACCAATTCGGTCTTACTGAGCGCGACATGACGACCTTGCACAACATACTGCGCCGTTATCCCGATGTGCAGCAGGTTTGCATCTTTGGGAGCCGCGCAAAAGGGACGTTTAAGCACGGCAGCGACATAGACCTTGCTGTAATGAATCCTGACGTTTCCGATGTGACCATTCGCCGCATCAAAACTAATTGCGAGGATAGTTCATTGCCGTATATGGTGGATATTCTGCCTTTTGCCACGCTTACCGATAATGCTGTGAAAGACCATCTTATGCGGGTTGGAGTGCTGTTTTTGTGATTCATCCCGTAATCATCCGTACACAATCCCCACTCACAAACGCGCTCCTGTCCTTGACAGAAGGCGGCAGTCCCGGTGCGGTGATGCTCTCGCCGCGTGCTTCCCGTGCTACGCAATCACGGTTTAATTCCAGCAAAAACTCCAACACATCATTGTTTGCTTTCATGCCGTATGCCGCACGAACACTCGCGTCCAGTGACTCTTGTGCGTCGCGCAAGGGGTGTTTGCCGGGCGTTTCGAGGCTGCGGTAGAGTTCCCGCAAGCTCCACCCGTGCTTGTCGCACAGTTCTCGCCGCAAACGCCGCAGTTCTACTGCCTCTGCTGCTACTGCCTGTACTTGCTTTAGTGTGGGGGCTTGCGCCCAAGGGAAGGTGTCGAACACTGTTTCCGACGTGTAGCGGAATCTTGCCTCTAAAGTTGAACATTTTGCCACAAACCATGCCCAGTGAATACTGCTCTGCAAAACACTGAACGAGTAGTCATCGTCAAAGGCGAAAACAGACATTGCATCACTGGGTCGAATATCCGTGCCGATAAACTCAAAAATAGGACGTTTGGTAACGCGGGCGCACGCAATATAGCACTTGAGCGGGGCGATGCGGGAGAGCATATCGGCACGGACGTAGGAAAGCTGCCACCATTTTTGCAAAAAGTTATGATGATGCCTGTTGATGCGGGCTTTGGGGTTTTCCGCCAGAACATTTGCATTGCGCTCTTGTTCTTTAAAAGCGGCTTCTTCTCTTGCGGGTAAAACGGTAGATTTGATGCGCTCAAAGAGGTGTTTATACTGATGCGATTCCAGAACGTCGCGTGGTGAAAAATCAATGACAAAACGCTTTGGTTGGCTGTGGACGTTTCCAACCAATTCATCGCCTGTGAGGTAGGGAAATAGAACATCCGAATATTTTGTGTCTCGTTTCATCATCTCCTTTGCCTCCGCCACACTCAGCAAAAAACCTTCGTGTCCATGCGTCTGCCCTTGATAGCAGGCATGGGCATTGGTGTTTGCGGCGAGTGGCTTTGCGGTCGTTACATCGGTTTCTGGCGACAGCGAAGCGGAGATGCGGTCAAGTTGATAGGTTTTCCAAGGGCTTGTGGCGTGGTCGCCTGTTTGGAGCATGAGTATTTTTTGTGCGGCGCGTTCTTTGTCGTGCGGAGATTTTATCCAATTCACAATCGAAACATGAACAGCCGCATCGCCGCTCCAGACCTGCGTTCCGATGGCATTGGTAATCACGCCGTCGTTGGCAACGATGAAGTCCAAACCGCCTTCACGGGAAAAATTTTGACGAATAGTGTTCGTGCCGACAAGCCCAGCACGTCCGCCCGCAGGCAAGTGTTCATGCGCTTTGCGAAACCAAAAAACGCAATAATCAGCGCGTCCGGGAACGTCCGGGTACGCCGCACGGAGACGGGCAACGTAGTCCGCGCCGAACTCCTGCGCCATGTTATTTTTTGCTTGAAATGGCGGATTGCCGATAATCGCATCTGCCGCCGCCCATGGTGTGAAGAGCGCATCGACACAGCGAATGTTGTCGTCAAGGTTTTCGAGCGGGAGCGCGTCGTCGGGTGCGAAGGCGGCTTGTTCGCCGCTTCGGGAGAGGGTTTCGGCTTCGGCAATGGTCAGTTCTTTTGCCAAAAGCAGCGTAACTTTGGCAAGTTCGGTTGCAAAGGCGCTTTTGTCCATTCCGAAAAACTGCCGAACGCTGACGTTGGAGGTTTGCCCGATGCTTTCGCGGTGTTGAATGGAAAAATTGGCGGCGTGTTTCGCCCAGAGTTCGCGCTCCAAGCGTTTCATTTCACGGTAGGCGACGTAGAGGAAGTTTCCGCTTCCGCAGGCGGGGTCGAGAACGCGGAACTGGGCGAGGTCGCGGGCGGTTTCGCGGAGAGCCGCCGACGTGGAAGCCGCATCAATACGCTCACGCCAAGGACGGGTGATGGTCGCCAGCACAACTTTCTGAATGTCTGCCTCGCTCGTGTAGTGTGCGCCCAAGGCATGACGCTCACTTGCGTCCATGCTCTGCTCGAAGAGCGTACCGAAAATAGCGGGATTAACCTTGCTCCAATCCTGCTTTGCGGCAAATTGCAGGTGAAAAATGTGCGGGTGCTGAAGTTCGATAGGTTCAATCTTGGCAAATAGTCCGCCATTGAAATACTGCACCCCCTTGAAACGACCGCCCCGTGCGGGTTCAGGGGAATTCATCTGACGAAATAGTCCACCAATGGCATCGTAGGAATGAGCAGGGTTATTTTCGGATTCGTTCACAATCTCCGAAAACAAGCCGTTTGGCAGCAAGCCCAAATCTTCGGCAAACATGGCAAAGACGCATTGAAGCGTGAAGCGTTGGGCTTCGGGGCGAGGAATTTTCCATTTCAGAAGATGCCGAAACATCGCAGCAACGGCTTCGGCGGCTTCGCGGGTAACTTGTTCGCGGTTGTTGCCGAACTGCGGCGTTTTTTCTTCTTTCAGCATAAAGCCCAGTGCGGAAGCGCGTTCCGGCAAGGTGTCCAGCGTGAGTTTGTCCATCGGTTCGTCGAGCTGACGGTCAAAATCGTAAATCCAAAACTCATCGAAATTGCAGAGCATGACGTAACGCGGGCGGTGCGGAACAAGGTGCAGCCAATACTCGAACGCCTGCATATAATGATTGGCAAGATGTTCGCCGCGCTTTTTCATTTCGACAAGCAGACCAGAGCGTTTTTGCGCAGCATCTGGACGCAATACCAAATCTGCAAAGGACGTTGTGGTGCGCTTTCCATGTTCTTTTTTGCGGATGCGTTCTTCATATTGCGCACCTGCTTCTTTTGTGCCTTCCCAGGCGAATGCCCGAAAAAAGCGGTCAAGGAAAATTTGCGCTTCGCCCTTTTCATCGCCTTTAATGTGGGTGCGCGTCCATTGAACAAATTCGTGAAGAGAATTCATGGAAAATGAGGATTATGGTGGTGTCGTTCAGCGCGGGAGTATTAAAATAAAGTTGATTTTTGTATTTTGATGTTTGCTTTTCCATCACGAGTCTGACCAAAGAGTATCGGACAGTCAGGCATATTTTTGATGTACGTTAGACTTTATTCCGAATAGACTTTTTTACGAAACAAGGCAGCATGCTGCCTTGCTCCAAAATCCTAAAAACCTTATTCGAGATAAACTCTGTTATTGAGCGATTGACAAAGGCGAAAATTTTGTAAATTGCTGGAAGATAGTGCTTTTCAAATGCACCCTGACCTTCATCATTCATCATTTTCTTCATTCCTTATCATGGCTCAACAAACCTTCCAGATGCGCCTGCTATCGTTCTTCTTCGCGCTTGTGTGTGCTGTGTCTGCGTCCTTCGCACAATCTTCTGGCAGCAATACGGCAAAACTTGGAGCAATCAAGCCTGAACCAGAAATTGCTCATTTGGGGTTTGGCGTGAGCATTATTCCCTACACGTTTCCCAGCAATGACACGTACAATATCCAGCCAGCAGGTGTGTTGTCGTGGTATATTCCCGTGCAAATTGGCAAGTATTTTCGTGTGGAGACGGAGTTTGCTCTTTCTTCAACGCAGGATAAATTTCCTATAAAACTTGATTCTACGCAATCTATCCAAAATGTGCGCAACAACCTCTTTTTCCGCTTTGGCGTTGGCACGTATTACACGCATCCGATTGAGCAGAATATGCGAGCGTATGGCGGTCTGCGCTCTGGCTTGGTGTCGTCGTCGGTGGAGTGGTTCTCTACGCCGCCGCGCCAAACGTTTTTCTACATTTACAATGAATCCGTTGGGTCTTTTTGGTTTGGGGGAGTGCTTGGGTTCGAGTATATTCTTACAAAAAATATCACGATTGGCGCAGAACTGCACGGCACAAGCTATACCACTGGACAACCCCACACGTCCAGCCCTATTCCCAGCAACTATCCGCGCCGTTTCAATCCTGATTTCTCCAGCGATGCCTTTGTTTCATCGGCGAATGTTGCGCTACGGTTTTTCTTTTAAAAATTTCTCTTTGAAGTGCCTGAACGCAAGAATATATCAGGGCTTGAAGCCTGTTTTTTGGTGTTTGCACGTTGAAGCAGAATCTTCTGGAGGCAAGATACAATCTCGTGTTTGGGCGTTTTGATTCTCAAGGGCAGTGAAGTCTTGAAAACCGCTCTATTACTTGAACAAACAATTTTTCTACCGAATTGCTGCACGAATTTTCGAGGAAAGATAGTCCATCACCCACACAACGGCGGCTATCATAAAAATTATCAAGCCGACTTCGTGCCATTTTGCCAAGCCTTGATATTGCACCAAAAGCGTTCCGATACCGCCGCCGCCGACAAGACCAATCACCGTCGCCATGCGGACGTTGATGTCCCACCGATAAATCGTAAAGCTCAAAAACGGCAACACAATCTGCGGCACAACCGCGAACCAGACCACCTGTAACGGTGCGGCTCCTGTGGATTCTATCGCTTCAACCGTGCCGTTATCAATTTCCTCAATCTGCTCGGAATACTGCTTCATAAGCGATGCAATCGTGTGGACGGCGAGCGCGAGCATTCCCGCAAACGGACCAATTCCCACCCAGACCGAAAAGACAATCGCCCAAATAAGCGGCTCAATCGAGCGCGTGAGATTTGCCAAAAAGCGCAAGCCGTAGTACATCGCCATCGCGGCTGGATGACCGCCAAAAATCTCGCGTGCGCAGTTTTCCGCACAGAAAAAACTGAGCAAAAATGAGAATGGCAAAGCAAGCAACGTCGCCATGAGCGCGAGGTAAATCGTTTCGATAATGGCGTAAAAGGCTTGTCCAAAAATGGAAAATTCTGGCGTAAAGAGCGCGACAAAAATCCGCTTCGCACCCGCCACGCCTTCATCGGAGAAGAAATCAACGAGGGAAATTTTGGTGATAATCCAACCCGCAACCACCGTCAAAATGCCGAGCGTCCACGACCAGTGCAGCGCGACGGCTTCCCGCCACGTTCCTTTGTCGCTGTCATTTTGTAAGCCGAAAATCAGACTCGCAGGAGAAGCGCGTAGAATGCCCATCGCCACGCCAAACGCGCTACCAAGCCCGCAGACAAGCGCGTACCACGCCATATCCAGCGTTTGCGGTGCGCCGCTTGGATTGAACACGCCTTCCCACAAGGTTTTCTGGAGCAAAATCAGCAAATATATTCCAAAAAAAACATCGCTGCACCGCGCTGCAAGCAAGGAGCGGCGGCGTTTTGCGGCATTATGACGACGTATAATTTCCGTTGCGGAGAGTTTCGCGCTCATGGTGATTGTTGATGATTTTCGGTAGGCGTTTACCGCAAACACTTGTATTTGTGCGGCTTTCAGACTTCATCCCTCATACTTCTGTACACAACAATTTTTTTATACAGTGGCATAGACATTCTTGTCTGTGAGTGTTGGCGCGAGGTTCAAGCGACGCACACAGGCAAGAATGCCTGTGCCACTGAAGTCTGATTTTACGCACCTTTCAGAAGTTTTGTCGTGTACAGATACCTCATACTTCAGATTTCATACTTCAGATTTCATCCTTTCCCCTACGGTATGCTGCGCAGCACCGTGTAGCGCAGTAAAATTTCCAACAGCAAGAGTGCGGCTGCTGCGAGCGCGAAGGGATAAAATTCCTCAGAATAGCGGCGGAATTCGGTTACAAAGATTTTGGTGCGTTCCAGTTTGTCAATTTCGTTATAGACTTCTTGCAGTTTTGTGTTGCTGGTGGCGCGGAAGTAGCGTCCGTTGGTCATGTGCGCGATTTGCTTCATCACGTCTTCATCAATCTGCACTTCGAGATTTTGGTATTGAATGCCAAACGGGGTTTGCACGGGATATGGCGCGAAACCGTACGTGCCAATGCCAATCGTGTAAACGCGAATGCCAAAGGTGCGAGCAATTTCCGCCGAGGTAAGCGGCGCGACCGAGCCAGAATTATTCACGCCATCGGTGAGGAGAATCACCACTTTACTTTTTGCTTCCGAATCTTTCAAGCGACTAACCGCCGTACTCAGCCCCAAGCCAATAGCAGTGCCGTCGAGCACCATACCGCTTTTGATTGCTCCAAAGAGATTTTTCAGTACATCGTGGTCGGTGGTGAGCGGGCATTGCGTAAAGCTCTCGCCGCTAAAAACCACCAGCCCGATGCGGTCATTCGGGCGCGATTCGATAAACTCCACTGCCAGCTTTTTTGCGGCTTCTATGCGATTTGGCTTAAAATCTTCGGCAAGCATCGAACCCGAAATATCCATTGCCAGCACGATATCAATGCCTTCGGTTTCCACGTTTTGCCCTTTCGCGCTGGACTGCGGACGCGCAATCGCTACAACCAGCAAGCAAAAGGCACACACACGCAAAACAAACGGAACATGGCGCAAATACACCCGCGCATTCGGTTTGATTGCACGAAAGCCTTGCAGGGTGGAAAAGCGCACCTCGCCTTGCGCCGCGCCCACGCGCCAGTAGCGATAGAACAGCACGGGCAAGAGCGCGAAAAGCCAGAAGAATTCAGGGTTTTTGAAGATAAATGGCATAAGGATAAATCACAATTTGTACGCAATAATATCGCGCTCGCCCGAGCGACGCGGCACGGAATACGACGGTAAATCGCCAATGCTTGCTTTCACGTACTCGTAGGCATCGGAGGAAATGAGGCAAGAATTTGGCGCGGTAGAGCGTTGGAGCAGCTTGGTAATTCCTACGCCATCGCCGAGCATGGAATAGACCATTCTGTGCGCTGCGCTGCCGTAATTGCCTACAAGAAGGCGAGCGGTATGTAAACCAATACGCACTTCTACTTCATCATCACTGTGTGCGTTGTACTCATCAAGATATTCTAGCATTGCTACAACAGCATCGGCAGCGTTCATCGCATCGCTTTTGGGGTCGGCGGTATCGAAGCGGGCGAGGATTTCATCGCCGCCTAAGCTGTCAATCACACCTTTGCGCTCGGCAATAATCTCAGCAAAGCGCGTGAAATAGTCGTTGAGCATCTCCAAAGCGCGGTCAGTTCCCAGCCAATCGAATTTTTTAGTAAATTCCACGATATTAGTCGAAATCATCGTAACAATGCGGGTTTCAAGCGGTGTTGGTCCGCCGCGTTCTAAGTCCTGCACCGCATCGCTGCTGGTGTATTTTTCCAACGCTTCTTCTTTTTTGCGACGTTGCGTCTGCACGACCAATGCCTTTACAATCCGCTCCAAATCTTCATTTCTAAAAGGTTTGGTCAAATACGCCGCCACGCCCAGCGATTGCGCTTTGCGCTTGTCGGTAATGGTGCTGCGCGACGAAACCATCACCACAGGAATCTCCGATGTGTATTCGCTTTCGCGCAAGCGGGCGCAAAAATCCCACCCGTCCATGACGGGCATATCGTAATCGCTCGTGATAATGTCGGGCTGGTGCTGCGTGGCAAGTTTCATGCCTTCTTGACCATCGGCGGCGGTCATCACAGTAAAACCCATTTGCTTGAACATTTTGGAAATAACGTGGCGAATCGTAATGCTATCGTCCACCACGAGAGCCGAGTATTTCCGCCCTTTCTTGGGCGGTTTCACAATCGCGCTGATAAGATTGATGTGCTTATGGCGGTCGAAAGGATAGAGAAAAACATCGTTGCACCCAGCCTCGAAGCACTCTTCGACGATTTCCACGTCGTTAGATTCCATCATCACCACAACAGGAATATGCCCCAGCAAATGCGAGCTTTTCACGAGTTTCGCCAGTGCCGCACCGTTGCGCTGTGGGAGCGCGTACTCGCTCAAAATTAGGTCGGGGAATTTCTCACCCGCAATTTTACTTGCTTCTTCTGCCGAATGCGCCCACTCTACGTTATACTCAAACATTGCGCCCGCCTCGCGTACGGTGTTCGGCAGTGCGTCGGACTTGCTCACGACCAAAATATGCTTGGGCAAGTTCAGAATGAGGCGTAAAATCTGGGCAAATTGTTCGTCTTTGAAGGGAATCGGCAGAAAAGCATCACCACCGATTTTGTAGGCAAATTCCGCACCTTCAGGGCGCGAAGCAAAGACGACGATAAAAGCACGGCTGAGGGTGTCGTCGTTCTTGATTCGCGCAACAATGTTTTCATCAAACTCTTCAATAATGGAAGCATGGAGGAAGAGCAAATCTGGTGGCGCAGCCAAAAGTTCATTCAAAAGTGAGGAATGGTGCTTCATCTGGCGGACTTGAATGTCCTCCGCTACGCACACATCCTGAACAAATTTCGACAAGAGCTTACTTGTCGAAGCAACAAATGCGGTAAGTGCCATACATACTGCCCTTCAGAAGAAAAATTTGTTGAATCAAATTTGTTGAACCATCTTTCAGATTATTTCGCAACAATCAAATTCACAGCCGTTCCCGTTTTTACTGAATCGTTTGGAGCGGGATTTTGTTTCAAAACCGTATTTGTTACAAAGGTTTCATCAACTTGCGGCGTAATGTCGCCGATGGTCAAGCCAGCTCCAACAAGCATATTTTTCGCGTCTTCCAGTGATTTTCCTTCCACATCTGGCACGAGTAGCAAGACAATTTCTGGTCCTAAGCTCACGCGCACATCTACCGTCGCGCCAAAGTTTAGACGTTCTTTTGTTTTCACGCTTTGCTCAAAAATGACGTTTGCCGCAACATTTTCATTAAATTCATATGCGGCATTATTGAGCGACAAGCCCAAGCGAATCAGTGCAATACGCGCATCGCGGACGCTCAAACCGACCAAGTTCGGCATCTCCAAGAGTTGCTTGCCGCGACTGAGCGTGAGATACACCGTGCGGCTTGATTTCACCATACTCAGCGGAAAGGGCATCTGGCTGACAATATGCCCTGCTGGCACAGAATTATTGTAATACTCACTTGCCGTTTTGACAGTAAAACCGCGCTCTTCCAGCATTTTTGCGGCTTGCGTGAAGCTCATATTGCGCACGTCGGGCATCCGCGTTATTTGGTCATGCCCGACGTACCACGGCATAAAAACAAGGTCAAACGCACCGACAACAAAAGCAATGCCGCAGAGTAAGGCAAAAATGCGAAAAATATAGCGCCGCCAATCTTTGCCAAGCTCCGTTTCCGCGCCTCTGGTGATGCGCTCTTCGAGAGAGTGTACAAATCCGCGCATCCGTTGCCAGGTGCGTACAAACGGTGTGGTGATGTCTGTTGAAGAAGTTTCCATGCTTCAGAATAAATGTTACGTTTTGAGTGCTAAATGTTGAGTTTTTGAGAGCAAGTTCCCATGCAGCCTTGCAGTGCATGAATAAGTGTAGAAAAACTCAACACTCAACATTCATCACTCAACACTTCTTAAATTCTACGCGCCCAGCACCCATGTATCTTTGCTGCCGCCGCCTTGCGAGGAATTGACCACAAGCGAGCCTTTGCGCAGTGCGACGCGGGTAAGTCCGCCCGGCATCACGTAAATATCCTTGCCGTAGAGAATGTACGGACGCAAGTCCACGTGCCGCCCCTCGAAGGCTTGGTTGTCAATGATGGTGGGAACGCGCGAAAGAGAAATAGTCGGCTGCGCGATGTAATTACGCGGGTTTTCGGCGACGAGTGTGCGGAATTTTGCGTGGTCTTCCGTACTTGCGTGTGGTCCGACGAGCATTCCGTATCCGCCTGATTCATTTGCCGCTTTCACCACGAGTTGTTCGATATTGTCAAGCGTGTATTGCCGTTGGTCGTCTTCCCAGCAAACGTAGGTGGGGACGTTCTTCAAAATTGCCTCTTCGCCCAGATAATACTGAATCATCTGCGGAACGTAGGCATAGACGACTTTGTCGTCCGCAACGCCCGTCCCAGGCGCGTTTGCCAGAGCCACTTTGCCATTGCGATACACATCCATAATTCCTGGAACACCCAGCATTGACGACGGCTCGAAGACTTTTGGGTCGAGGAAGGTATCGTCCACGCGGCGATAAATCACGTCCACGCGGCGGAAACCCTTGGTTGTGCGCATCTGCACGTAGCCATCAACCACCGCCAAATCGCGCCCTTCGACAAGCTCAATGCCCATCTGACGCGCCAAGAAGGAATGCTCGAAGTATGCAGAATTGTAAATGCCCGGCGTAAGCACCACGCAGGTTGGCGAAGGCTTTCCAGCGATGTGATGCAACACATCCAACAGACGCGACGGATAATCATCAACGGGGATAACATTCGACGTAGCAAAGACTTCGGGAAACGTCCGTTTCATCACTTGGCGATTTTCCAAGACGTAGGAAACGCCCGACGGACAGCGCAAATTATCTTCCAAAACGTAGAACGTGCCGTCTTTGTCGCGGATAATGTCCGTTCCCGTGATATGACACCAAATGCCGTCTGGCGGCTCTAAGCCTTTACACGCGGGCAAATACGCCTTGCTCGAACTAATCACAAACTCAGGAATTACGCCATCTTTAACGATTTTTTGCTCATGGTAAATATCGTTCAAAAAGAGGTTGAGTGCCTTGATGCGCTGATACAATCCCGTTTGGAGCGTGTGCCATTCCACGTGTTCGACGATACGCGGAAGGATGTCGAAGGGAAAAATTTTCTCTACGCCCGCATCGCTGCCATAGACATTGAAGGTAATTCCCAAATTCATCAGCGTTGATTCGGCGGCTTGTTGGCGCAAGCGGAGGTCGTCCGAACCCATTGTTTTGAGGGTATCAACAAGGCGAACGGCTCCAGCGCGAGGTGTGCCGTCGCGTTCAAAGAGTTCATCATAGAACCCATCTGTTGTATAGTTGTCGAGCATCATAGCGTACATCTCCTGTTCCAAAGGTTTGGAAATACAAGGTTTACAAAAAATGGACACACACACAAGAACGAGGGAAATATGAGGGCTGAGGGATGAAGGAATCATCCTCAACACCGCATCATATCTTGCTTACAACCTTTTTACACACCACTTACGTTTGCTGTTGTTTTGGTCATCATTACAAAAGCTGTCGAAATTCTTCGGGAGTCAATCCTGCCTGCCGAATAATGGAGGCGAGCGTACCCTTGTCAAGAGTTTTATGATTGGGAATACACAAACCTCGCGGAAAACCTTGCTTTTGAAGAATAATATGACTTCCGCGCTGCCTGTGTTCCACCCAGCCTTGGAGCATCAATGCTTTCACGCATTCTTTGCCCGAGAGCGAAGGCAAATGCTCACTCATGGAGGACCTCAGCCTCAATGTCAATCGTCGTTACTTCCAAAAATTCCAGTGGCTTTTCCCAGCCTTTTTCTTCAATGGTTTCCAGCATCAGCTCTATCGCCTCACGGATATTTGCTAAGGCTTCCGCCCGCGTTTGTCCCTGACTGATGCAGCCATGAATGCTTGGACACGTTGCGACAATCCAGCCATCCAAGCCGCGTTCCAAAATAACGGGATACGTTTTCATGCTCTTCTGCAAAAATGAAAAAATGCTCAAACTCCGCATCAAACCTTCATCTTTCAGGTTTCATCCTTTCCTTTACCTTCTTCGTCCACCGCGCCCGCGTCCACCGCGCCCGCCGCGATAGCGGTTGTTTCCGCCGCCACGCCATTCGCGGTTGCCTTGACCTTGCTGGGTAGGAGAAAATTCGCCATCTTCGGAGAAATTGTCGCTGCCTTCGCCATTACCATCACCATCGCCATTACCATCACCATCACCATCGCCATTACCATCATCGCCATTTGCATCATTGCGGTTTTCTTCGCCAATAAGTATTCCAAGAGCATCTTCGCCCTCAAAGGCAGCATCTATCGCGCTTTCAAGTGTTGGATGAAATTCTGGCGCAAATTCTGGTGCGTCTGTGCTGGCGAAAAGCCCTGCTGGAAGGGGCTCGGCGTTGGTGTTGTCGTCAAGATTTTCAGCATCAAAGTCATCAAAGCCTGACGAAGTCTCGGTTTCCATCGGTACGGCTTGATGTTTCTGTGCAAATTTCTCGTTCTGCTTGCTTGGAGCTTGGTTACTTGGTTGTTGGTTCTGTGGGGCTTGGTTGCTTGGTTGTTGGTTGCTTGGTTGTTGAGCGTTTGGTTTGCCTTGTGGTGATTTTTGCTCTGGTTTTGGCTGGGCATTTTGCGCCATCAACGCCTGTTGTGCTGTAGCGTTCAGTGCATCGGCAAATATTGGCTCAAGTTTAGCAGCGAAGCGCGTAAAATGCTCATTGAAGCGTTTCACAAGGTTTTGTGCGGCTTTGTCATACTTTGCGCGGTCGTGCCAGGCATTGCGTGGATTCAGCATCGGCGCGGGCAAGCCTTGACAAACAGCGGGAATTTGCAGCCCCAAGACCTCATCAATACTATATTCCACACTTTGCAGCGCACCGTTCATAATGGCATGAATGATAGCGCGACTTTGCTCCACCTTCATACGCGAGGCTTTCGCGCCCGCTTCGCCCTGAATGCCCGTATTCACCAGCCACGTATTGGAGCGGTTTCTGCGCAATTTTTCCCGAAAGATATTTGCATAGACAAGCGGGTCTTCGAGCATTTGTACCTCGCCAAAGCAAGGATTGAAGCTCGTTTGCGGCTCTTTTTCCGTGCCTTCGGCGGCGCGTGATTGATAGCCCGACAAAAAGAAAAACACCGCTTGCTCGTGTGTAAGCCGCGCCACGGGCGGGAGAATGCCTAGTGCGTCGTTTACAAGCAAAATCACGTGTTTCGGATGCCCACCGCGATTTTTTGACGACAACGCTGCTTCCATTCCAAGCGCGATTCGAGAAATCGTTGCTGTGCTTTGTCCACCTTCAGCATATGTCACGGTGCGGCTTTGCGCATCAATCTGTGCATTTTCCAGCACCGTTCCAAAAAGTTTTGTTGCCGAAAGCAGCAAGGATTGTGCGTCATTGGCTTGAAGTGCAGGATTGCCTTGTGCTGCGCTTGTGGCATTTGGCTGAACACAAGTAAAAATGCCACTTTCAAGATTAAATACGCCTTCGTCGCCCCAGGCATTGGCATCGTCGCCAATCATTTGGCGGTTTGCGTCCAGCGCAAGGGTCGTTTTGCCGACACCTGCATTACCGACAAGTAAGGTTGTATCACCGTTAGAACTCAGCAATGATGCGCTATGCAGAGGAAGTACCTTGCGGAGCGGCATTGCATAGCTCATTACGGTAAAGGCGATATTTTTAATGTCGCGGATGTGCTTCGAGCCGCCGATAATCGCCAATCGCTGCGAAAAGTCAATAATGGCAAATGCTTCCGACGGCGTAGAATCTAGCTCTGGAATGCCTTTGAAGTTCGAGGCGCAGAGAATTGTCATGCGCGGGTCGAAGCCCTTTAGTTCATGCGCTTGTGCTTCGGGGAAGAGATTTCGCGCCGCAAGCGACTCTCCTGCGTTGTCGGTAATAATGCGGAACGGCAGACGCAAGCGCGTGTCTGAGCCAACAAAACAATCTTGTACATAAATGCTTTTGCCCTGTAAATAAGCAGTGATGCGGGTTTTGAGCGCATTAAATGTTGCTTGGTCGAAGCGGCGATGCGCCTCGTTCCATGCAATGTATTCTTGATTCACTGGCTCTTCCACAATAAAAATGTGGTGGTCTGTTCCCGCAGAAGCCGCATGAACACTCGTTGCAATCGCACCCTGTGCCGAAAATGTGCCTTCGCGCAAAAAGAGAATATGCTCGTACAAGTGCGCCGTTCCTAAATTGGCGAATACATTTGCCGTATTCACAATGCCATGCTTCTGCACCAAAAACTCTGCAAGCGTCAAGGGAGGCTCGTTCTGAGGTTTCGCCTGGGGCGGCGGTGTTTGCTGCACTAGCGGTGCTTTGCTTGGAAGCGTGGTAGAATCTTGCTTTTGAGCTTCTTGTTTTGGTGGAATTTGTTTGGGCAATTCTTGTTTCTGCTGGGTTTGCTTGACTTGCTTCAAGGATTCCTGCTGCTTTGCGGGAATTTCTTTCACAAAAATCTCTTTTGCCGCAGGAGCTTGTTTTGGGGCGGCTTTGCGGCTTGTCGTTTCGCTTGCAATGTCAATAGTCTTTTCTATTGCAACAGCAACTTTATCCAGTTTTTTGCCAGTAGCTTTTTTCGCACTTGTTTTCGGCGCAGCTTTGGTTTTTACTTTCGGAATTTCCGCTGGTGAATCTTGTGTTGAAGAATCTTCTACGGGTGTTTGCTCAACATCCTGTCCCTGATTGAGCGCACGTTCTTCTTGAGAAATTTCTTGAGAAAGTGCGGGGAGGTGTGCGTTATTTCCAGCAGCGTTGGCTGAGGGATTACGTGGTTTTGCGGGTCGTGCCATTGTGTAAAATAGTCGTCTGAAAATGATAAAGTAAAAAGGTTGGAGGCGATTGAGGAACGTGTTTCCAAGCCACATTGCGGCGGATGCCTCATGATTCCTAGTATGGACAACCTTTATTGTGTTGCACGAATTGTATACCAAATTGAGTTAATCATTGCGCATAATAAGGAGCTACAGCCCCTTGTTTACTCATTTGCCATGCACAATTCTCAACTTAAATTGGTATTATTTTGCTAAGTACACGACAATTTTTTGTCAAAATACTCATAAAGCCTGATAACAAGGGCTTGCAACCCCTTGTGTGCAAAAGTGAATACTGAAGCGACTGACAGAGTTTTTGTCGTGTACTGAGATTATTTTGTTGGGTTTTGTACTGCACAAAAATATCAAACACTGGCACAGACATTCCTGTCTGTGAGTGTTGGTAGAGACTTCAGGCTAGAAAATACAGACTAGAAGTTCTCAAGCCACCGAAGCCTGATGTTGTGCAACGTATAAACGACAGTAGCTCATTCTTCTCTTAGTTATTCGCTTCCTGAACGAGCTGTTGAGCCAGAATGGATTGCTCGTTTGCTTGTTCGCGTTCGCGGAGGCGTTGCTTCTCGCGTTCGATAAAATCGCGCACGGGCGGCTTTAATTGGACTTCCTCAAGGGAAAATTGCCCCAAGCCTTGTGCGAGTTTCGCTGCTTTTACGTCGGTCGGCAAATGGCGATTCAGCACGATTTTGCGCTGCTCATACACCAAACAATGCCCACCAACGAAATTTCCTTTGTCAATAATGACGTGTACGCCGATTTGTTCTGCTACGATTTTTAAGTCTTCTAAAATTTTTTCAGGTTTCATAATCAAAAAACAAAATGCTACGTTTTGAGTGTTAAGTTTTGAGTTGATTTTGGAGCGAAAACTTCTGCAAGCCTGATAAAACTTACACCCAAAACTTAACACTAAAGAGAATTACTGTCCCGTTTCGCCAATAAAATCACAATGGATTTTCTCATAATTTTTCTTCGGCGGAACAGGCTGCGTCGGATAGCCGCCCTTTTTTGCTTGCACCATCAGTTGCGTGATGCGGGCGCGTTCTTGGCGGATTTCCTCACGTAATTGCGCGTCGCGTGAGCGGTCGAAGTAGGGAATGCCATCGACAAACGTTGTTTCGACGCGGGCATAGATGGAAAGCGGATGGTCCGACCACACAACAACATCACCATCTTTGCCTGTTTTCAGGCTGCCAACGCGGTTTTCGACACGTAGCATTTTCGCGGGATTCAGTGTTACAAATTTCATCGCATCTTCTTCCGAAACACCGCCATATTTCACGGCTTTCGCCGCTTCTTGGTTCAAACGCCGCGCCATTTCTGCATCGTCTGAATTAAAGCCCACGTTTACGCCCATTGCGTGAAGAATTGCGCCGTTGTACGGAATTGCTTCCGCCACTTCCGCCTTGTACGACCACCAATCCGAGAAGGACGACGCACTTGCGCCGTGCGCCTTCATTTTGTCAGCAACTTTGTAGCCTTCCAAAATGTGCGTAAAGGTGTTTACTTTGAAGCCAAACTGCTCTGCAACCCGCATCAGCATTGTGATTTCTGACTGCACATACGAATGGCAGGTAATAAAACGTTTGCTGTTCAAAATTTCCACAAGCGCGTCCAATTCTAGGTCGCGGCGGACGGGACTGCCGTTTTTATCATTTGCCGCAGCTTTCAGCGAAGCCTCGTACTCGCGGGCGCGGGTGAAGGCATCTACCATCACCTGCTCAACGCCCATGCGGGTTTGCGGGAATCGGACGTTAAAATTATCGCCCCAATTCGACTGCTTTACGTTTTCGCCGAGCGCAAATTTAACAAATGGCGGCGCACCGTCAAACTTCATCTCGCTCGCGCTCGCGCCCCAACGCAATTTTAGCAAAATTGTCTGCCCACCAATCGCATTCGCCGAGCCGTGAAGAATATGTGACGACGTAACACCACCCGCCAACTGCCGATAAATGTTGATGTCTTCGGGGTTAATCACATCCGCCTCGCGCACCTCGCAGGTAACGCTTTGGCTTGCTTCGTTAATCGCTTGAACGGCGATATGTGAGTGTTCATCAATGATTCCGGGCGTTACGTGCTTGCCTGTTGCGTCAATGACTTTCGCGCTTGCATCCGACAAATTCTTGCCAACAGCAGCAATCTTGCCATTTTTCAGCAATACATCTGCATTTTTCACAACGCCGTCCGCATCGCTTGTCCACACGGTTGCGTTCTTCAGCAGCACGGTTTCTTGCTTCAAAGGCGATTTCAAGCCGTATTCACCAAAAGGGTAGCTGCGCGAACCTTGCGGAACAAAAACGCTGCTTGTGTCGGCGGTTTTGCTTACTTCAAACGATTTCACGCGCTTTGCAGACCACGTGAGCCATGCGCCTGTTTCGTCCTGACCTTTGCCAGACCACGTGTCTCCACCCATTTTTTCGCCGCTTGCTTTCGTGTCAATCCAGCCCGTCAGCGTCATGTCTTGTTTTGCTTTGCCATCGCGCGGAAAGCGCATTGTTACGAGGTTTCCACCGCCAGAGCGTTCAAAAGCAAGCGTGATTTTTGTAGAATCGCCATTTTTCACCAATTCTGTGGAAGGCGCATTGACACTGCCTTTCAGCGTGAGTGTATAGTCGCCAATTCCCGCAACATTCAGCGAGTATGTGCCGCGAACATCAGCATTTATCGGGTTTACAAGCTCATATGGCTTTCCTAAAATCCAGTTTTGGAAGATGATTGTTTCTGCATCGAAAATATCACCGGAAGTAACGAGGAAGTTCGCCAGTTTGCCCTTTTCGAGTGTGCCGACTTTCTCCGCAATGCGCAAAAGCTGGGCGGGAACGGTCGTGAGCGCGGCGAGAGCTTGCTCTTTCGTGAGTCCGTATTTGATGGCGGTGCGCAGATTCGGCATGAAATCAGTGTTTCGATTGCGCAAACCAGAACTTGTGAGCGCGAAACTAATGCCGTTTTTTGCGAGCGTGGCGGGATTAGTGGGTGCGAGTTCCCAGTGTTTCATCTCGGCAAGGCTCACGTTCAAGGCATCAAGCGGGTCGTCGAGGTTGTAGGCGAGTGGGAAATTAAGCGAGGTAATGAGCGCGGCTTTTGTTTTTTTTACTTCTTCCACGTACTGATACTCATCGCCGCTTGTGCGAATGATGTATTGCACACCAAACTCGTCGCCAAGCGCGTCGGCGCGGAAAAGATTCAATTTTCCGTTAATTTCAATGATTTGCGGCAAACTCTGAAGAGCGCTCCACGCCTCTAGCGCGATATTTACTTCTTTTGGTAAAACAGATTCTTGCGGGCGAATTTTTTTGTACCAATCCGCATCCAAGTAGGTTTGGCGAAGGAGTGCAATCACGCCCATGAGCGAGGTAGGATAAACCTGACGCGATGAGCCTTTTTGGAACGAATACTGTGCGGCGGCGCGGTCTTTCACAATCAACGTGTGCGCAGCACCTTCACCCAGCGCAACCAGTGTTGATGAGCCTCGTGCGATACCATCATGCACAAACGAGTGTGCGATACCGAACCCCAAGCGGCGCAATTCCAATGCCGTTGTTGGATTCGGTACAAAGGCTGTATGTGCGGTTTTATCGGACTTCAACGCTTCATTCCAAGCGTACGCACCTTGTGTTTTGGTCTCGTATTGTGGAAGAGCATTGAAGGAAAAGGGCGCGGGAGGCGGTTGTACGGGCATTCCGTAGTCGCTATCGGATTCGATAAACGAGGGATAGACCGATTTTCCTTTCAAGTCGTACACGACGGCATCCGCAGGAATACTCACATTCGCGCCAACAGCTTCAATAATGCCGTTCCGCACAAGCAGCGTTCCTTTTTCTACACTACTTGCGGGCGATGTAACGATGCGGACGTTTGTAATTGCGTAGCATTCTGGTTTGGGGTTTGACGCTTCGCCATTGGAAGGGAAGGTTTGTTGGGCGTTCAGAGGAAGGGAGAATGCACAAAAAAGTGCAGCGAAACGTGAAACAATGCGGGTACGAGAAAATTTCATACGCTAAAAAATTGCCATGACAAAATCGGAAAAACAACGACGAAGAACAGCGAAGATAGTGATTATTTTGGCGGTATGCTAAGAATTTGTTTTGGTGCTTGTGCGTGAGTAGATGCTTGTGCTTGGAGAATAAGTTTCTATGGTGTATTGCCATTATCCATCTCAGATGCTGCGGGTCGCTGAGATTTGGTCTGTGCCGCGAGGGAATTTCGTTCCCAAAAAACGCCATCCGAAAAACCTTGAATACGTGCGTCGCTCTCAGCATTTGCGAGGCGTTGCAGTGCGAACAAACAGTATTCTTCTTCTTGTTCAATCGCTACAAACTGCCGCCCCAATTTTTTTGCCACGACTGCCGTTGTGCCAGAACCCGCGAAGGGGTCGAGTATCACGTCGCCCGCATTGCTGCTGGCTAAAAGCAATTTTGCAATGAGTTTTTCGGGCTTTTGTGTCGGGTGTTCCGTATTTTCGGGCATTGACCAAAAGGGGACGCTTATGTCCGTCCAGAGGTTCGAGGGCGCGGTGTCGCGGAATTTGCCATCTTCTGTTTCCTGCCAATCTTTGGGCGCACCGTTCTCGCGGTACGGAGCAATGACGCGCCGCCGAAGCCGCACCGCATCTGGATTGAAGGTGTATTCATCGGACTTCGTACAAAACCAAATATCTTCTGAACAATTCTTCCAATTTGCTTTTGCACCGCGTCCTTTCTCACGTTCCCATGTAATGCGATTGCGAATATGCAGATACCGCCCCGCCACCGCAACAATACTCGCCGACGACTGCCAATCCCCGCAAATATACACGCTTGCTGTCGGTTTCAAAAGGCGCATCATTTGCTCGAACCATGATTCCATCCACGCTGTGTACTCCTCGTCATTCCTTGCGCGGAAGGTTGTGCCGTTGAAGGATTTTGTGAGGTTATACGGCGGGTCGAGAATGAGAACATCCACAAAGCCTGAAGGCAAGTATGGAAGCGCGTTCTGGCAGTTTTGATGAATAATTTTTCCCAACACCTCATCCACCGTTGCCAGCGCGGAGAGCGAGCAGAGGCAAGCGCGTAAATGCTGGCGTTCCGCCTCGGAGAGCGTGAGGGTGCGGTTGTTGGGGGATTTGGTCATGCAAATAGTTCGGTTTGTTGCGTTAATAAATGCACATTGTTTTTGTACATTTGCAGGGCATGAGCAACAAACTCCGCAAGCCGCACAGGAACTGCATTCCCAATCATTTGCTCCATATCGCTTTTTGTTCCTGAAAATTGAAAATTGAGCGGAAATGTCTGAATGCAAGCGCGTTCATGCGTGGTCAGTGGGCGTACACCTTCGCTCAGAGATGCAGCATCAATCGAATGCTGGGCGTAATTTGGCGGAATGGGACGGTTCACGCCACGAATCGTCGCACTGGGTTCGTCGAGAGTGTACACGGCGCGGCGCGAGTAATTACGCGGGTGGCGGTAATAAAACTCTGTATTAGGTAAGAAACCAAGTTCCTCTTGAAAATATTGACGTACAGTCATTGCTTGCTGTGATAATCCTGCATCCAAGTATGCTTGTAAAAAACTCTCTCGTTCGCCAAGCCCACCAATTAAAAATGAGCGTTTACGTTTTTGCGGAACGCCGCAGTAGCTCGCATCCAATACTCGTAGCGTCAGCCCGTAGCCAGCCTTATGGAACATTGCCATTGCTGCTTTGTAACGCTGTGTGGTAATAGCGCGTTCAACGTTTTCCATAACGAAAAATTGAGGCTGCACGGCGCAAACAATTTCTGCAAAAGAAATCGTTAAATCGGCTCTACCGCCGTTTTCATCCCGCTTTCCGGCATGGGAAAAATCTTGACAAGGCGGACCACCAATAATAACATCGGGGCGAAGGTGTTGAAACGTCGTATAATCTTGGATTATGGCTAAATCTTGTTTGAAAATCGGGTGCGTGAAATTTTGACGATAAACATTGATAGCTGCATCCCAGTTATCAAAGGCAGCAACGATTTCATATCCTGCATTTTCAAAGCCGAGCGACATTCCGCCGCAGCCAGCGAATAAATCTATGACCTTTGGTTTTCTCTTTTGAAGTATGATGAAGTTCATGGCGCAATAGCTACATTTACTGGCTTACCTTTTGAAACAAGCAAAGATAATAGCGAAGAGAGCGGCGGACATACAGGAGATTTGACAATATCCTGAAAACTTGGCTCAATGCCGCCCGATGAGATTTTTCCCGCGAAGAGATTGTCGGTCTTCAATTCTACAATGCCATTGGGCGAGGATTCCTTGGCATATGCAAAACTGAGGATATTGACTTCATCGGTATGAGAAGCGACAAATTTATTCAAATCCAATGCGGTTGAGGCAGAGATGTAGTCTGCGAGCGTGTCCTGAATCAGCCATAGCGTTTTACCGCCCCACGACAGAGCGGCTTCTGATTTGACAATGAGTTGGCTTGCCATTCTTGCCCAAACTTGACGTTTATTGATACTCGGCGCGGCGTGCGGCTTTTGAAAGATTGCATCCTCAAACGATTGTGCTATTGTGGTGCGTTTTCGCTTGTTACCGCCTGACGTACTTGAGGTCATAATTTCAATGATACTTGGCACACCGATTGGAAAGTTTTCGACATAATCCATTCCATCTCTACGCGCAATCGTGTATCCAGACTTTTCCAATATTCGGCGCAGGAGCGACCATTTCCCGTGCAGTTGCTCGCAAATACTATCCTGACCGACTGAACCTATCGGCATGACAAGGTAGTCAAATGTGTAATCAAATGTTTTTTCAACGCCATTCATCACTTCTTTGTATTCGAGTTTGACCTCGGACCAAATTCCAAGATTTGTTCCCTTTTTGTAACCAAGCAACTTCAGCATCGCCACTTCAGAGTTCTGTTGATGATTTCGTTCCACTGCATTTTCACGCCCCAAAACAAGAAGTCTGCGAGGACAAACAACCCATGGTGAATCATTTTCAAGTAAGCGAATAGAGCATATTCCAGAAGCAACAACCTCACACTCACCAAAATATTCCCGAAGCTCTGCGTGGTGCTTCAATTCTATCTGCGAAGAATACCGATTGCCTCCACCGTCGCATTCGCCACCCATAAATGGGCATCGTGCCTGACGGCGCGACTGCTCTATCTCTGGAGTATGGAGAGAAATTGGATAGCCGAAAATTTCAAAAATTTGGGGCATGATTATATGGTTTATGAGGTGATAGAACGCAGAGTGTATGCTATTTCTTTTGCCAGTGCTGCTGCAACCGGTGGCGGGACAGAATTCGCAACAAGTCGGTGCTGGTCGAGATGCCGCACTCGCCCGGAGCGCCCACGAATTGGTCCTGAAAGGAGGTATTCATCAGGGTAGCCGTGAATACGCATATACTCGCGTGGTGTCAAGTAGCGGTTTTCTAAAGGATGAAAAAATATCTCACCACAACGAAGCGTGTTTGAGGGTTCGTACCGCGAAAGCCGCTTGAATTTGGTCGTGTCTTTCTTGGTCAGATTTCGGCGTTGTTCTGCGGGCAAATGATGTTGTGCCGCGAGGTGTGAGCCTTCCGGTACGCCGTTCATTCGGAATCTATCGCCATCGGGTGTTACGTCTAAATGGCTGTGCTGAGGAACATGACCGTTTTTCCGTTCAGGCGTACCGATTCCCTGCAAGACATCACCAACCGTAGCAAAGGCTGGCAAGGAAAAAAGGACGCTGTTGTTACTTGCGGCGGCGTGTGTTGCTGGGGGAAATTGGAAACCATTTCGCCCTAATGTTGCAACAATAAACACCCGTTGGCGTATCTGTGCAACGCCATATTCAGCCGCATTCACCACTTTCCACTTTGGAATATACCCTAAAGCCTCTAATTCAGAAACAAGCAATTCAAAGACTCCACCGACTTTGCCCTTAGAATCTGGTGCATTCAGCAGTCCTTTCACCTGTTCAATCATAATTGCTTTTGGTTTTAATACTTTTGCAAAGCGTACCATTTCAAATAGTAACAAGCCACGTTCATCGTCCAAACTTTTACGCTTACCTATTTGAGAAAACGCTTGACATGGCGGACCACCACAGAGCAGGTCTAATTCACCTTCTGCTATGCCAAGTTTTTCCATCATCTCGCTTGGGTCGAGTAAGCGTATATCTTCCTCATACACTACGGTTGAATGATGTTCTCTTGCGATATTGGTTCGTAGCGTCTCGCAGGCATAGTGGTCGGATTCAACACAAGCAAGAACGGTGAATCCTGCTTGCTGAATACCGACATCTATACCTCCAGCACCTGAGAATAGCGATATAGCTTGAAGTGGTTGCATATTTTGATTCATCTGAAACGGTAGTGATTGGATGGTATGATGGCTAAACTCAGGCATTTTTCAATCCTGCAAATACCTCCAACACCGCATCCACACTCATCGCACCCTTATCCCCAACACCATGCTCACGCACAGCCACCTGCCCCGATTCCACCTCTTTTTTGCCAATTACCAGCGCGAACGGTACTTTCTTCTGCTCTGATTCCGCAATTTTCCGATTCACTTTTTCCGCACGGTCGTCGAGTTTTGCGCGGTAGCCTAAATCGGTCAAACGCTTGGTCAATTCTTGCGCGTAGGGAATTTGGTCATCGGTAATCGGCAGAACACTCACCTGCACGGGCGCGAGCCAGAATGGGAAATTGCCTGCATAATGCTCAATCAAAATGCTCAAAAACCGCTCCATTGAGCCAAAGGGCGCACGGTGGATAATCACAGGGCGGTGTTTGGCGTTGTCGTTGCCCGTGTATTCAAGCTGGAAGCGTTCTGGCATGACGTAATCCACCTGCACAGTGCCAAGCTGCCACTTGCGACCAATGGCATCGCGGACGATGAAGTCAATTTTCGGACCGTAAAACGCCGCTTCGCCCAAGCCGATGAAGTATTCAAGCTGCATTTCGTCGGCAACTTCCTTGATTTCCTGCTGTGCGCGTTCCCAAAGCGCGATGTCGCCGCCGTACTTGTCGGCATTGTCGTCGCGGAAGGAAAGGCGCGTGGTTACGTCCATGCCGAAGGTTTTGAACACGTGCTGCGTGAGTTCAATCGTGCTTTTGATTTCATCTTTCAACTGGTCGTCGGTGCAGTAAATATGCGCATCGTCTTGAGTGAAGCCGCGCACACGGCTTAGTCCATTTAATTCGCCCGATTGTTCATAGCGATACACCGTTCCAAATTCCGCCAAGCGCACGGGCAAATCCCTGTACGAGCGCGGCTTTGAGGAATAGACTTGATGATGGTGCGGGCAGTTCATCGGTTTTAGCAAATACTCTTCTTCGCGCCCTGTTTCGTCGGTGAATTTTATCGGCGGAAACTGCGAATCGGCGTAATATGGGTAATGTCCCGATGTTTTGTACATTTCCAAATTGCCGATGTGTGGCGTGATTACTTCTTGATAACCGCGTTTTACCTGCTCATCGCGCAAGAACGCTTCGAGTGTGCGCCGCACAAGCGTACCATTCGGAAGCCAGACGGGAAGCCCTCCGCCAATGGTTGGGGTAATCATAAACAATTCCAATTCTCTGCCGAGTTTGCGGTGGTCGCGTTTTTCCGCTTCTTCGCGCATTTTGATAAAATCTTCTAGCATCTGCTTTTTCGGAAACGCAATGCCGTAGATGCGCGTTAAAACCTGACGGTTTGAGTCGCCACGCCAATACGCACCAGCGATGGAGAGGAGTTTAGGGAATTTCAGAAAACCCGTGGAAGGAACGTGCGTCCCACGGCACAAATCCGTGAATGCGCCTTGCTTGTAGAGCGTGATAGACTGCCCTTTGAAGCCTTCCAAAAGCTCCAATTTGTACTGGTCGCCTTTTTCTTGGAAGTATTTCACGGCATCGTCCCACGCAACGTCTTCGCGCTGAAACGGCACATCGCGCTTGACGAGTTCCGCCATTTTTGCCTCAATTTTTGGCAAATCTTCGCTGGAAAGTTTAATGCCATCTGGCAAATCTACATCGTAGTAAAAACCTTGCTCAATCGCTGGTCCGATGCCGAATTTCACACCTGGATAGAGTGCTTCCAACGCTTCCGCCATAAGGTGCGCGGTGGAGTGCCAGAAAATCTGCTTGCCTTCGTCTTGGTCAAAGGTAACGATGCGTACGCTGGCATCCTCCGTGATAGGCGTGGAGAGGTCTCTGGGGCTGTCGCCCAGAAAAATACCAACGGCATTGCGAGCAAGCCCTTGAGAAATGGATTCTGCTACTTGCAAGCCTGTGGAGCCGCTTGTGTACTCGCGTTTCGAGCCATCGGGGAGTGTGAGGGTGATGTTCATAAATTTAGTAAGTGAATAGTACGTTTAGAGTAATTCTGAATATTCTTTTTGATAAAATTTGTGATTGCTCACCGTCGGTTGATTGCTAAACGATGCGCTTGGAAGCCGCTCAAATGCTTGTCCGACGGTTTGTACAGGCTTGAGTGGAAAGAGCGAACCTTCCACGTCGCCATGCGTCGGTTCAGGAAGCAAGATTTTACCGAGACTTTGGCGACAACCAATGATAAAAAGCCTGTTTCTGCGTTGTGCCGCGCCATAGTGCGTTGCGTCCAAAACGTTCATGTCGAGATTGTAACCACATTCCTCGAACATCGCTACAACACGCTTCAAGAGCGTACCGCCAGCTACGCCTTTGAGATTCGCAACATTTTCCATAACGAAAAATTCCGGCTGCAAATCGCGGATAAATCGCACAAACTCAAAGATAAGCATACCACGCTCATCATCATCAGCTTTTTGTTTGCCCGCCTGACTGAATGCTTGACAAGGAGGTCCGCCATACACAAGATTTGGAGCGGTACCCAAGCCTGTTTGCTTTTGCCAAAAATCAAGCGGCGAAGCAATAGTGCGAATGTCCATCTCGGCAACATTTATCCGCGAAGCCGCATAGTTGCGCAATGTTTCGCAAGCATCGTTCCAGTTTTCTACCGCCATAAGCGGATGAATGCGGGTTTTCCCGACTGTTACCTGTTCCGCGCCAATATCGAAGCCGCCTGCGCCGCTAAACAAACTCAGCGCACGAATTTTGCGCAGAGACAGCGTGTGTGCTTTTTCCGCTACTGCCGTTAAAACCGCCTGTGCAAGCGGAATCGGAACAGCATTTCCAACTTGTAATTGCGAACTTGTGAGCGTCCCGCAAAACTGCACTTCATCAGGAAATCCTTGTAATCGTGCGGCTTCGCGGACAGTGATAAAACGGTCTTCAACGGGATGCACAAACTTATTGAAAATATAGCCCGTAACGGTCAGCGATGGCTTTTCGGGGTCGAGGCGAATCATGCGGAGATTCGGTCCACCCTTGCGATTCGGGTCTTCTTTGACGTAGTAGCGAAAACTCGGATGCCAGAGTTCTTCGGGTAAATCCTGCATTTTCTGCCCGACTTTAAGCGCGTCAATACGTTGCTGCACTTCTGCGCCAACGCTGCGGGCGATGTGGTTATGAATGGTCATCGGTAAAAGCAAAAATTGTTGATAACCAATGAGTTTTGATGCTCTTGCGCGTAAACGAAAACAAGCCGTCGTACAAATGAAACAAGCCTTTCTCGCGCATCGAATCATAGCCCCAGACGACATCCTCAACGGGCTGAAAATAGTCGTCGTAGTGGCGAATGGCGTGGATATTGGAGATGAGAGCGATAGCGAGCGAAGACGGCAAGTCATTTTTTCGAGATTCCGCGCCAATTTTCAAAAGCTGATAAATGCCCTTTTTTATATCATCGGTTCTGTCCATTCCAACGCTGGTTTTGCTATCGGAAACGTTGATAGAGCCTTTGCTGCCGCAGCCATTGGTAAGCCAATAGAGAGGATTTGTGCGGTCTTTCGTTTCGTACACTTTCACAGCATTATTCCAAAAAAGCAGGTAATCGCGGAATACTGTTGTGTCGTGTCGCAGCACTTTGGCTAAACCTTCAAAAGCCCAGTTTTTATCAGACTTTGTGCCTAATGATACTCGTCGATATGAACATTTTTCGCTGCCCAGCACTGGTATAAGCATGGAAAGTGGCGTGGTTGCTAAGGAATTAACGGCTGCTTTGTCTTTGTGCTGTACTGGGACAATGCCTTGCGGCTTGGATTCTTGCCAAACCTCGCTATCTGCGGCAAGCGGCAACACAACAAGTGGCGCAGCCTTGATTTCGCCTAGCAAATATGCGTTTCTTTCGGTATCTGCTATGACGAAATCTATCGGCTCTTGACCTGTTTTGATGACAAGATTTTGACCATGTTGCTGAAAAATCTCTGCCAATAAGCGGAGAAGCGTTTCAGAAGTAATTTTACCAATTTTCCCTGATTCCGGCTTGTTGCCCGTACATTTCACAATTTCACCGTTTGCTATTGTGCAGACGGGGCAAGCATTCACAAACGGAAACGTGAGCAATGGAGCGTCAGGCGAGGCTTTTGCACAATACATCCAACCAACATTGGCGATAGATTCTTGGTAATATGCCGCCGACACAAGTAAATCGTATATCGCGGCGAAAACAATGCCAGTGGAAATCTTCAATTCACGAGCCTCGTCTATTGCTTGCGGTACAAGCAAATTCGTTATTGCTGTAAACTCTGGGAATGATGCTAATTCATATCCCAAGTTTTCTATGTTTTCAAACCAAGCCATTACAATCACCGTCCTTTGGCGGAAAAATCCAAACAGCTACTTGCAAGCCTGTGGAGCCGCTTGTGTACTCGCGTTTCGAGCCATCGGGGAGTGTGAGGGTTATCATAATTGGTAATGGGTAATGAAAAGCATGAAAAAGGGATTACAAATATTTTCTCAGAACATCCGCTTTCATGTAATTCATCAGAAACGATAGCAGAGTCGAGAACTTCAATAGCAACGATGGCTTCATTTGTGTACAAATCTACGCCAGCGCGGGCAGTTTTGCCAAGCGAAAGTTTGAAACTGAGCAATGTTGTACTGGATTGAACGAGTTTGACATTCGATTTCTTCACTGCTGCATCATTGATGCGCTTCTCAAACAAAAGGCACAGACAAGAGTATCTTATACCAATTTAATTGTATTTTGACTATTTTGCATAGAATAATCAATACTCTTGGGATAAAAATCCTTTCAAAGCCATGAATAGCCTTGATTATGTCGTC
>RDXM01000005.1 GCA_004292595.1 Candidatus Kapaibacterium sp. | reverse complement strand
GTTTCGATTGTAAAATGAATAGTTTCAATTCTCCGAAACAAGGCAGCATGCTGCCTTGCTCAAATCAAAGTATTCAAAATACAGTCAAAACGGTATGAGCAATACTCAAAGCTACGTTTTCTCCGCAATCCTTACCTTCGCGCTTCTGGCACGGTAGTTGTAGAATAGCTCTTCGTCCGACGGCGTGAGTGGTTTTTTGGTAAGAATCTTCAGCTGTGGCTGTACTTCAACGGTGGTAGATTTTATCATAGCTTCTCGCGCAGCCTCAGGAGTATCGAAATCATCAGGATTGATGGGCATACTGCGTCGTGAAAGCTCATGGAAAACATTCTTCACGATGCGGTCTTCAAGGGAATGATACGCAATCACAACGATACGACCGCCCTTCGCCAAGCGTGGCACAATGCCGCGTAGCGTTTCCTCCAATACGCCAAGTTCATTATTGACGGCAATACGAAACGCCTGAAAGACCCGCGAAAGAGATTGTTGGCGCAAATGCGGCGGGACACATTCCTCAACGATAACTCTGAGGTCGAAGGTTGTTACAACCGGAGCCACGCGGCGGACCTCGACAATCCGCTGCGCAATCACCCGTGCGAATGGTTCCTCGCCATACTCGCGCAGAATTTGCTCTAGTACTCCTTGTTGCGTTGTGGCGATAAGCTCCGATACCGGTAGCCCGTCGCGTGAACCAAATCGCATATCGAGGCGAGAGTTCACACGATAACTTAGCCCAATGCCGCCTGTGTCAAGCTGGCGGGAAGAAACCCCAAGGTCGAGCAGTATCCCCGTGATATTGTCCTGCGCTTGGGGCTTCCCGTCTCTTTTTATGGTGTGTTGTATGGTGTGTGCAAAAGAAAAGTTCTCATGCCTGAGCATGAGTTGTGGTGAGGATTTTCCTAGTTCCTCTTCAAAGCGTCGTTCTGCCTCTGCGATTGCTGCCGCATCCTCATCGAAAGAAAACACCACGCCGCCAGTACCCAATCGTCGTAAAATTTCTGCCGTATGACCGCCTCCACCCAACGTTCCGTCAATGTACGTGCCGTTTGGGTCGGTGATGAGCGCGTCGCAACATTCCTTCAGCATTACCGGCACGTGATACGCACCAGCATTGCGCTCTGCCGTTGCTGTTCCGTCCCGAACAAGCACGGGCGCGGTTTCGTCCTGTACCGAGCGCATGACGCGCTTTCTCGTATCACGGTGGTTATTGTGCTTTTTTTTCATGTTACGCATTTGGTGAAAAGGTAAGCGTCAGCCATCCACCCGATAAAACCTTGCTTGTGAGCGTATAGTACGCCAAGAAACGCGGTAAAAAGAGGTTCTTGCGGCGATTGCCAAGCTGAATCACGATTTCATCCGACAAGCGGCGTACCTCGAAGTCTGATTCTTCTGCAAACGGGAGCTTTGTTTTGAGGACGTAGTTTTTATCTTCTTGCACGATTTCAAAAGGTTTTTCCTTGAAAAAGAAGGTTGTTGGGTCGGTGCCGCCTTCAATCTCGCCGTACAAATTCTCCGCGATAGACTTGAGCAAATCTAGCCCGAAAACTTCTTGTCCTGCGTGCTGCACATGAAAATTCGGAAGCGGCGCGAAGGATTCCTCAATTTCCACCAGATATTTTTTCTGTGATTCGATATAGCTTGTGAAAAATGAATCTTTCTTGCCAGACTCAGGAATAATGCGATTTATAACCACGCCATCGACGTTGAAACCATACATTTGTAAGTACGTGTATGCCCTTCGCGCCTCCTGAATCACCATGCGCTCAGGATTCATCACAAGGCGAATAGACGCAACGTCGGGATTAGTCATAGTTTTTTGCATTCGCTGGAGCTTGCTGAAAAGCTCATCCAATTCCATAAAGCCCTTGTCAAGCGGGATTCCCGTGAGTCCGCGCACCATTGCGCCAACCGTCTGCACAGCAGTTTTTTGGAAGGGAAATGCCCGCGTCATCCACCATTGCACGGTTTGTGGCAAGGTCAGCAGCGTCAGTGTTTCGCCCGTCGGTGCGCTGTCGATGATGATAACATCGTATTCTTTTGACTGCATATAATTGTCCAACCACAAAAACGCCGATGCTTCTTCCATGCCGGGCAGAGCTGCTAATTCTTCGGCGACCATGTTGCTTACGCCTTGCCATTGAAAGACTTGCAAGAGCAAAATTCGTACATTTCCCCAGTATTTTTTCATGGAATAATACACATCCAATTCCTGCGCATAGAGATTGGGTGCGATTTCCTGTGCTTCGGGCGAAAGCTCTTTATCAACGGCATCGCCTAGACTGTGCGCGGGGTCGGTGGAAATAACGAGCGTTTTTTTGCCCATTTCTGCGCAGCGCAGCGCGGTTGCGGCGGCAGTCGTGGTTTTTCCGACACCGCCTTTTCCAGTGAAGAGTATAATACGTGGTTCTGTCCGTGTCTCTGTTGGCATGATGCTTCGGGGAAAGTGGTGAAATGTGGTTAATTGATGGGCTGTAAATATAGCCAAAAATAGGCGATAAATCCAGATACTTCAGCGTTCATGCCGAGTTCTGTGTAATTCTGTGCAATATTGTCTCTCAAAAAACAATGACTTTCGGTCATGTAAACATCTCACTTCGAGACACTAGGACGGCGTTGTCTCATTTTGCATTTTTGTAGTATGGAACAAACTGAGACAGCATCCATCAGCCCGTGCAATAAACGGTGGCAAACTGTCAAGTTTGCTTTCCATTTTTCAAAGCCTTACAAAAAAGTGTCAAGCATTCTTGACACTTTTCGCCCTGCAAGCCGCATAAAACCTAGTAAAAGCACTTTGGCATGGTTTTGGAACATTGTCTAGGGCATTATCAAACACTATGGAAACGATTATGAAAACGACAACAACAACTTCGACCCCGAACACAACAGCACATAAATTGGTTACCTTACCGCGCATCATTATTGCGGTGGTGATTGTGTGCTTGATATTTCAAATTCAAAAAAGCAAATCTATCGAATTACCGAAATATACTATGCCAAAATATGTTGGCGAAAGTATTTTGGAACGTGTGAATAATCACCGCGCATCGTTGCATTTGGGCGAATTACGAACAACAGACTCGCTCTCGAATACAGCCCGCCGTTACGCTGAAATGATGGCAAAAGGTCATCTCCAAGCAAACCTCGCAAGCGTGAATCTTGCAGGATTCGCCAGCAAAAACGACGTGGATGCCTACGATAACACACAAGGAATGCAACGCAACATCGCCGTTGTAACCTCAACAAGCGGTAGCCCTTCGCTGGATGCGGTGCGTGTGTGGTTGGAAACAAATAACGACGTTGCAAACTTGGAAAATCCCCAATATGCAGCTACTGGTATCGGTGTTGTCAAAAGCGGCGACACATATTATGTGTGCCAGATTTTTGCCCGCAACAAATAAACCTCCGCGACGTACAAAACTATTGTACAACAACGAATTGTTACAACACCACATTGTTTGCATAGTTTTTGTATATTTGCACCTCTGTCCTCTGAAGTTCGTCAATAAAAATCCTTTATCATGTATCTTCAGGCGACATTTCACAATTTCTCCCACATTCCACAGGAGTTTTCCATGAAAGCACTTCGTTCAATAGTTGCGGTTTGCGTATTTTCAGTTGTTTCCTTCGGCGCGGCATCTGCACAAGGCGACGGCAAAGCCTGCTGCAAAGACAAATCAGCAGCAAACAAAAGCGGCGACAAATGCAATATGTCAAATAAAACAGCAAAAGTTAAAAAAACTGATGCTGAAAAAACAGTAGAAACAGCGAAAAAATCCTAATCGGACTCATTTGCTTCAAAGACAATAATAAAAACCGCTCCATGTCCAAACATACGATATGGAGCGGTTTTTTGTCGTTGTTATGTGCGTGATTGTAACTGTTTAGGTCATGATTTTTTGGACGCAGATGAAGCCCATGATTGAATGGATGAAGATGATAAAAGAGCAGAGAATATCAAGGATATCAGCACATTTACTCACATCATCTTCATCAATTCAATCATCTTCAATCTGCGTCCCTTCGGTCTAGCCGAAACGTGAGCAGTTACGAAATATCTAAAAAAAACAGCCAATCCCATGCTGCAAATCTCCTTCCGCCTTCGTCTCACGCTCTGGTACACGGCTATCGTCGCTGTGCCATTGCTTGTGATTGGCGTGGTAACATACGTTGCGGTGCAGCAGGAATTGAACGACAACCTTGATTCCTCCTTGCAGCGCGTGGCGGAATCGCTGGATTACATTATTCGCAAAAAACAGGAAGAAACCCGCGAGCCGCTTCGCCCCTCAATTTCGGAGCGTCCGCGCAAAGTAAAACAGGCTGCAAGTTCGGTAAATACAAATTCGGCGAATGGAAATCCTACACAACTTGATTCCTCTGAGCGTGCATCATTGCAGAAAGCCGCACAACAGAGGGCTTCGCGCCGAAAACGCGCCCAAAATGCAGGACGCGCAAACGCTTCCAACGATTACTTTGCATTTTTCCGCGCCGAAGAGCGCAAACGCTTTGTTGGACCAATGCCGCCGCCGAAAGATACGGCACCGCAAGTCGAGGAAAAAGCAGATGTGGTCTGGTCTGCGGTGTATGAGCATATTTTGCTGAATCCAAAAAATTACTTTATTCAAGTGGCGGATTCATCTGGCGTGATTGTCTGGCGGTCAGAAAATTTATTGCAGCAGAAAATCCGACAGTTGCCGCTTCCCGCCACTGGGATGCTTGTGGGTGATACCTTCCCCTTTCGTTACACCATCCCTAAGCTGACGCTCGGCAAGCAGCGTTTGCGGATGTTTGTCTATCATACTGGCACAGTGCAAGTATCAGTGGGCTATCCCGTTGATGAGATTGAAACCACGCTCGGCAAACTCTTTTCCTCGCTTATTTTCGCGCTTCCGTTTATTTTGCTCTTAGCAGTCGGAAGCGGGTGGTTTTTAGCAAAATACTTTGTCCAGCCCGTGCAAGTCATGACGCAGCTTGCAGAGGAAATTACCGAGCATAATCTCAGCCAACGCTTGCCAGAACGCCGCGTGAACGATGAAATCACGCAGCTTGCTCGCACCTTGAATGCAATGATTGAACGCCTAGAACGTTCTTTCAAGCAAATACGTCAGTTTACTGGCGATGCCTCGCACGAACTCCGCACACCGCTTGCTATCTTGATGGGCGAACTCGAAGTGGCACTGCATTCCGACAAAACGCCCGAAGAATATCAAGAAATTCTTTCGAGCGCATTAGAGGAAGTAAGCCGTTTATCGCAGGTTGTGAAAAATCTGCTGGAGCTTTCCCGCGCCGATTCTGGGCAGGTCGCGCTCGACGTAAAGGTAATGAACGTCAGCGCACTCTTGGAGGATATTGTCGAAGACGCAATGATGCTGGGCGAAGAGAAGAATATCCGCGTAGAATCAAGCGTGGAGCGAGATGTCGTTATTTTCGGCGACAAAGTGCGCTTACACCAAGCATTTTTGAATATCATTGACAATGCCATCAAGTACACCCCGCATGGTGGCTTGGTGACGGTCTCCTTGCGCAAGCAGGATGAATCCGCGCTTGTGTCTGTCGCCGATACAGGTTTAGGTATTCCCGAAAGCGACCAAGACCTCATTTTCGACCGCCTCTTTCGCGTCGATAAATCGCGCTCCGGCGAGCTTGGCGGACATGGTTTAGGCTTGTCGATTGTGAAGTGGGTTGTAGAGGCGCACAAAGGGAAAATCAAGGTTACAAGCCAGCTTGGGAAGGGTTCTATTTTCTTTATTTGGCTGCCGTTGGATGCGTCGGTGCTGGAATCTGGGCAAGGATAATTTTTTCACAAAGTACACGATAAAATTTCATCAATAGTGGCACAGACATTCCTGTCTGTGAGTATTAGTGCCGGTTTTAGGTGGGAAACACAGACAAGAATGTCTGTGCCACTGAAGCCTAATTTTTCCTACTATTCAAGGATTTTTCCACGTACGAAGACTTTTTCATTACTTTCTCGCACTCATGTCGGTTGAATTTTCATATCGTCTTTTGCTGTTTTTTGTTTCGGTTGGCGTTCTGCAAACCGCATTAGACCTTATTGTCCTGTTCTCATGGCGAGCATTTGTGCGCTCGCGTGGGTGGTCAGCTTGGTGGTATCGTGTTCCTATCGCGCTTGGAGTGGTGCTATTTTTCACGTTTCCGTTTACCGTGTATTTGCGCCAAACAGAGCTGCATCCGAGTTTGCTGAATAAAGTTTTGCACCGCACTCTGACGTATTGGTATATGCCTAAGATTGCCGTCGTTGCTGGGATTGTGGGCTATTGGATTATGCGCTGGATTGAAAAACATTTTAGTCCCCGCGTGGTGAGCGGCGTGTGGGCTGTGTATGATTGGAGTAAGAACGTTTTTACGCGATTGAGGAGAAACATTGCAAATGCGTGGAAACAAGCTGCAATGTGGGATTCAGGCAAACCTCTTTCTTCAACGTTTCCTTTCCGTATTCTTCGCACCGTACGGCTATTGTTCATTCCGAATGACATTGCAAATCTGCCACAACCAAGTATCAATCAGCCTTCCAGCGCATCGCTTTCACGGCGAGCATTTTTGGAAAAAAGTGCAAAATTAGCAGGATATGGTCTGGCAGCCGCTCCAGTGCTGGTTTTAGGTGTTGATGTTGTCTATACGTTGTATGATTTCCAAGTACACCCAGTAACAATTCCCATCAAAAATTTGCCTCGCGCCTTTGAAGGCTTGACCATTGCTCAGATTTCTGACCTTCATGCGGGTTCGTTTTTCTCGGAACAGCCCATGCAGGAAGCGCGGCGTATTGTGGAGTCGCTCAAGCCCGATATGCTGATGATTACGGGCGATTGGGTGAATTGGAAGGCGGATGAATTGCCGATTATTTTGCCAGAAATCCACGCAATGTGCTTGAAGGCTGGCAAGCGAGATTTTGCGCCGCTTGGCGTGTGGGGCTGCTTAGGCAATCACGACCACTACGTTGGCGGGCAGTCTCATCAAGAATTGCTTGATGCAGTGCGGGCTGCAGGGGTAAATTTGCTTGTCAATCAAAACACCACTTTCAGCATTGACGGCGAAATTCTTCAACTAGCCGCGATTGATAATGTTGGACTGCGCCAAAACTACGGCGACCTGAACAAAGCTCTCAATGGTCTTTCTGCCGAGCATTCCACCATTCTCCTTGCGCACGACCCCACATTTTGGGATAAAAAAGTTCACGGCAAAACAAGTATTCTGAGCAATGGCGATGAACTCAGTATTGACCTGCTCTTGGCGGGGCATACGCATGGCGGGCAGATGGGTGTGCAGCTTGCGGGCATGGAGTTGAGTCCCGCATCGTTGCTCTATCGGCAGTGTGCGGGCTTGTACGCCAGCGAACATGGTACGGCGCAGCATATTTACGTCAATCGCGGTATCGGCACAACGGGTGTGCCTGTGCGGATTGGCATTCCGCCTGAAATTACGCTTATTACCTTGAAAAGGACGTAGGTCGAAAACTATGAACATCTTCAAGAAGATGATGCAGCAAATCTGTTTTGCGCACGAAGAAGAATGACAGGTTTTCTAAACTACAAACTTAAACAATGTAATACCGTTTCGATTGTAAAATGAATAGTTTCAATTCTCCGAAACATCGATTGTAAAATGAATAGTTTCAATTCTCCGAAACAAGGCAGCATGCTGCCTTGCTCAAATCAAAGTATTCAAAATACAGTCAAAACGGTATAAGTAGGTAACTGAATAGAGTTGAGAATGCTTCGACAGGCTCAGCATGAGGTCGGAAGCGGTCTTGACCCTGAGCTTGTCGAAGGGTATAATACAAACTATATTGAGTGACTTAGTAGTAATACTGAGCAACGCAAATAAAAAAGCGAAATGAAACCACAAATTTTTGAACCATCGCACGAGTTGAAAGAATTTGTCTGGTGCTATTGGAATTTAGAAGCCGACAAAGACACTACGCCTGTCAAAAATACCATTGTTCCCGATGGAACGATGAAGTTGATATTTCACTATGGCGACACGTACAGACATCATCCAAAAAGCGGTGAAAGTATTGTTTTGCCCCAATATTTTTTGATTGGGCAACTAACGCAACCGTATATTGTAGAACCGCTTGGCGTTACAGGTTCATTTATTGTACGCTTTCACCCGAACGGATTTTTGCCCTTCACGACGAAACCCATCAAGGACATGGAAAACGCTGCCGTTCCCATAGCTGCGCTCTTTGGAAATGAAGGTGCGGAAATTGGCGAAAAGATTCTTAGTGCAATTGATACCGCCGAGCGAATACGCCTGATAGAAGCATTTTTACTGAAACGCTTGACGGATAAAACAACCATAGATTTTGTCGTGAAATCAACCGTAGAAACGATTCTGACAGCGAATGGAAAATTTGCGGTGAACGAGCTTTCTGAGCAAAACAATATTAACCGCAGGCAGTTAGTGCGTAAGTTTTCGTCTGTTATTGGTTTAAGTCCGAAACAACTTTCAAAAACTATACGATTACAAGCGACCTTAAAAACACTTTTGACAAAAGAAGTGACAACGCTTACTGATGTGGCGTACGAAAACGAATATTTTGACCAAGCGCATTTTATCAAAGAATTCAAGGAATTTACAGGGCTGACACCGAAAGAATTTTATGGTGACGATTTGAAAATGTCATTGATTTTTGATAGCAAAACGTGATGCTGTCCCATTTTTACAATTTTAGGTGTATGATTCGCTGCATTTTTACAGTGTAATTTTTCATTATTCACCTAAAATTTTTACCGCAATGAATAGCTTCAATTCAAATCCAGTCGGTTGGTTCGATATTCACGTGTCCGACATTGACCGCGCAAAAAAATTCTACGGAACGGTGTTCAACGCCAAATTTGTTGATTTACCAATAGAATTTGGTAAGCAATCCTTTTTCCCTTTTAGCCCTGAAAGACCGAATATATCAGGCGCGTTGGTCGAAAAAAAAGATATGCAGCCGAGCGCAAACAACACCATTATCTATTTTGAAACGGAAGACTGCACAGTCGAAGAACAGCGCATTCAGCAAGCAGGCGGTACAGTTGTGCAGCCTAAAATGCACATTGGCGAATTTGGGTACGTGTCAATTTTCATTGATAGCGAGGGCAATACTGTCGGGCTTCATTCACGAAAATAATCTGCAATTATGAACTACAACATTAATCTTGTAAACCGAGTTCGGGAATTTCTTGCCGAAGTACCAAACATTGATGTTGAAGAAAAAGAAATGTTTGCCGTTCTCAACTTTATGGTGAACGGAAAGACCTGTGTTTGCGTACGTGGCGAGGATTTGATGCTGCGTTTCAACCCACAGCTACAAGAAGAACTTTCCGAGCGCAAAGGCTACGAAACAATGTTGATGAAAGGCGGTAGTGGTTTAAATCTACATGATTTTGTGTAAATTTGGAGAAAAATAATACTGACGATTGTTCACCTCACCACCATGATTACGGAAACTCATGTCCA
>RDXM01000104.1 GCA_004292595.1 Candidatus Kapaibacterium sp. | reverse complement strand
GTTTCGATTGTAAAATGAATAGTTTCAATTCTCCGAAACAAGGCAGCATGCTGCCTTGCTCAAATCAAAGTATTCAAAATACAGTCAAAACGGTATTAGGCTGGTGTTTGAGGTATCACCCCTTACAAAATTCGGACAATGCTCTTGACAACAGTATGTCAAGAGAAATATTCTCGAAAAAAATCTCCAACGTATGCTACATCTTCTACAAAAAAAATCGCTTCAAGACCTGTATTTATGTTACTTCTGTGCTCTCTTTATCCTTGTGCCGTTGCAAGGATTTTCGCAAGGAATTCCCGTCCACACAGGAGGGTCAAGCACTGGCACAATTTCAATCAAAATGCGCGGAATGCCGTCTAACGCAGGTGTGATGAGGGTTGCGCTGTATAACGAGCGAAATGATTTTCTCAGTGAGAAACCTGCTTTTGGCGGAACAGCGAGCATCCAACACCATGAATCGGTATTCGATTTTCACAACGTTCCTTTTGGCTTTTACGCTGTTTCGGTTTTTCACGATGAAAATGCAAACGAAAAGCTGGATTTGAGCATCTTCGGACCAACCGAACGCTACGGCTTTTCCAACGGCGCACGAGGACTTATCGGACCTCCCAGCTTTGACAAAGCAAAAACGTTTTTCAATGAGCCGCATAAAACCTATATTGTTGAGGTAAAATAACATTCACCATCACCTGGAAGTGGGAAAACCGTGAAAGAAACGACCCAAAAAGAAACCGCGAAAAAAGAAACTGTAAAAAAAGCCCCCAAGACCGCATCAAAACTCACGCTCAAGGAAGCATTCTCCAAAGCTGAAGAACACCTAGCAAAAGCCGACCCTGTGATGAAAGAACTCATCCGCAAGCACGGCGAATGCCGCTTAAAACCTCAGGCAGATGCGTTTTTTGTGCTCTGCGATTCGATTATTTCTCAGCAAATATCGGTCAAAGCGGCGGCGGCAATTATGAAGCGATTTGTGGCACTATTCCCCAAAGAAAAGCCAGAACCCGCATTATTATTGGTCTTGCCAGATGAAATCGTGCGGGCGGTTGGTTGTTCGAGTTCCAAGGTGAAATACTTGAAAGATTTGGCAGAAAAATTCCACGATAAGACGCTGAAACCCAAAAAACTCGTGGCGTTGGAGGATGAAGAGCTTATCAAAACACTGACACAAGTGAAGGGAATTGGCAGGTGGACGGCAGAAATGTTTCTGATTTTTTCGCTGAACCGTTTGGACGTGATGGCAACCGACGACTATGGCTTGCGCAAAGCAATGATGCTGTTGTACAATATGCCCGAAATGCCGAAACGTGCAATTATGCTGGAGCTTGCAGAGGCGTGGAAGCCGTATCGCAGCGTGGCTTCGTGGTATTTGTGGCGGTCGTTGGACAATGAACCGAGTATTGGATAATAAGGGTATGGACAGTCATGTGTTCAAGATGCTTCGACAAGCTCAGAATGAGTTTTTATGCGCTCTTCACCCTGGGCTTGTCGAAGGGTTTGGTTTTATCTTTGTACGTCCACAACCTTATTCCTTTTCAAAGCTAAATTTTTCCCCAAAAAGTCTTACAAGCACCATGAATACTACTGTTCCATTTGCAACGGCTCTTGCCGCGCAGTTAAAAACGCTTCCCGACCTCAAAAATGTGCCAGAAGAGCAGTTGTGTTGGCTTATCAATCACAGCGAAGTTCGCCATTACGAGCTTGGTGAGCATACGTTCAAAAAAGGCGATGCGATTGATGAAATGTACATCGTGCTGAATGGTGTGCTGAGTATTCGCCTTGAACAAAATGGACAATTTCGGGAATTGTTGGAATTGAGAGCGGGGAATATTAGCGGGACGTTGCCGTTTTCACGCACTGCAAAAGCAGCTGGTTACGGGCTTGTACAGGAAGCAGTCAGCATTTTATTTCTGCATAAAAATAATTTTCGCAAAATGGTTGCCGAATGTTACGAACTGACCGAAGCACTCGTCCACGTGATGTCCACGCGCGTCCGCACTTTGACTGAGCGGCAGCAACAAACCGATAAAATGGCAGCATTGGGGCGGGTTTCGGCGGGATTGGCGCATGAATTGAACAATCCATCGGCAGCGATTGTGCGCTCGGCGGCGGAATTCAAAAAGCATCTTTCCAATACGCCAGACCGCTTCAAGCGAGTAATGATGCTGCAACTGGACGTTGATGCCGTTGATGTCTGCAATAATCTCGTTTTCCAAAAAGCACAAGCGGGAATACAAGACACCATGACGAGTTTAGAGCGTGCCGACGCGGAAGATGAGCTTTTATCATGGTTGGAATACCATAACGTAGATGACGGCTATCACATCACAGGCAATTTTGTTGATTACGGTTTGGGCATTGCAGATTTGGAATTTGTATATGAACAAATTGGCGAGGAGAATTTTTTCACGGTCTTGCAATGGCTTGATAACGTCCTCACCACAGAACGCTATGTGCAGGAAATTGGCGAAGCCTCGAAGCGCATCCACGAGATTGTGAGCGCGGTAAAATCGTATTCTCATCTCGACCGCGCCGCAGAAATGGAGCGGACGGACATTCATCAGGGCATAAAAAATACGTTCCTGATTTTGGGGCATAAAATCAAAAAAACGAACATCAAAGTTGTGAAGAATCTTGATTACAGCTTGCCTGAAGTGAAAATTTTTGTTGGAGAATTGAATCAAGTTTGGACGAACTTGCTGGATAATGCGATAGACGCACTGGAAGGTGTGCCAGAACCCACGCTGGAACTGGTCTCGCGGCGGTACAAAGAGGATTTTATTGAGGTGTTTATCATTGACAATGGCACGGGCATTCCTGAAGATGCATTGCCGAATATTTTCGACCCATTTTTCACCACCAAACCGATGGGAAAAGGCACGGGGCTTGGCTTGCACACGGTTCAGAATATCATTAAGCAGCACAATGGCGATATAAAAGTAGAGTCTCGCGCTGGTAGAACGGCGTTTCGGGTGTGCTTGCCAATTGGTTGAAATCACGTTTGATTGTTTGGTAGCGCAAACACTCCTGTCTGCGAGTATTGATGCGGCTTTGAGGAGGTGCAGACAAGAGTGTCTGCACTACCGAAGCCCCCTAAAATTTTCTCTTCCTTTGTAGCGCGTAACGCTCCTGTCTGCGCCCCCTTTCGCCTACAAAAACTTCTGATGCCGCACCACTTCTACGTCCTGAACGAAAATAATAATAGCTTTATTGCCAAAATGCTCCCTTTGAAAACGCTCCAAAATTTCATCCATCAAATGGGCTGAAACAATAGATTCTATGCGGATATTCTTGCTGTACGCTGTTTCGGGCGACGTATGTTCGCCTTTGCCCAGAACTTCAAATATCGTGAAATGCTGAACATCCAAGTCGTCCAACGTGGCAAGAACACTCGCTTGCAGAGATTGCTCTGCAATGATGACAATGTTTTTCATTGGGTGAAGGCGCATACGTTGGGCAATGTGAAGTGAATGAAAGTATTGAAAAATTTACTCAGCCTGAACACCTGATGCTTGCTTGCGTTGAAGCTGCTGACGCTTGCGTACGCTGCGAGCTTCAATGAGGTAATACATGACGGGCATGACAAGCAAGGTCAGAATGAGTGCTGAAATCAAGCCGCCCACAATCACGGTTGCGAGGGGACGCTGCACGTCAGAGCCAATGCCGGTGGCGAGCGCGGCGGGAATCAGCCCTATGAGCGCGACGGACATCATCATCATAATTGGGCGAAACTGCGTAACTGCGCCTTCTATCACGGCGCGGCGCAAACACATCATTTTTTCAAAGCGGAGCGAATTGATGTAGCTAATCAGCAACACGCCCGACATCACCGCCACGCCAAAGAGCGACACAAAGCCCACACCCGACGAAACGCTGATGTTGATATGCCGCAGCCACAGTGCAGTAATGCCGCCAACAAGCGCAAACGGAACGTTCATCATCACAATTCCCGCGTATTTTGGGCTGTTGTCGAAGAGCAGATACAGCACGAAAAAGATGATGATGAGGGTAATTGGAATCACCACCACAAGGCGATTTTTCGCGCGGGTGAGATTTTCAAATTGTCCGCCCCAATCAATCGTGTATTTTTCTGGCAGCACCAAACGCTTGTCCGCCCGCGCCAGTGCTAGGTTTTTCTGCGCTTCTGCAACATACGAACCTTGGTCGCGCTCGCGGATGTTGGTGCGCACAATCATTTGCCGCCGCCCATCTTGCCGTGCGATAATTGTTTGCCCGTCCAAAAGCTGCACGTTTGCTACTTGATTCATCGGAATTTTCATGCCCGACTCGGTTAGAATCAGCATATTTGCTATGTTTTCGGGCGTGGAGCGTTCTTGCTGCGTATAGCGTAGAGCCACACCAAAACGGCGTTCTCCCTCGTACAACTGCGTTATTTGCTTGCCCGCAATGGCGAGTTCAATCGTTGCATCAACATCACGAACATTGATGCCGTACCGCGCGGCGGCTTCGCGGTCAATCTGCACCACAAGCTGCGTTTGCGGTCCTTCCTGCTCAATCCCGCTTTCCGACGCGCCCTGCACACCGCGAATAATCGTCAAAATGCTATCCGCTACGCCGCGCATTTTAGGAATATCATCGCCGCCGACAATCACCGCCAAGTCAGCAGCAGAGCCAGTGACGGCTTCGGTTACGTTGTCCAAAATGGGCTGCGAAAAACTGAACATCGCGCCCGGCAAGCGAGCTTCTAAGCGGCTTTTGATTTCCTTCAGCAATTCGCGCTTGGTTTTCCCCGATTTCCACGATGAGTAGGGCGTAAGCTGCACAAGCGTTTCTATGCGGTTCGGACCAAAGGGGTCGGTGCCGTCGTCGTTGCGTCCGTGCTGGGAGAGGAGCAGTTTTACTTCTTCAAATGAGGCAATTTCTTCGCGGATAATTTTCGGATATTCTCGCGCTACGCTGAGTGCCACGCCGGAGGGCAGTACGCAACGAATGTTGAAACCGCCTTCGTCCAATTCTGGCAAAAACTCCGTTCCCACGCGCCCTGCAAGCAATATTGCTCCAACGATTAGCGCGAGTGCGCCACCAACAAAGGGAAGCGGACGGCGCACCGACAGCATCACCGAGCGGCGATAGAGCTTTTGCAAGCCCGCAACGATGGGATTGTGCCATTCGCTAAAATTTTTCGCCAGCAAAAACGAACACAGTACAGGAACAATCGTTAGCGCGAGCAAGAGCGAGCCGCCAATCGCGTAGGAAAGCGTGTACGCCATCGGCGAGAAGAGTTTTCCCTCGACGCGCTGCAAGGTAAAAAGCGGCAAATACGCGCAAATGATGATGATAACGGCGAACACAATCTGGCGTTGCACCTCGCTTGCAGCATTGAAAATAAACTTTTTCACGCCTTTGCGCCGCTCCTCTTCGCTCGTATGCCCCAGATGCCGCATGATTGCTTCCACCATCACCACCGCAGAATCTACGATAATGCCAAAATCTATTGCGCCGAGCGACAAAAGATTTGCGGGAATGCCCGTAAAATTCATCACGATAAAAGCAAAGAGCAGCGAGAGCGGGATGGTCATTGCAACGGAAATAGCAGCGCGGACGTTGCCGAGAAAGAAAATCAGCACAATCATCACAATCGAAACGCCTTCAAACAGTGTATGTGCAACGGTCTCCAGCGTAGAATCTACGAGGTCTTTGCGGTCGTACATGATGATAATTTTTACGCCTTTGGGGAGCTTACCATTGTTTAATTCTTCAATTTTTTCTTTCACCGACACCAGAACATCGCTTGGAATCTCGCCGCGTCGCATCAGCACTATGCCTTCCACGCCGTTATCCACGTCAATAACGTCGTCTTCGCTTGTGCGACGGCGTTTGTCCGTGTAGCCCAGAACGCCGCTCGGCGCGAGCGAACCAAGCTCGACGCTGGCAACATCGCGCACGAAAATTGGAACGCCATTTTGCGTGGAAACCACGATTTTCTCAATGTCCTCGCGCCGCGTGATGCGCCCAACGCTACGAATGGCAAGCTGCGACGCGCCAAATTGGATGATATTCCCGCCCGTACTTTCGTTATTTGCTTGAATGGCATCGGAAAGCTGCTGAATCGTGAGGCGGTATCGCTCAAGTTGCGTGGGATTGATGATGACGTTGAATTGCTTCACGATGCCGCCAAAATTCACAATGTCCGCAACACCGCTTGCTTGCAGGAGTTTCGGCGTAATCACCCAGTCGTGCAGTTCGCGGAGTTCGCTTGCTGAGTGCGTTCCTGTTGTGGATTCCACCACGTAGCGTAAAATCTCGCCCACTGGCGTAGAAAGCGGTCCCAGACTTGTTTCCGAGCCTTCGGGGAGTTCCGCTTCTTTCAATTTTTCCAACACTTGCTGCCGCGCAAAATAGTCATCCGTGCCTTCTTGGAAGGTCAATCGCACAACCGACAAGCCAAACATTGTCCGCGAGCGACGAGAAACCACGCGGGGTACAGCATTCAGAGCGCGTTCAACGGGAATCGTGATTTGCTGCTCGACTTCCTCCGCCGGACGACCATTGAATTTGGTGATAATCGCAACTTCCGTATCCGCCACGTCGGGATAAGCGACAATCGGCAAAATCGTCCACGCCCACGCGCCAACAAGTGCCATGAGAAACGCCACTGCAAGCACAACGTAGCGTTGGCGAAGAGCAAAACGGAGAATATTTTCCAGCATTGATGCGGTGTTTGGTGGAAGAAGAGTGGGGGAAATCAGGTATTGTAAGCCCTCATCCCCCGCCTTCTCCCAAAGGGAGAAGGAGCTAAGACCAAGAGCTAAAACAAGAAAAATCAAGTATTTCTGAAGCCCTCTCCCTCTGGGAGAGGGTTGGGGTGAGGGTCTTCAATGGCGTGAAATCAATATTTAAAACTCAACCCCTTCAGTAAAATCGCATTTTCAATCACAACCCGCTCCCCAACGCGCAAGCCAGATTTCACCGCATATTCCACGCCATTGTCCGCGCTAACCGTAATTTGCCGACGCTCAAACGTGCTATCGTTCAAGCGCACAAACACGAAACTTTTTGCATCGGCACTGACAAGGGCTTCGTGGGGAATGCTGATAGCTTTTATCGTGTTGCGTTCAATGCGGGCTTTTGCAAACATTCCAATTTTGATGCGGTTTTTGGGATTGTGCAATTCAATACTGACCTTTACGGTGCGGGTCTGCGGGTCAATCGCGTTAGCAATGTCGGTTACTTTTCCTTTGAAAATTTCGCCCGCAAACGAGGTAAATTCAAGCTCGACAAGCTCTCCCATGCTCACATCGCCCGTGCGAGATTCTGGCACATCGCACATCATCAGCACCGAACCAAGCCGCATGGCTTCGAGCTTCGCGGGGTTAAATTCGTTTTGATACATCTTGCTTTCTGCCTCGCGCAGTTCCGCCTCCGCTTGATTCCGCTCCGTCCGCGCTTCCAGCAACTCCCGTCCCGATGCGGCATTGCCCGCAAGAAGCTCCTGCACACGCTCGTACTGCTTGACCGCTTTCTCAAACGTGGCTTTGCTCTTGGTGTAGGAGGAATAAATCTGCGCAATTTCCGCCGCCTCAAAGACTACAAGCGGGGTAGAAAGCAATCTATCGGAAACGGTCTCCGCCACAGCCCGCGCCGTTACGTTGAGGTTTTCCGCAAACGCTGTGTCGTGCAGGGCGAGCAAGGGGAATTTATCTGCATCGCTGCGATTCATTATCAGCAAATCGCCTTTGGAGTGAGTTCTGGTACTGGTTGTGGGCTGTTTTGCTTGTGATTGCTCATCTTTCGTACATGATTGCGCAAAAAGTGTAAGCACGGAAAGCAGCATAAGAAGCAGCTTTTGTGCGGCTTGCGGAGGAATATTACACAATGATTTTTTTTGTGTGAAAAGCATATTTTGGGGTCAAAATGAATGTGAGAATGGCGCAGACAGGAGTGTCTGCGCTACCGAAGAGCGGGTTATGCACAATTCTCAACTGAAATCTCAACTGAAATTGGCATTACTCAATAGAAACAGCATCGCTCCCAAGAGCAAAGGTGAGCGTTGCCACACTTTTGTTGAAGAGCGTGAGGGCATCAATGTAGGATTTATAGACTTCGTTGTACACGCGCACTGCATCCAAAAGCTCCAGAAGCGATAAACTGCCTGCTTTGTAAGCAATTTCCGACGCACTTTTGATATTCGCTGCTTTTGAGAGAATGCCATTTTGCCCGCTTACGTCGGAACGGTAGCGTTGGAGCGCGTTCTGGCGCATTTCATATTCGGCGGCGGCTGTTTGGACTTCGTTGCGCAAAGCATACTCGACAAGCGAGATTTGACGCTGAGTTTGCTCAATGCGCACTTGTGCTTTTTGCCGCTCGCCTTCGTTTCTGTTGTTGAAGGGAAGCGGCACAACGCCTGTGAAACCGTACAATACCGCGTTTTGCTGCATACTAATTTCTGGCGCAATCGAGACATCGGGCAGCGCATTTGCCTCCTGCAAGCGTTGATTTGCCTCCGCGCTAGAACGGAGCATTTTCGCGGTTTGGACATCGTAGCGGGCTTCTAAAGCGCGTTTAAGGAAGGTTTCCGTTGTTGCTCGCGCCCACAAGGTATCAGTTTGGAGTGCTTGCAAACGGTCGCCAATGACAATGCGCTCGTTATTGTCAGCATTGCCAACCGCTAGAAGCAAGGCGCGTTCAGCCTTTGCGAGCGTGAGTTCGGTTTCGCGGCGTTGGAGTTCGGCTTGGTCGAAGGCGAGTTCGGAGCGGGAGAGTTCAGTTTGCGAGATTTGCGCAGCTTTGAAGCGGGTTCCGTTCAATGCAACGAGCTTTTGATAGGTATCTCGGTTGGCACTGGCAATCGCAACTTGTTCTTGCGCTCCCAGCACATCAAAAAATGCCAAACGCACGGCAAGCAAGGTTTGGCGGGCAGCATGGTACAACTGCGATTTTTGCACCAACGCAAGATTCTGTGCGGTTTCTAGGCGATACTCCCGTTTATTGCCCAGTTCTATCGGCAGAGCAACACTCAGACCATATTGCTTATCATTCGGACTGAAGCGTTCCCCTGGAAGCGGCAGAATATCTGCATTCAGCGTGGCAACGGGATTAGGGCGCAGTCCAGCACTGACAATATCGGCTTCTGCTTGGCGAAAATCTAATCTACCAGAGAGAAGTCCCAGATTGCGCTTCAATGCTTGTTCTTCAAGATTTTTTAGCGAAAGAAATTGCGTTGAAAATTGCGCCGAAGCACGAGAAAACGTACCAAGACAACAGAGAAAGACGAGGAAATATCGGAGGTTCATAAGGTATCACACAAACAAAAACAACGTTTCTTCAAAAATACTCCACCAAAATAACGAAGAAATGTTGTGAAGGCAACTCTTGGTAAAGTTTTTCCACACAATACAAGAAAAATTAAATGGATAAACTTCAATAATATTTAGTGGCACAGACATTCTTGTCTGTGAGTATTAGTGCTAGATTCAGGCGACAAACACAGACAAGAATGTCTGTGCCACTACTGATTTGAACTGGTTGTTTTTTTTTACCATTCACAAGCACAAAACCCCCGCAGAGCCAGCTTCTGCCGCGCTCTACGGGGGTTTGCCTTGAACGATTTTAAAATGCTTTCAAGACACTCAATTTTCGCGCCGCAAGCGGGTGATTTGAAACGGGATGATGCTGCTCCAAACCAGTAACGGTGAAGGTTCCGCCGCTTAGTTCGTAGTCGTGTTGGTATTGGTGCAGATTTTCCATCACGGTGTGGTCCACGAGCATTGCGTGGGAGAAATCAATCACAACCTCTTTGCCGCGCGGCAAGCTGTCGAGCGACTTTTTGAGTTTGATGTAATTGCTGAAGACCGCCGAATGCTGCACGTCCACGATGTAGGTGTCGCCTTTCGTGTTCACGCTGAACATTGGCTTAAATGCGTACTTTGGCGGCAATCCGTTAGCAAAGTGAATCGCAAATTTGGTGAGAATCCCTAAGCCAATGCCGATGAGCAAATCGGTTGCGAGCGTTGCGGCAATGGTGATGAGGAAAATGAAAAGTTGTTCTGTGCCAATTTTGTAGGTTTTGTAAAATTCTTTCGGCGAAGCCAAGCGATAGCCAGTAAATATCAGCATTGCAGCCAACGCTGCAAGCGGAATTTGGTGAATGAGATTCGGAAACGCCGCCACAAACACCAGCAAGAATACGCCATGAAAGACATTCGACCACCATGTTTTTCCGCCGTTGTTGATATTTGCTGAGGAGCGCACGATTTCGGAAATCATCGGAAGCCCGCCAATCAAGCCAGCAAGCGTGTTTCCAACGCCTACGCCGAGCAAATCACGATTCCAATTTGATTTTCTGTGAAACGGGTCGAGCGTGTCAATCGCCTTTGAACTCAGCAAGGATTCAAGGCTGCCGACGAGCGCGAACATGATGATATACTTGATGGACGTTCCCGAAAATACTTGCGAAAAATCGGGAAACGTAATGGCAGCAAGCAGGTTTTGCGGCAGCGTAACCAAGTATTTCGGACCAATCGTGTATTCGTGGTGCGGCAAGAACAAATACGTGTGTTCATGCGCCAAATCGAAGGAAAAACCAAGCGGAATTGCAACCAAAATAACCACAAGTGGTGCGGGGAGCATTTTCACATACTTGTTTTTCACACGTGGCATCGTAAACAAAATAAGCAGTGAAATCGCGCCAATGATGGCAATTTCAGGATTCATGTTCATAAAGCTATGCGGAATTTCCGCGAGCAGATGCAACGGCTCTTTTCCTGCGGGTTTCACGCCGACAAGCGTATGAATTTGCTTGGAAGCAATGATAATTCCTATCGCGGCAAGCATTCCGTGAACGGCGGCTGAGGGGAAGAAATCGCCCAACACGCCTGATTTGAACAGCCCGAAGAGGATTTGGATTACACCCGCAACCACAATCGCAGCAAGCGCGAGCTTGTAGCCAAGCAGCATATCGCCTTTGCCAAGCTCTTCGACTGCGCCGAGCGCAATGACAATCAAGCCAGCCGCAGGACCTTTAATGGTCAAATTCGAGCCACCAAAAAAGCTGACAATCGTTCCGCCGATAATCGCGGTAAAAATCCCCGCAACAGGCGGAAAACCGCTTGCCATCGAGATTCCCAAGCAAAGCGGAAGGGCAATCAAAAAGACCAAAAAACCGGAGAGCATATCCGATTTCCAATTTTCGAGCAAACCTTGCACACCTGATTGCGGCAGGTTGTGTGGGGTGTTTGATGTTGGAGTATTCATAGTTTTGGATTCAAAATGGATGAGAATATTTGTAGTTCATGGCAATTTTTTTCAACAGTGGCACAGGCATTCTTGCCTGTGTTTGTCGCCTGAAAACCGCACTAACACTCACAGACAAGAATGTCTGTGCCACTAAATATTGAGGATTTTTCGGCGAAAAATTTCAGAACATTTACGCCGACTTATACGGCACTTCATGGTACGTTTTCACGTGGCTGCCCAGAAACAATCGCGCATAGAGCCGAATGATAGCAATACCGCCAATCACAAAGCCGAGCGAATTGAAAAATGCTAGTAAAAACTGCTCTTCGCGGATGTGGCTAAAGACCAAATCCTCGCCGATGAAGGTGGGAGAAATCGGGAAGCCCATCATGCCCAGACACGCTATCAAAAACCAAAAGGCGAACTTCGGATGCTCGTAGCTATGCCCGTAGTAGCGGTCGAGCGAGAAGTGTTTTATTTCGGCGGTTTGCAATTTGCGTAAGCCCCAAAAACCGATTGCGCCCATGAGCAGAATCCCGCTTAGATACGTGCTTACGTCGATAAGTTGGAACTGCTCGTTGAAGGCGACGGCGAGGGCAATCCACGCATGGTAGAGCAATATCAACACCCAGCAAAGAAGCGGGGAAGAGCGTTCCGAAAAGGCTTTCAAGACCATTCCGAGACCAATGAACGAAAATATCACGGGCAAGTACGGAATGATGTACGGCGGCAAATATGCTTGCTGGAACAACAGCACCAAACCCACGATAAACACTGGCAACACGACAACAAGCACATTGCGCAGCGTAAGAAAATCAAGGCTGTGTCCTACGCGGCGGAACGCGCCAAAAACGTGGCGGCTCATAAACGTATCTAAGTTCCATTCTTTAACCGAAAGCAGATACAGTGCGTACTCTAGGCGTTTTGGCAAGAAGCGTTTTGCGGTGTGCAGCTTAGGAACGAAGTTGTAAAGCTGCTCGTGAATGAGGTAGCTCACTACCGACGGCGAGACCAAAAGTTGGTAGGTGCGCAAGAACGCATTGCCCGCAAAGTGCGCCAGTGCGAGCAGTTTCAAACCGAGCGAAATTTCAATGAAAATAATGCCGATTTGCGCAATCGAAGCATACCCAATTTGGCTTTTCACCGACGACTGTACGCGGGCAATCATCGAGGCAACAATCGCGGTTGTCAAGCCCAGAAGCCCAATAATGATGCGGACGGAGGTTTGATATTCCCAAAAAGGATAGGTGCGCAACAGCAAAAACACGCCGATATTCACCGACAGCGAACCGTAAAAAATCGCTGAGGACGGCGTAGGACCTTCCATTGCGCGGGGCAGCCACGACGAAAAGGGCAACTGCGCCGATTTTGCCGCCGCCGCCACAACCAACATCAGCGAAATAAACGCGCCCACTGCACTATGATTTTGCAAATGTTCGTGGACAAGCGAGTAATTATGCAGCTTCAAGAAGGTAATGTTTTCGTGCCACAAGTGGTGACTTGCCCACATTGCGAGTAAAATTCCCACATCGCCGATGCGATAGACCGAAAAAACTTTCACCGCATTGCGCGAAGGCAAGTAGCGGTCGCGGTAGAAGGCAATCAGCAAAAACGACGACAAGCCCAGAATTTCCCAGCCAATGAAAAGCGTTTCAAAATTGCCAGAAAAAATCGTGATGTTGTAGCCGACGTAAAAAAGCAAAATAGTGTTGAAAAACCGCTTGTAGCCTTGCTCGCGGTGCAGATACACGCGGCTGTACATCGTGATAATGAAGGTCAGAAACGCGCCAACAATCATGTACACGGCAGTAACGCTATCGAAGTAAATATCAATCAAAAATTCGTAGCCACCCGTGCGGTACAGCACAATGTCTTTCACATTCAAAACGGGATGTCCCGCCGCAAGCCAAAACGCCGCAAATACCAGAAAACACGCGAAGTTCAACGCCGCCGTGCCGTAGGCAACCTGCGAAAGCAAATGCTCCTTGCGCTGAGGAATGATGAGGCTGATAACAAATCCCAAAAGCGGGATAAGTAAAAAGCTATTGATGTCGAAATTCATACAAATTCCTCCATTTCTGCGGTAGTTTTTTGAGCTTCTGCCAAAACATACACAGGCAAGTTTTCCTGCGAAGATTCAACAAGAATTTTCATATCTAATGCTTTCAGAAGCGAGTTTTTAAGCGGTGTGTAGGGGATAAATTTTTCATCTTTGAAAACAAACAATTCTTTTGTGACTGGGTGCAATGCGACGAGGTGAATCCACGAATTTTTGAACCATTCAAATAATTCTGGCGTTGTCTGAATCACCTTTTGCACAACTTCGGGGAAATGCTCCACCACCATCATAAGGCGCGTGGGGTCGTGAACTTCAATCATCTGGCTCGGCAAGCCTGGACGCAAGTCGCCATCAGCCCCGTTTGCCACCGCGATTAAGCCGATAACGTTGTGCGGGAGCTTTGTTCCTGCGCCTAAACGCTGGTTGTCCACGCGAGAAAAATAGTATTCCAAGTTTATGCCGCCGCAAACGGGCGCGGCTGCTTTCATTATCCCAAACAAGTATTTGCCGTCCTTGTCGAGCGCGTAGTTGTAGGAATTCATAAACGCTCGGCGGTCGAGAAACAAATGTTTGGTTAAATCGCGCCGACCAATGATGCAGAGCGTGTTCGTGGCGTGGTTCAATTCTGGACGCGGCTCGAAGAGCGATACCGAGCGGAGTTTGACGGATTCATGCACCTTTTCGGGTGATTTGAGTGTGTCTAAAAGTTCAAAGCGGCGCGAGCGTTCTTTTGCATTCAGCGTGAGTGCTTCGCCGAAGGTTGTTTGGTTTGCGGAATGCAAGGTTTTGTGCGCTGCTGAGAGGTATTCATCGTCGAAAAATTCCAGTTCATCCCGCGTGGTGTCGTGCAACGCGCCGACAAAACGGGTGCTTTCGGGAATCGTTATGCCGCGCTCACGCAGCATCGCACGGACGCTCGGATGATTCGCCATAAACGCCGCCACGCGAGCATTCACCGAACCTGGACGACCGCAGCACGCGCCGCAATCGTAGCCCGCGTAGTGCGTATTGTTCGCGCTGCTTGCGCCGTGACCAATCAAATAAACGATTGGTGCGAAATTCTCCACCAGCCCTGTACTTTTCAGCAATCCCTCCACGCGGTCGGTCATTTCTTCATGCGAAAAGCCCACAAACAAGCCGTTTTCCATCGGTGCGTTTTCATCGCGCTCAATCGTCAAGCTGGCGTGTTTATCGGTATGGCGGAACGAGTGTACTGATGCGGGGTTCAGCGAAGGACGGACAACGCTTTCGAGCAGTTTCACCGCCGAGAAAAATCCCAACGTTTGCGAAATAAGCCATCCGCGAAACAGCGAATGCGAGTGCCGAGCGTAGTGTGCATCAGACTTGCGGACGTTTTTCCGTTCTTTTTCCTTAATCAAAAACTTCGGCGACACGGGCGCGGGACACGATTTTGTGTGGAATTTGCTATGCTCTGGCTGAAAATAAAACTCAACATTGAAAAATCCAGGCGTTCCGAAGGTTTGACTTTTGGGGTCGAGATGCTCCACATACCGACGGAAGGAGCATTCGCGGTCGTCTATGCAAAACATCGCTTGAAAGCTGGTTTCGCGGGCAGTTTTGGGTTCAGGATTGTTCGCGGAATTATGTGATTGCGCCGAGCGCAAGCCCGCCAACACTTGGTCGTAGTAGCTCCACTCGAAGGCTTCTTGCCAGAGACGCAGCACGTCGTCGAGTTCGTCGGTGTGCGTGGGCGCGAAAAGTGGCGCGACGGGTTGTTCGATTTTGTAACCAATCGGCGACCAAATCTCACCAAAAGCGCGGTCGAGCATTTCAATTTCCAAGAGCAGTTCCATAAAAATAAGGTCGTGCAGGGAAATGGTTTTTGCATCCAAAAGCGCGTTTGGATTTTCCTCCAAGAACGCAACCATGCCCGCCCAACCCGCATGAGAGCATTGCTGGTCGAACAAATAATGCTCGAACAATCCTTCCTCGCCGACAAGCAGCGTGAGAAGGCGTTTTAGCGTGGTGGATTCATCTAAGAAGAGCTTTTTTGCGCGTGGCGTGGTGAAAATCCCACCAAAGGGCGCGACGCGCTCCATCTCGCGCAAGCAAGCAACGAAGCCGCTTGCAGGCATGGGGAATTGCCACGCAGAAATGCCTTGGTCGAGATACGACCCCAAAAGGCGGAAAAGAATGGGATGCACGAGTTTATCCAAGTGAATGCCATAGTCTTTCCAATGCTTGCGCACCGCGCCAATTCTCGCGTTTACGCTCGTATCGTAGTCTTTTTCGAGCATACGGGATTGCAACTCTTTTGCGGCTTCAGATGTGGTGGTGTTTTCTTCAATCACTCTTTCCACAATATCCGCATGAATGCTGCCACTGTGGAAACGAGCGCGATATTCCTTGAGCGGAAGGTAGGTGCGATAGCCAAATATCGCCGATGCACGGCTGAGAGCCTCATGGAAGGGAAATTCCTGAAAAGCGTGCAGCGTATTGTGATGGATAAAATCCTTCAGAGGTGCTTGCGAAGGAAGATAATGCCGCAGTTTGTGAAGCATATCTTTTTCCAAGAAAAGGTGTTTTTGAATAGATTTGGTCGTCATAAAGAATGCCCGAAAATAGCTCAATGCCGCATCAATACACGAATTGAGCGGTAGCAATGAACCGTAGTAGGGAATAGAGGGATTACTTCAACAGAAAACGATTGTTTTCGGTTGAATGAAATAGAAAGCAAAAAAGGAAAGTGGAGAAAAAGCGTAAAAGCGAGTATTTACGCGGCAGGAGCAGAGGAAAGGAAATGCTTCCAGCTATGATGCAGAACATAGTAGGCGACAGAACTTTCGCCAGAAGTGGAGAGAAAATGCAAAAAATGAGGTGTGTACTTGGTAAGCGACTGCTTGGTCGTAACGACGAGTGTGGGCGAATCCGAATGCTTGGAAGAGTCTTCTTCTTCCAGTTCGGTTTCTTCGACGGTCAGAAATTCGAGAAAAATGTGATTCGCGTGCGGCGAGGAAAAATGCTGCGATTCAGCAAAAAGTGCGTCGGAATGTGCTTGGTCGAAAAGATGTTCGCTCAGATATTCTCCTAAACGCAGCGCATCCAGTGTCTGCCCGCCAAAGCGAGAGACAGAGCCACTTTTTGCTGCGAAGAGAACTCCAAGACAGCAAACAAGCACCATCGGCAATATGTAGGCGAAACGCTTGCGCATAATCGAAAAAGATTACATGAGTAACCAGACACTCTTAGCTGAAAATATAAAAAAGTGGAGAGTATTGCAAGGAAAAAGTTTTTTGTAACAGAAAATGTCCTATGAAAACATCACAACCCAGACGTAGCCAATCAACCCACACACCGCGCACACAGGATGTTTCCACGTCCAAGGACGACTTTTCGGCATCAGTGCAAGAGCGATTGCCGTTACGATGAGTGCTGGATGAAAATGGAGAATAATAGCCCCAAATGTACTCACGCACACCCCGAAATACAAGACGTGGTGCGCCTTTCCGAAGTGCCACCAGCGTAATTGCGCAACGATTCCTACCAGCATATTTGCCAGATACAAACCAAAGGCAAGGAAAAATATCAGTGAACCTGCATCAAGATTGCTGAAAAGCCGCATAAAACCTCGTTATTATTGATGATGCAAATGTTCTTGCATTGCTTTGTTTTCGGCAGGAATGCGAATGGCGAGTAGGATAATCGCATTGGCAATGCTTGCAAGCAGCGCAGTTTTCCACGCACCAAACATGAGCGGAACGGCGACAAGCTCAATAACAACAGCAATGTAATTCGGATGCGTAAAATAGCGATACGGACCAGCAACCACGCGCTTTCCACCCGGAACAACGAGAATTCTTGTGTTCCACGCCTCGCCAAGACTACGAATCGCCCAATACCGCAGACCCTGCGTCGCAACGAGCAAAATCAAACACGCCAGCGAAAGCAGCATTTGTGCGGGGTATTGCCACAAGGGTGCGTCGGTGCTTGTTCGCCAACCTTCTATGAGCCAGCCTAGCATCCATGCGGTGTGTAGAACGACAAACAACCAGTAGTGATTCGCGCCATATTCCTTCGCTCCGCGTGAGAGGGCTATGGCACGGTTCTTTTCGGCATGGCGCAATTCCAAGAGTCGCTGTGCGATGAGGCAAAATAAACAGAAGAGCAAGGGGAAATTGAGAGAAAAAAAAGAAGAAGAATCCATAAAGAACGTAGTATTTGTGTGATTTTGAGAGCGGATTTGAAAAGTTAATGCGGTGAATGAATATGAAAAATTAGCATAATTCTGTGCAGAAAGCAAACATAGTTCAATGACATTCCTGCATTATCATGTGACTTTTTCTTGTACTGCGTCACTTCCTGAATATGGCGCAAGTTCAGTGTTCGTTCAGCTTGATTTACTCTCATATTTACTCACCATTTATCTTCACCAATGAACAGATCTCAAACACCTGCAACCCCAGTAATGGCAAACAATACAGCTGATACTGCACAGCAATCACGCCTTAAACAATACGCGCTTCATCGTACATCGTTGTTCCAAGCGCTTGCAATCGTTTCTGCCTTTTCAGCACTCGCTCTTGCTTGTACGCCAGTCGAAGGCAACCCTGTGACGAGTGAAGGCTTGAAAGCACCCGTAGAAGTGGTAAAGAGTGGTAGCAACTTGAAAGTAACAAATAATACTGACCGTGAAGTGTTCTTTTTTGCTTGCCCTGTGAGACTTTTACCTGTAATTACCTATACGACAACAGTTAATCCGCTCACCGCGACGAATAAGGTTTCGGCGAAATCCTCGAAAGATTTTGCTCAATCGGTCTATTCTTTAGAAGCAAACGATGCCGTTCATGTTGCGTGGTGGCACTTGGGACGGAAAGTAAATGATAGCCTGAACCTCTACAACGCTGATAGTGTGAGGGGTTTGACGATTGCCCCGTAATAAATAGCATTATGGAATGTTGTCAGGAAGACGTGTCTGCCTGAAAGCGATCAGTAAAAGTGCGGATGAAAGTGTGAATATTTGTTAATTCACGCATTTATCCACACTTTTGGCGTTTTTGGAGGTTCTTTGTTTTGTTGATTATTGATATATCAATTATATTTGTATCAAATAAAATCAAGCAAATCAATACAGGCGATAATTCCTAGAATTCCGCTCTAATGCTTAGTTTTTACTCACAATATTTGACATAAGGTTATGCAAAAACTGGAAGAACTTGTTTTTTACAATCTTGAAAATACCATTAAGACATACCGTCAATTTGCACAAAAACAAATCACCAGCTCTGGGTTCGATATTACCATTGACCAGTGGTTGATATTAAAAACGATTCAAGAGAACGATAATCTTGCACAGCAGACTATTGCCGAGAAAGTATTCAAGGATGTTGCCTCAATCACACGGATCATTGAAATCCTTGTCAAAAAAGGATACATTTCACGGAGCTTTCACAATGATGACAGGCGACGATTCGCTTTAGCAATTACCAAGGAAGGAGAAAAAATTATCGACAAGGTTCTGCCAATTATTGAGCAGAATAGAGCGCAAGCACTCACATCACTTTCCGAAAAAGACGTAAAGACATTACAAAAACTACTCACTATTCTTACCAAAAATTGTTTATAGAATTATGAAAAACGCATTGACAGTCCTCATCGTTACTATTGTTGCGGCAATGGTACCATCACTGACAACGGCACAAAGCGCAAATAAAGCATCAAAGCAGCCATCCAAAGTTGAAATCCCGTTCACACTCGATAGGCACTTGATTGTTTTAAAAGCCAAAGCTGGCAAAGGTGCAGAGGAATATGACATTGTTTTTGACACGGGAGCTGCTGGATTTGTTATCTCCGAAGAATTTGTAGGCAAACAGGGGTACGCAGAAGTCGGGAAATCAAAAATGATGAGTCCTGAAGGGAAGGAAATGGGCGACAGGACGATAGTGAAAGTACATAACTTGTCATTTAACACCTTACCAATTTCTATGGATGCAGTTGCCGAAAAAAAGGAAATGATACTCTCGCCAACTGCTATTGGAATCATTGGTTTGGCGGCATTTGACGGCTACATCGTAACGATTGATTACAGCAAGCGGAAATTATTGCTCACAAAAGGGACATTACCAGCAGGAAAGAATATCATCGTACTGAACGAAAGCCCAATTTTGGAAGCGAACATCATGCTGAATGGGAAAACTGTTCTCGCAAATTTTGATTGCGGTGCGCCGTCGTACATCAGCATTCCGACAAATATGAAGGATAAATGCTCCTTCAAGACTGAGCCGAGAGTTGTTGGAAAAGCAATGACCATTGGTGGCGAAATGGATATTTTGGCAGCACAGTTTGATGGCACAATAACTATCGGCTCTGTAACGATGAAAGACCCGCAAATTGAACTAGTTACAGCGAATTTTCCTGCAGTGAATATTGGCTACCGTTTTTTCAATAAAAACAAAATTAGCATTGACGTACGAAGTAAACGAATGCGCATTGAGCCGAATGCGTAGGATTTTTTGGAACAAAATTCGTTCAGACAAACGTTTTGTTGGACATCTTCGGCAAGCTCAACACGATTAGATACAAACTCTTTAGCTTGAGTTTGTCGAAGTTTTCATTATCCTCTCATCGAACAACAATCATTCACCGTACTTGAAAAATGAATAAAAATATCTCTCTTCTTCTCGCATTAGTCGCCTTTTTTCTTGGAACAAAAGGCATGGCTCAAACTTCTCAACTAAGTGAAAATCAGATTGCGGAGGTCAATACATTTGTCGAAAATTTATCCAATAATGATAGATTTTCAGGAACAGTGCTTATTGCCAAAGGAAACACCATTCTCTATCAAAAAGCAGTAGGGCTTGCCGATAAAGAGCGGAACGTCAAGAATGACATAAATACCAAATTTAATCTTGCTTCCGTAAACAAAATGTTTACAGGCATTGCTATTGCTCAACTCGTAGAAAAAAACAAACTCCGCTATTCCGACAAACTGGTAGAGCATTTACCCAATCTTCCCAAACAAACATTCGGAAAAATCACGATTGAACACTTACTCACCCACACTGCTGGAGTGGGCGATATTTTCGGAATTCCTCAATTTATGGTCATGAAAGATACCGCCAAAACGATTGCCAGCTATGTCGCATTGGGTATCAACGAACCTCTGATGTTTGAGCCTGGAGCGAAGTTTCAGTATAGCAATTATGGCTATGTTTTATTGGGTGCCGTCATTGAAAAAATAGCAATGATGAGCTATTTCGATTATGTAAAAAGTAATATTTTTTCCGTAGCTGGAATGGAAAATACTGACAGCTATGAAACAGATAAACCCAATAATAACATGGCAATAGGCTACGCCTCGCCGCCGCCAATGCCAGGACAAGCACCGCCAGCAATGGGCGAAAAAATAGTCAGGGAAGCAAACACAAAATTCATTGAGGTAAAAGGAACGTCTGCTGGCGGTGGGTATTCTACGGCTCTTGATTTGCACAGATTTTCACAGGCGTTGCTCGCGGGAAAATTACTCTCTCAAAAAAATATGAAAACCGTCACCACAGGCAAAGTAAAAATGCCGCTACCGCCAATGCCACCAGGTGTGAAGCCGCTACCAGAAATACAGTATGGTTATGGTTTTGGAGAATTCTACAAAAACAACACCCGCATTATTGGACACAATGGAGGTGCGCCAGGTGTCGGGGCACAGATAGACATTTACCCCGATGCGGGATATACCGTCGTTGTCTTGGCTAACTACGAAAGGTCAGTAACGCCTATCATTAATTTTATTGAAGAAATGATAGCAGCAAAACCATAGCGAAAATAACCAGTACATTGAAGGAAAAAAGCAAGCACATATCGCTTTGTTTGCTAACAAAAAACTGTCCGTAAATGAACATTGAGCGTTCATCTACGGACAGTTTTTGTTTTTGAGCAAAAAGGAATATACCTCAAAAGCCGCATAAAATCTTGCTTTCGTAAATTGGCATACATCTTGGCTGGGTATTCAAAAAAAATACAACACCATTTTTCATTTTTTGGACAAATGCCATGTTCACAAATTACCTCAAAATCACATTCCGAAGCCTTCTTCGGCACAAAGGCTATTCTGCCATCAATATCATCGGGCTTGCGCTTGGCATCAGTGTTTGTGCGCTTATTTGCTTGTATGTCGTGGATGAGCTTTCCTTTGACAAACACTACGCAAACGCTGATAGAATCTATCGTGTAGAAGGAGACATCAAGTTTCAAGGGCAAGAATTCAGCACGGCTGTTGCCTGCGACCCTGTTGGACCAGTTTCAAAACTTGAACTTCCTGAAGTTGAGGAATATGTACGCTTTCGCGCTGTTGGTGCGTGGAATTTCCGCAGAAACAATCAGGTATTTCGGGAAGAAAATGTCGGTTTTGCTGATTCAAGTTTCTTCAAGGTCTTTTCTGTTCCCGTGCTGCAAGGCAGTGCTGAAGCGGCACTCAGGGATGTTCGGAATGTCGTTATTTCGGAATCAATAGCAAAAAAATATTTTGGTGTGGAAAACCCAGTCGGCAAGCAGCTTACAAACGACGACGGGCAAACATACACGGTTGGTGCAGTGATGCAAGATTTACCACACAACACACACTTGCCGTTCAATATCTTGATTTCAATGTCTTCGTGGTCTGATTCCCGCTCCAATGCTTGGTTGTCGAATAATTATGTAACGTATCTTCTCCTCAAAAAAGGGGCTTCTTTGCGCAGCATGGAGGCAACATTTGCGAGCATGGTGAAAAAGTACGTCGCGCCTCTTGCCGAGAAAGTATTTCAAACAAGCTACACCGAGTTAATAAAAGCTGGAAACCGTTATCAATACTCGCTTGTACCGCTTACGAGCATTCACCTGAGTGCAGGCGCGAAAGTCGGAGAACTCTCGCCCAATGGCAGTATGCAATACGTGTGGGTGTTTTCGGCGGTTGCTGCGTGTGTGCTGCTGATTGCCTGTGTGAACTTCATGAATCTTGCAACGGCGCGGGCGGCGAACCGTGCAAAGGAAGTTGGTATTCGCAAAACATTGGGTGGACAACGCAAAAATCTTGTCGTGCAGTTTCTCATGGAATCAAGTCTGATGGTGCTGTGCGCACTTGTAGTGGCATTTTGTTTGATTGAAATTGCCCTGCCTACATTCAACACTCTTGCGGGGAAGGAGCTTTCACGGAAGATGCTGCATAGCTCATTTTTTCTGGGTTTGTTCGGTGGTTTGTTTCTGATGGTGAGCCTTCTTGCAGGAATGTATCCCGCACTCGTGCTATCGCGGTATCAGCCTGTGAGGGTGCTCAAAGGTGATACATCCAGCGGTAGCCGCAATCGCGGGCTTCGTGCGGCACTTGTTGTGGTGCAGTTTACAGCCTCCGTTGCATTAGTTATCGGCACACTCGTTATTTTCCGACAACTCCGTTTTATTCAAACAAAGCAGCTTGGTTTTCAGCGCGAACAGGTGTTGATTGTGAAAAATCCTGATTCACGCTTTTCGCAAAACATTGTGAGCTTCAAGCAAGAAGTGATGCGGCTTGCAGGCGTACAAACAGCGACGGTAACAAACTTTATCCCGATGGGAAGCGTTGGGAGCAGTCGCAACAGTAGCCCGATGTATGCTGGGAAAGGGCAGCAAGGGCAAGGAAAAATTATACAAGTATGGAGTGTGGATGCCGATTATGTGCCAACATTCTCAATGGAAATGGCGCAAGGACGCAATTTTGATGCGAAAAACGTGAGCGATTCCACGAATGTTATCATCAATGAATCACTTGCGCTCAGTCTTTTTGGAACAAAAGATGTGCTTGGAAAGCAAGTAACCACGCAGTTTTTCAGCAGCGGTCTTGAAACCTTCACCGTTATTGGTGTTGTAAAAGATTTTCATTATGAATCCTTGCGAGAGAATATCAATCCACTCGCGCTCTTTTTTGGAAAAACAACGGGCGCAACAAGCATTCGCTTTGAAGCCTCAGCAGCCGCATCAGTTCTTGCTTCTGTGGAAAAAATTTGGAAACGCACCAATCCCAATAAGCCCTTTGAATATCAATTCGCCGATGATGCCTTTGACCGAATCTATCGTAGCGAACAGCGCATCGGCTCTATTATGAGCGTCTTTACATCGGTTGCGATTGTCATTGCCTGTCTCGGTTTATTCGGGCTTGCCGCCTTCACCGCCGAGCAGCGTACAAAGGAAATCGGTATCCGCAAGGTATTAGGCGCGTCGGTGGCAAGTATTATCGCGCTTCTCAGCAAAGACTTTTTGAAATTAGTTGGTATCGCAATTATCCTCGCAACACCGCTTGCATACTGGGGTATGGGCAAGTGGCTTCAGGATTTCGCGTATCGCGTGGAACTCACGTGGTGGATGTTTGCGGCAGCAGGTGTAATGGCTGTCGTGATAGCATTTATAACTGTTGCAGGACAGGCGTGGCGGGCTGCGCAGGCGAATCCCGTGCAGTCGCTTAGAAGCGAATAATAATGGAGCTTAGAGCAAGGTAGCTAAATCAAGATTGATTGCTTCGCAAAAAGAAGGTTTGTCCGAAATATCACCTTCTCCTTGTTGATATTTATGCCATTTGTCGCGCTTGTAGTCATAGACAAAACCTTCGCGGATGCCGTAATCATCAGCATCTATCAACTCGCGCACCTTCTTAAGGTCTTTTTTCACACCGTCGCCGTGCGTGATTTCAATGATGACAGGTGTTTGCATTTCGATGTTGTCATACAAGATAATATCAGGTGTCGGGCTGGTTTGTCCTTCATCCAGCATGGTTTCAGAAAGCGGCTCTAAAACGATTGTTTTTTGTTTATCATACAAAAAAAACAATTCAGCAGACAACCTCATAATGACGCGCTGATGCGGTTTTGGGGCATTTGTTCCCATGATAAGTGCTTCTTCAAGAGTAATCATCGTTTTCAAAAAATTGGTTGAACATAATCACAAATCTACACTTTCACACCCATTTTTCAAAATTATCATGCTCCAGAACTACCTCAAAATCGCGCTCCGAAGCCTTCTTCGGCAGAAATCATATTCTGCAATCAACATCATTGGGCTTGCCGTCGGCATGGCGTGTTGCCTTGTGATGCTGCTCTTTGTGCAGGACGAACTCAGCTACGACCGCGTGTACAGCAATGCTGCCAGCATCTACCGCGTAACGCCACGCTTTTATCGTGGACTTGATACAGCAAAAGGGAACACGGCAAATGCAAATGCGCAAATCCCTCTCGCGCCAGCAATGATGCGGGATTTGTCGGGCATAAAACAAGCAGTGCGGATGTTTAAGTACAAAAAAATGGTTGTACGCAATGGCGATAAAATGTTTGCCGAAGAGCGCGTTTTTGCGGTGGATAAAAATTATCCGAAAATGTTTGCAACCACGTTTCTGGCAGGAAGTCCTGCAACCGCCCTCGTAGAGCCGTATTCGGTGGTTTTGACGGAATCGCTTGCACGAAAATATTTTGGTACTTCTACGCCATTGGAGCAGCTTCTCGGCAAAACTATTCTTCTCGAAAATACCGAGCCACACCGTGTAAGCGGTATCATTACTGACGCGCCGCACAATATCCACCTTCGCTACGACGCGCTTGTTTCCTTTGCTTCTATCGAAAAATGGATACGCGACCAAGGTGCCGACCCGAATAATCTTTGGGGCTTATTTCTCGATGCCTCAACTTACGTGGAGCTGCAAGATGGCGTAAATGCGAGCGTTATCGAAGCGCAAATGCCGAAATTCCTCACGCGCTACATGGCGGGCTTTATGAAAGAATTAAAAGTAAATGTGCATTATCCTTTGCAACCTTTGACCGATATTCACCTCAACCCCACGCCAAGCGAGTTTCAGCCTCAATCCAGTCGCACAACGGTCAGTGTTTTTGCGGGTGTGGCGGTGTTTATTTTGGCGATTGCGTGTATGAATTTTATGAATCTTGCAACAGCCCGTTCTCAGCGTAGAGCGCGGGAAGTGGGTGTGCGCAAGGCATTGGGGGCGCAGCGCAACCAACTTATCATGCAGTTTCTGACCGAAGCCGTCGTCATTAGCTGCATCGCGCTTGTTCTCGCACTTGTGTTGGTGGAGCTTGCTCTGCCAAGTTTCAATAGCATTGTTCGGAAAGAATTGTCGGTTGGATATGCCTCGAATCCCGCATTGATACTGGGCTTGCTATTTGCTGCACTTTTGACTGGTATTGCTGCTGGCAGCTATCCTGCGTTTGCGTTGTCGGGATTTACTCCCGTGCGAGTGTTGGCGGGGCGTTTGACGACTTCGCGCTCTGGCGCACTCGTTCGGAAAAGCCTTGTTGCTCTGCAATTTACCATTTCAATTTTGATGATGATTGCCACGATTGTTGTCGCAATGCAGCTTCATTACACGCGTTCAAAGGATTTGGGTTTGCGCACCGAGCAAGTCATTCGCCTCGCCTTGCCGGGCGATTCTACCTCTATTTCTCGCTATGCGGCTTTACAACAGTCGTTGCGCAGTGTTGCTGGTGTTTCGAGTGTGAGCGGCACAAGTTACAGTCCGGGCGCGTCGCCAAGTCAAAGCGGAATAACCCTGATTGGTGCAGCAGAAAAGAATACGGTGATTAGCGCGGAAATTAGCACTGATGCGGCTTTTGTGCCAACAATGCAGATGAATATGTTGCAGGGACGAAACTTTTCCCAAAATAATGTGAACGATAAAACTGCATCCTGTTTGCTGAACGAAGCGGCGGTGAATGCGCTTGGACTTGGAAAAGAAAATCCGATTGGCAAGCAGGTGAATTTTGGTGGAAATAATGGTCGAAACCTGACCGTTATTGGTGTTGTGAAGAATTTTCATTACGAATCCATGCACAGAAGTATTCGCCCCGCAATCGTGATGATTGCTCCAAGCGAAGCAAATTTCGAGTCATTTTTATTGAAAGTGCAAGCACAAAATATACCCGAACTTTTACAAAACATCGAACAAACATGGCGTAAACACTTGCCTGAACGGATGCTCGACTATTCATTTTTGGATGAAAACTTTGCCAAACTCTACCAAGCCGAGCAAGCAATGGCTTCGCTCATCAGTGTTTTCGCGGGTTTGGCGATATTTATTGCTTCGCTCGGTGTGTTTGGATTGGTTGCGTTTGCAGTAGAAGTTCGGAGAAAGGAACTTGGTATTCGCAAGGTATTGGGCGCGTCAGCGGCAAGTATTATTGCGCTTCTTTCTAAGGATTTTCTCGTGTTGGTCGGCATTGCTATTGTTTTGGCAACTCCTCTTGCATACTGGGCTGCGGGGAAATGGTTACAAGGCTTTGTCTATCGCATGGAACTCACGTGGTGGATGTTTGCGAGCGCAGGCGTGGCAGCTGTGGTGATAGCATTTATCACGGTTGCTGCTCAGGCGTGGCGGGCGGCGGCGGCGAATCCAGTGCAATCGCTCAGAAGCGAGTAAACACTCCAAGCAGAAATGGTAAATGAAAGCATTTTACCATACAAATAAACCGATAAGTCCAATTCATTTCAATTGAAAATCCTCATGAAAAAATTACCCCTAACAATACTTTTTTGTGCGATGAGTACATCCTTATTTGCACAAACAAATGACAACGTTGATGCTATCATTCAAAAAGAGATGACGGCAAGAAAAATTACTGGTTTACAATTGGCAGTTGTGAAAAATGGCAAACTCGTAAAAACAGGAAATTATGGATATGCAAATTTGCAAGACTCAATTCCTGTTGATCAAAATACGTTATTTACAATAAATTCAATTACTAAAGCATTCACGGGTGTAGCAATTATGCAGTTGGTAGAGGAAGGAAAAATTGACCTGCAAGCACCTATTTCAAAATATGTAGATGGTTTGCCAATTTCATGGCAAAATGTAACTATACGCCAGTTGGCAAGCAATATATCGGGTATTCCGAATGTAATGGATGGAAATGGTAAACTCATCGCTGATGGCGAAGTTGAGTCATGGCAGAAAGTAAAAACATTGCCGAATGAATTTCGAGCGGGAGAGCAGTTCAGCTATAGCCAAACGAATTATGTTCTCTTAAAAAAAGCTATTGAAAAAGTTTGCGGAATGTCATTTGAAGATGTTGTTAAAAAACAACAATGGGAAAAAGCAGGAATGAAAAGCACGTTAAAATTTGGTTTTGGTGATTTTTACGATATTCCATATCACGCCGCAAGAGGATATACGTACTTCGTTAATGGTAATCTTACCAATATACACCCAGAAATTTTCCCGCCTTTTGTGAGAGCGGCAGCCGGAATGCAATCGACAGCAATAGAAATAGCAAACTGGCTGATAGCTTTACAAAAACTTGAAATCGTAAAAAAGAAGGAAACACTTGATGAAATGTGGACACCATCCAGATTAACGAATGGTAAAACAGCGGGATTTGGGGATGTACTAAATGGGTATGGTATAGGTTGGCTGACAGCCTTGAGAACAAATAACCCCGCAGTTGTGTCCGTAGGCGGTGGGCGGTCTGCGGTGGTCGTGTATCGGAATGAGGATGTATCAGTAGTTGTTTTGACGAATTTGCAAGGGGCATCGCCTGAATACTTTATTGACCAAATTGCAAAGAATTACTTATCTACAAATAAGTAAATCTCGTTTATTCAAGCACTTTTTCAACGACTATTTTCCAAAAAAATTATGTTTCAAAACCATCTTTCTCTCGCTCTGCGCAGTCTTCTTCGGCGCAAAATGCTTGCTGCTATCAACATTGTTGGCTTGAGTCTTGGGCTGGCGTGCTGTGTGGTGATTGTGCTATTCATCAAAGACGAACTGAGTTTTGACCGATTCCACAAAAATGCACCGAACCTTGCCCGTATCACCTGCCGCCCAGTAGATAAGCTAGGAGTAGGGCATACGATGGGCATTGCCTCTATGGTGCAAGGTCCGGCATTCAAGGAAGAAATCCCCGCAATACGAGATTTTGTGCGTGTTCGGGAGCGTGATGCTCTGCTGAAAATTGGCGCGAAAACATTCAACGAAAAAGCAACATGGGTGGATGATAATTTCTTCACCGTCTTTACGTTTCCGCTTCTTAGTGGTAATCCAAGCACGGTTTTATCAGGCGCGTACTCCGTTGTGCTGAGTGAGGAAACGGCGCAAAAGTATTTTGGCACAACCGATGTAGTGGGAAAATCAATAGAAATTGAAGAGCGAAATAGCTTTCAAACCTACGTGGTTTCTGGGGTTGCGAAGAATCCGCCACAGAATTCGTCTATCACCTTTGGCATCGTGTTGTCTTTCACTGCCTTTGCTGCAAAAAATCCCGACCCAACATGGATGACGCTTTCCTATCCAACATTTTTGCTTCTGCGTGAGGGGGCAGATTTGCAAGAAATCACCGCAATAATGGCGCGAGTCTTTGCAACAAAAGCGAAAACCGAAATGGAAAGCGAGCGCAAACACGGCTGGAATGGGCAGTTTATCTGGTCGGTGCAGCCTTTCACCGAAATGCACTTATCAACAAACGTCAATATCGGCATCGCTAATGCTGGCAACCCATTGTATTCCAAGGTTCTTGGTGCAATCGCGCTTGGTATTTTGCTGCTCGCGTGCATCAATTTTGTGAGTTTAAGCATTGCGCAGTCATCTCGCCGGGCGCGTGAAATCGCCATCCGCAAGACGATTGGCAGTCCTCGTAGCAAGATTATCGCACAATTTCTTACGGAATCATTTCTGCAAACAAGCATTGCATTTGTTGTCGCGCTTGGCATCGCAGAACTCATTTTACCGATGTTCAACATTGTGGCTGGCAAAAAATTTCAGCTAATAAGTATGCTGGATGCGCCGTTATTACTTGCGTTGGGGCTATTGTTTCTTGTTACGGGTTTTGCTGCGGGCGTGTACCCCGCGCTGGTGGTTTCGCGCTTCGATGCCTCACAAACGCTGAGTGCGAGAAGTCCATTGGTGCGCAAAAGTGCTGTGGCGCGTGTGTTGATTGTGGTGCAGTTCGCGCTCACGATATTCCTTCTCATTGGCACTATTACGCTCTCGAAGCAGTTTAATTTCCTCACCACAAAAGATTTGGGCTACGACAGCAGCAACCTCGTGGCGATTTCTTTGCCAGAGGCGGATAATCTCCCACGCCAGGCAATGTTGAAAGCGGAATTTGCAAAAATTTCAGGCGTAGAAAACCTCACACCCCGCACAGAATGGTGGTTTGGAACAAACTCAAAAGTAAACGGGAAGGAAATAGCCATTTCCTACGAGCATATTGACAATGATTTTCTGAAAACGATGAATTGTCGCCTTGCCGCAGGACGTAATTTTTCGCAAGAATTACGTGGTGATTCGACCGACGCAGTTCTCGTGAATGAAGCATTTGTGCGGTCTGCGGGCTGGCAAGATGCCGTTGGCAAGCGCATTGATTTTTTCAATGGCAAAGCGCGAAACGTGACCGTTGTTGGCGTGGTGAAAGATTATCATTACGAGTCGCTGCAATATCCCATTCGCCCGCAACTCTTTATCTACGGTTCAGAATTGCCGTTTGGGAAATTGTTGCTGCGTATCAATCCCGTGAACAAAGCACAAACACTGGCAGCAATAGAAAATCTTTACCACCGACTTGTGCCATTGCGACCTTTCAACTACACCTTTTTGGATGAAGAAAATCGCCGCCAATACAGCAATAGTGAGCATTGGCGGAATATGATTGCACTTGCTTCAGCCTTCGCGCTTGGCATTTCAGTCATGGGATTGCTAGGATTGACGCTGCTTGCAACCGAGCAACGCACGAAGGAAATCGGTATTCGCAAGGTTTTGGGTGCGTCGGTGGCAAATATCATCAGCCTTGTTGGGCGTGAGTTTTTGGTATTGGTTGCTATTGCCTTTGTCCTCGCTACACCGCTTGCATACTGGTCTGCAAGGAATTGGCTACAAGATTACGCCTATCGCATAGAGCTTGACGCATCGCTAGCTCTTCTTGCGGGTAGCATTGCTCTTGCTACGGCGGCTTTGACCGTTGCAAGCCAAGCGTGGCAGGCTGCGGAGGCGAATCCTGTACAATCGCTCAGAAGCGAGTAAAGATTGGCTTCATCCACAAAACAAAAACTGTCCGTAAATGAACATTGAGCGTTCATCTGCGGACAGTTTTTATTTTGGAGCAAAGGGGTATATTGCTTGAAAGGCTGATGGAATCTTGCTTCGTGATTCTGGCACGAATTTGTTTAGAGTAAGGTTGCGAGGTCGAGGTTAATTGCTTCGCAGAATGAAGGATTTTCTTTGATAATTCCTTTGCCGAGCTTGTATTTATGCCATTCTTGGCGTTTGTAATCAAAAATAAATCCCTCGACAATTCCGTAGCTTTCTTCATCAATCAGTGCTTGGATTTTTTTTAAGTCAGATTTAATGCCGCCTGCATGATTGACTTCGATAATCACAGGTGTTTCGTAGAGGACATTATCAAACAAGGAAACATCTGGCACGGGACTCGGCTCGCCATCAATGAGCGGTGTTTCGGGAAAGGGTTCTAATTTCAACGTTCCCATTGAATATAGATTCCCAAGACCAACGATAAGCCTTGAAATGACGCGCTGATGGTCTTTGGGAGAATTTGCACCCATAAGTAATGCCTCTTGTCGAGTAATCATCGGATTTTCCAAAAATTTGGTTGAACATATCTTCAAATCTACACTTTCAAACCCATTTTTCAAAATTGCCATGTTCCAAAACTACCTCAAAATCGCGCTCCGAAGCCTTCTTCGGCAAAAATCCTATACCGCCATCAACATCATCGGACTAGCTCTGGGTCTGACGTGTACGATTCTTCTGGGCTTACACATTGCCGATGATATTTCGTTTGACAAATTCCACTCAAAGGCTGATAGAATCTACCGCTTCACGCAGTGGGACAAAACACATCAAGTCCCTGCTAATACCGCGCCCGGCTGGTTGGAATCCCTGACGACAGATATTCCACACATTCAGGCTGGAACAAGATTGTATGAGCATTTTGGGGAAATATTGCTGACAGTTGGCACAACCCAAGTCTATGACAAAACCGTGAAATTTGCTGATGCAAATGTGTTTGAAATTTTTGATTTCCCGCTCGTACAAGGAAATATGCGGACTGCGCTCGTAGAGCCTTATTCTGCGGTGATTTCCGAAACAGCAGCCACGCGGTATTTCGGCACAACATACGCAATAGGCAAGGTCATTCGCGTGGACAATAAGTTTGATATGAAAATTACTGGTGTCATGCGCGATGTACATGCTGCTTCGCATTTACAATTTGAAATTCTCGGTTCAATGGAGACCGTCAAGCGCGAATTTGCTCTTCCGAACGCCTTTCAAAGCCTGTTTTGGAATCCATTCTTAACATATATTCTTTTGAAAGAAGGAACATCCGCAGAAGCCGCACAAACACAGGTTGCATTGCTCAAAAACAAACTTGCAAAGGACATTCCCGTCAGCCTCGCACTGCACCCGCTCTCAAGCATTCACCTTGTGGATGAAGGTGCGCAATCGTCCGTGAATTTTCTCGCGGTGGTTTTGGCAATTATTTTGGGCTTGGCGTGTATCAATTACACAAACCTCGCAACGGCACGGTACAGCAACCGTGCGCGGGAAGTTGGTGTGCGAAAAACACTCGGCGCAAAACGCGGACAACTTGCCGTGCAGTTTTGGGGCGAATCGGTGATACTAACCGCAATCGCACTTGCCGTCTCGCTTCTGGCGGTAGAATTGCTCTTGCCATCCTTTAATACTCTCACAGGCAAGCATTTATCACTGTTTGGTGCTAGTTCATTCAATCTTGCTCTCGTGGGGTGTGTGCTTGCGGCATTATTGCTGATAGTGAGCGTGTTTGCGGGTGTGTATCCAGCACTGATGTTGTCGAATTTTAAGCCTGTGGAAGCCTTGAAAAGCAAGGCTGCATCGCGCTTTCAGGGGCGGGCGGGTAGTATCTCTTTGCGCTCGGTGTTGGTCGTGGTGCAATTTTCCTTGTCAATCGCTATGATTATCGGAACGCTCGTCGTCCAGAACCAGCTTCAATACATCGTTTCCAAGAATGTGGGCTTCGACCGCGAGCAGATGCTCATTGTCAAACTGCGCGGCAAGGACGATGCCGAGCAGCAAGAAGTCTTGAAGAGTAGTTTTCGTGCGGTCTCTGGGGTGCAGGGCGTTTCGATGTCCAGCTCCATTCCAGGCAAAAGCGATGTGTTAGTCCAGATGCCGATTGAGTTGAAGTATCTTGCGTCGGGCGATAAAGACCCTAGCATGAAATGGCTCTGCATTGATGAACATTTCCTCACGCACTATGGAATTTCCATAAAAGAAGGGCGTAATTTCAATTCTTCCGAGACAGACAAGCAAAGCGGCTTTTTGATAAATGAAGCCGCCGCAAAAAAATTGAAATGGGAAAATGGTACTGCTGTGGGTAAGGAAATCGGCTATAATATCGGTGAAAAGGCGAGCGGCTGGCATATTGAAAAAACAGGACGTGTGCTGGGCGTGGTGAAGGATTTCAACGTTGGGACGCTCCGAAGCAGTATAGAACCTTTGCTTATCCACTATTACCCTAATTTTATGGGAACGATGAGTATTAAACTCAGTGCTGGCAACCCCGCACAAATACTTGCTTCGCTAGAACGCGCATGGAAACAAGCCGTTCCGAATCGCCCGTTTGAATACACGTTTTTGGATGATGAATTTAACAACGCTTACAAGCGTGAACAGCAGCTACGGTCAGTGGTTGCGGTTTTTGCAGCGATTGCGATTGCGATTTCTTGTTTGGGTTTGCTTGGTTTGGCGGCGTTCACTGCCGAGCAGCGCACGAAGGAAATCGGTATTCGCAAGGTGTTGGGCGCGTCGGTGGCAAGTATTATCGGGCTGCTCACGAAAGATTTTCTGAAACTTGTTGGGATTGCGATTGTGCTTGCAACACCGCTTGCATACTGGGTTTCAAGTAAGTGGCTGGAAGATTTTGCGTACAAAATTGACCTTGGTGCGGGCGTGTTTGTGTTGGCGGGAAGTGTTGCGATTGTGGTAGCATTTTTGACCGTTGCAGGGCAGTCGTGGCGGGCAGCGGAGGCGAATCCCGTGCAATCTTTACGCAGCGAGTAATGATGAGGTTTGTACGGAAGAGTAGATTTCAACGGCATCGCGGGCAATATTGCTTCGCAAGGCAGTATTGGTAAGGCTTTCAGCGTGAAGAACGTCGAATTTATATGGCAAAGGCAATTCTTCATCAAGCTCAAATTTCAGGTTTTGTGCGGTTTCTGCGGTGCATGAAGCTCCAAAAATGGCAATGTCAATATCCGCGTTGTACGCCGCAGTGCCACGCGCCCGCGAGCCAAAAACACAAGCACGTTCAATCGTGGAAAATTGCCGAAGTGTTTCCACAATCAAGTGCAAGTCGTTTGGCGATAAACCCAAGATTTGTGCGGTGTTCACGAGTTTGTTTCTCAAAGGTTTGTAGAAAAATCAGCCTTAAAATCCCGCAAAAGCTGGATGTATTCTGTCTGAATGCGGTGAAAAATGATTGCGCTGCGTTCTTCGCTATACAAATGCGATGTTTCATTGCGGCTCGTTATCATCTGTATCCATGTATGACCGTCCTTAATGAGACCATCTTGAAAGGCTTGTTTTATCACGGGTTTGGGTCCTTTGACATCGGAATATCCCCGCTCAGAAAGAACATCTTGAAGAACTTTCCATGCAAGTTCGACGGTAAATTCAAATCGTTGCAACACGCCGTCGCGCTCAAGGTCGGTCAGTTCACGCTCTTGCTCTTCCATGAGCGAAAATGCGTGTTCCAGTGTGGCGAATGCTTTGATAAATTCTGAGAATCGTTCTTGAGAGCGTCGTATTTCCTGGTGTTCGGGCATAGTTTGCTGTATGAAAGAAGCAATAATAATTTCGATAGAAATAGTTGTACATATTTTCAAATCTACACTTTCACACCCATTTTTCAAAATTGCTATGTTTCAGAACTATCTCAAAATAGCTCTTCGTAATCTTGCGCGGCAAAAAGGCTACTCCGCTATCAACATCATTGGCTTGGCTTTAGGGCTGGCGACGTGCCTGCTGATTGCACTCTATGTTACCGATGAACTCAGTTATGATGGCTTTCATGCAAACAAAGACCGTATTTATCGCATCATTAGCGGCTTGGATAACAATCAAACCCAGATGTTTCGTGCAAATTTGACTCCACCAAAATTAGCCTCATATCTCAAGGAAAACCACAACGAGGTTGAAATGACAGCGCGTTTTTTAACGGCAGTGGTAGAATTAAAGCGGGGTACGGTTGTGATTCAACCAAATGAGGCAAATGCGGGCATTTCAGCAGATGCTTCGTTTTTCAAAATGTTTTCGTTTCCGATACTTTTTGGCAATCCTGTTGCACTTGAAAAATCGCCTACCAGCATAGTTCTGACGCGCTCTGTGGCGATTTCACTTTTTGGTGAAAATCATCTCGAAAAAGCAATCGGGCAGACGATTGAAGTGATGAAAACTCCTTGCACCGTCGTGGCTATTTTGCAGGATATTCCGCGCAATTCTCACCTCAATTTTGCTTTCGCAATCCCGCTTGAGCATCAACCAAATCATGAGCATTGGGAATCCAACATCCTCACAACATATATTATGCTGAAAAGTGGTACGAATTGGCACTCCATGAATGAAAAAGTCGTTGCAATGGGGGAAAAAATAATCTCACCTGCATTTCGGAAATACAATGCGGCATGGAGCTATAAGCAAGAATTACAGCCGCTCACCGACATCCGCTTGCACTCGAATCTCACGAGCGAAAAAGGCACGGCAAAACGTGTACAAATCTTTGGTTTGGTGGGCATATTGGTCTTGCTTTTAGCGTGTATCAACTATGCAAATCTCTCCACAGCCCGCTCCATGCTGCGTTCGCGCGAGGTCGGGGTGCGAAAAACCTTTGGCGCGACACGATTCCAAGTAATGCTCCAATTCTTCGGAGAGGCTCTGGGAGTAGTGTTTGTGGCGTTTTTGCTTGCAATCGTGTTGGTTGAAATTGCGTTGCCACTTTTCAATACGCTTTCAGGCAAACAATTTATTCGACCCGATGTCTTTCAAGTCCGCTTCTTTGCTGTTGCTGCGGGTATTTTTCTCGTTACCGTGTTTTCAAGTGGCGGATATGCTGCGTTGGTGTTGTCGTCGTTTCGTCCTTCTGAAGCACTTACGTCGCGCACGATTTCAAGCGGTCGGCGTGGCAATGTGCGGCGGATATTGGTGGTAGGGCAGTTCGTCATTTCAACGGCACTGATTATCGGTGTTCTGGTCATCAACGCCCAGTTGCGCTACATGAATACTGCTTCGCTAGGCTTCAACAAACAGCAACTTGTCTCGGCACATTTCAACAGCCTTTTTGACAAACAAGAAGCGATTTTAAACGAAATGAAGCGGCTTCCAGGCGTAGAAGATGCTGGTGCGACGATGCAATGTCCTGTATTGTGGACAGGCGCAGCGTCCGTGAACGTCAGTAGTGCTGTTCAGAAAGAAGCGCGTACAATCTCGTCCGATGTGCATTTTACGAGCTTTGATTTCGCAAAAGTAATGCAAATCCCTCTTATCGAAGGACGATTTTTTGAGCGCGGACGTGATTCCGCCAATAGTTTTGTTGTGAATGCCTCGTTTGCAAAAGCAATGGGTTGGGAGAACCCGATTGGTCAGACTGTGCGCTTTACCTTGGACACTGGAGAAATGACTGGAGTGGTGATTGGTGTCGTCGGTGATATTCACGCCAAGTCGCTTCATTCCTCAATTTTGCCCGTGATATATCGCCTCAATCGCCGCGCTCCTATCATGCTTTTGCGCCTCAAAACAGAAAATATTTCGCAAACAATTTCCTCAATCGAAAAACTCTATTCGAGCTTCAAACCTGAGTTTCCGCTTGAATTGAAATTTCTTGATGCGGAGTTTGCAAAACTGTATGCTGACGACGAGAACCTCGCACAAACGCTGATGGCGATAACGATTGTAGCAATCGTCATTGCGTCGTTAGGACTGTTCGGATTGGCTGCATTTGCGGCGGAGCGACGCACGAAAGAAATTGGCATCCGCAAGGTTCTAGGCGCGTCGGTGGCAAGTATTATCGCGCTTCTCTCGAAAGACTTTTTGAAATTGGTTGGCATTGCCATCGTCCTCGCAACACCCCTTGCATACTGGGCTGCTGGCAAATGGCTTCAGGATTTTGCGTATCGTGTGGAATTGTCGTGGTGGGTATTTGCCAGCGCGGGCGCGGCTGCAGTGGCGATAGCATTTTTGACCGTTGCAGGGCAGTCGTGGCGGGCAGCGGAGGCGAATCCCGTGCAATCGCTTCGGAGCGAGTAACGTTTTGTGCAGCTACGCACATTTCCGTTCTCTGGATTTTTGTCGGACGGCTGGTATCGCTAGGGCACTAGCCGTCCGACGGGGTTTGCGCGGCGAAGTCGTTAGGCTTGAAGCGTAAGCGGTGTGTTGTGCGGTGCGTTGTGTGGCAACTCCAGAATAAACGTTGCTCCTTTTCCGTATTCAGATTCGCACCAAATCTTGCCATTCATACTTTCAACCAATTTTTTGACAATGCTCAACCCAAGCCCTGTTGAGTGTTCGCCGTCTGTTGGGCGGGCAGAGAGTTTGGCAAATTTTCCAAACAGCTGCTTCAAATCATCTTCGGTCATGCCTTGTCCTTCGTCTTTGATGCGGACTTGTGTCGTCTTTGCCTGCGCTTCACACGAAACCCAAATGTTTTTCCCATGAGGAGAGTATTTTACGGCATTAGAGAGAAGGTTGTCTAAAACCTGCATGAATGCTTGCTCATCTGCGAAAGCGGTTGTCGAAGCATCGGAATAATCAAGGTGAAATTGAATGTTTTTTTCTGATGCTGCTCCTGAATATTCTTCTACTTTCATTTCGAGTGCAGCGACGGCGGGAAGCTCTACGCAGAATAGCTGAATCCCTTGCGTTTCCATTCTATTCACATCGAGCAAATTTTTGACTAAATCCAGCATTCTATCGCTTGTATTTACGATTGCTTTCAAAAGCACTGATGCGTCTGCGCTATCGGATTCTGCCAAAATCTCTGCCATGCCACGCACCGCCGAAAGGGGATTTTTTAGGTCGTGGGAGACGATGCCCAAAAACTCATTTTTTTCCGCGTTCAAGGCTTTCAATTCCTGATTTTGTTCGTGCAGCGTTTGATTGACAATTTCCATTTCCTGATTTGCTTCTGCAAGTGCATTGGTGCGCTCTTTGACAAGAGCAGTGAGTTTTTGGTTGTCGCGCTTGGCGGCATATAATCTCCATTGCACTCCGCCAGCAATACTCATTCCGCACACAAGAATCATACTTAGGCGAAACCACCACGTTTGCCACCATGGCGGAATGACGATAATACGCACCTGTTGGCTGTGCTTGCTCCAAATACCGTCGCTATTGGTTGCTTGTGCGATGAGCGTGTATTCGCCCGCAGGAAGATTTGTGTACGTGATGCGTCGGTGCTGTGCGTCGGTGATGCTCCAATTTTCATCAAAGCCTCGTAGCATATAGCGATAGCGTATTTTTTCCGGAGCAGTAAAATCAAATGCCGCAATGTCCAATGACAGCGCATATGTATTTGGCAAAACGGTGATTTCCTCTGAAGAAAACAAGGTTTCTTCCTGTGCGCCTTTCGAGGTTGTACGCCGAAGATTGGTAATTGCCAGAGGCGGCTGAAAATGTTTATCGCGGATGCTATCGGGATAAAACATAGTCCAGCCTTGCGAGCCGCCAAAGTAGAGCTTTCCGCTCGCGCCACGACAACACGCATTTCCATTAAATTCATTGCCTTGCAGACCGCTACTTACCTCATAGTTGCGAACTTCGCCTGTGTGTGGATGAAATTTCGAGAGTCCACCATTGGTACTGAGCCACAAATAGCCGTCGCTGCCTTCGACGACACCATACATCACATCATTCGGCAATCCGTGAGCGCGAGTAAAATTGGAAAATGTTTGCGTTGCCGCATCGAATCGCGCTAAACCGCCGTTTGTTCCTGCCCAGAGAGTACCAGTGCGGTCTTCGGCGAGCGACCACACAATATCGTTGATAATAGAGCTGGAATCCTCCGTATTGGTGCGAAACGATGTAAAAACGCTGCGAGCCGCATCAAATCTTGCTAATCCGCCCGCTACTGTTCCGAGCCATATCGTTCCCGAACGGTCTTGCAAGAGCGACCACACGTTGTTTGCTGGTAAGGAATTGGGATTGGTGGGATTATGTTTGAAAATAGTATTGGTGCGGGTTTGAGGGTTGTAGCGATTTACGCCTTCGTTGCGTGTGCCAATCCAAATATTCCCGTCTGCATCTTCCAGCAAAGAACGGACAAGATTAGAACTCAGGCTGGTGCTGTCATTGGGAGTATTGTTGAATGTCCATTGAACGCGCTTAGTCGTAGCGTCCAGCACGTACACGCCGTTGTCTGTGCCAATCCACAGCGTACCAGCGCGAGTTTGCAAAATTGACCAAACACGCTCTGTGGGCTGACTTGTCGCTTGATTACTCGCTTGATTACTGCTTTGAGGTAGAGCATTCGACGAAGGCTGTAATTTCTTGAAGGGCAATGCAATACGCTCAATGCGCATCTCGCGGGGCGAGAACCAATACAAACCGCCACCACGTGTGCCAACCCAGAGATTACCATTTCTATCTTCGCGCAACGCTCGTATAATCGTGCTTTGGAGCGCCTCAGAGGCGGGGTGCAGCGCAACGGCGCGTTGTTCTCCGATGCTCGTAAAGCGTTGTGGATAGGGCAGTGTCCGGCATACGCCGCCATTGTTTGTGCCGACCCAGAGCGTTCCTGACGGTTCGACAAGCAAGGAAATTACTGTGTTTTCTGGCAGACTTTTGATAGTATGTGCTTCGCGCTTGCAGGCGGTCATGGTGCTTGTTTGTGGATGAAAACAGAGCAGACCACCCGTATTTGTGCCAATCCAGAGGCGTTCCTGAGCATCTTGCTTGATTGCTCGTACATAATTATCAGCAAGATTTTCACCGTGATTGCAGCGAAATGTCGTAAATACGTGCTTTTTCGTGTCGAAACGATTGAGAACACCAGCATCGGTGCCAATCCAGAGAATGCCGTTTGCATCCAGAAAAAGAGCCGTGATAAAATTATTGGTAGGCATTTCATCGGAAAGAGGAAGCGAAAAACGAGTAATGGAGCGGGTTTGAGGATTATAGCAATTCAAGCCGTTTTGTGTGCCAATCCACACCGTGCCATCCTTTGCTTCGGCAAACGCTCGTACTTGGTTGTGGTTGAGGCTTGTGGAATCCTGTGGATTGTGGATAATTCTTGTAAATGTGCCGCTTTGAGGCACAAAAATATTCACTCCTTGACTTGTTCCCGCCCAAATGCGTCCCTTGGCATCGCGCATGAGTGTCCAAATCACATTGTTGCTCATGCTTTTCGGATTTGTCGAATCATTCTCAAAAACGGAAATGCTTCCGGTGCGTGTATTGAGGCGGTTCAATCCGCGATTTTGTGTTCCTACCCAGATATTGCCTTCGTTATCTTCGGCAAGACTACTGATGAAATTACTTGAAAGTGTGTTTTTTACACGATGCTGACGACGATACACGACAAACTCATAGCCATCGAAGCGGCACAGCCCATCTTGCGTTCCCATCCAAAGAAAGCCGCGTTTGTCTTGAAGAAGAGCATACACAGAATTTTGCGGAAGTCCATGATTTGTGGAAAATTGCTCAAAGACAAGATTTGGTGCGGTTTGTGCGTTCAGAGCAGGGATAAAAAACTACTTATACCGTTTTGACTGTATTTTGAATACTTTGATTTGAGCAAGGCAGCATGCTGCCTTGTTTCGGAGAATTGAAACTATTCATTTTACAATCGA